>DAISWS010000053.1:12403-17011 GCA_036826275.1 Vulcanimicrobiaceae bacterium
GTTGCTCCTAACAAGAGTGCAAGTAAGAATCCGACAAAAGTCGGCTCGTAACAGTTCTTACCCTTGCTTTTCCGCCCTGCCTCAAAGGAGTCAGGCGCCTGACCGAACTCTCCCCGCTAGGCCAACCGGTAAAAGCATGCGCCGCACATCTGCACGTAGCGCGTTTCGCCCTCTATCGCGATCTGTTCGCCGGTCGTAATGCGGTTGCCGTGTTCGTCCACCCGCACGTTCATCGTGGCTTTCCGCCCGCAACTGCAAATGTTTTTGACTTCTTCGATGCTGTCCGCCAGCGCGAGCAAATACGCCGAACCGGGAAAGGGCTCGCCGCGAAAATCGCTTCGAATGCCGTAACAGATGGCGGGAATGTTCAGCACGTGCGCCACGCGGTGCAACTGCCGGACTTGCTGCGGCTGTAAAAACTGCGCTTCGTCGAGCAGCACGCACGAGAGATCGCGGTCCCGCGAAAAGCGCGCGAAGAAATCGGTTTCTTCGTCGAACGTTTCGACGGCGCGCTGCGGACCGAGCCGCGACGTAACGACGCCCTTGCCGTAGCGATTGTCGATGGCTGCCGTATAAATCGCGACGCGCCGGCCGTTTTCTTCATAGTTGTGGGCGACTTGCAGCAGCGCGGTGGACTTGCCGGCGTTCATCGCCGAATAGCGGAAATACAGTTTGGCCATGGGCGACGGCTACGATTCGCCGCCCGTTCCCTGGAACCGCCCCGCGGTGTGCTCTACTACGGCGCGGGCGTCGGACAGACCACTGGAGGCGCCGGAGGCGCCGGAAGAGCGGGCACGATTGGCGAGGAGCTGACCGGCGAATGGCCGTGCGATATCAACATTGCGGCCAGCGGCAGGAGCAGCAGCAGCGGCCACGCGTTCGTGTGGTGCGGCGGGGCCGGCGATTGGGCGATCCCCAAGTTCGCATACGGCAGCGGCGTTGCAGCCGGAACCGGCGCGGGAATGGTTTCGGTTGCGCTCGCTATGACCGGCGTCAACGGCTTCTCAGCCGGCGTAACCTTCGCAACGAGCGGAACCTGGCGGCGCACGAGTGAGAGATTACCGCATTTATTTGGGATGAAAAGGGCTACCACTTCTCCCGGCTCGTCGATGTCGACTTCCCAGCCCTTGGTATTCGCCGGTATCACGACGTCGTAAAGCACGCGCACGCGGTTTCCGCTGCGCCACGACATCGCATCAAGGTGCCGCGGAATCGTGACGTACGCGAGCCGGCCGCTGTCGATTCGCTGCTCGAAGGTTGCGAATTCGTTCGGCGTCAGGCCCAGGCCATCGCCGGCAGCGGCAAAAATCTCGCGCTGCCGGTGGATATCACCCTGCAGCTGCGCCGTGGACGTGACTTGGCCGATCAGCGGCGCAGTGCCGAGTTGCGCGATTACATGGGTTTCCGCGAGGGCCGGCAGCGGCATCGCCGCGCACAGTAGCAGAGCAACAACCCGTTTGAACATCTCGCCACAGAAACTACCCGTACACCTGCCGGTGGGAATAGGTCGTCAAGGCAAGATCATTGGTTTTTTGGTACCAATGCTGCTTGGGAAGTTAGCCGCCGTCTATCGTGACGTCATTGAATTCATCGTCGAAATAGAACACCGTCTCATACCCATGTACGCGATTGTCGGCCGCGACGGTGTTCGATGCGACCATCATTTTGTGCCGCAGGCTATCGCCGTGATGAACCACGCCGCCATACGAGAACTGCAAGCTCGGTTGGGGGCCAAGCAGCGTCACACGGTCCACTTTCGAAAGCATGTCGACGATACGGCTCCGTAGTGCCTCCGGCACAAGCCTTTCGACTTCATGGGGCGGCACACGCACCATCGGTGGTTCCGAAACATGCTGTTCGGACGGCAACGAAGCGTTACAGAAATCGAGTATCGTGCGCCACGCTTCGGCGCCGATAGAGCCGATTTTGAAGCCGCCGCGCCAGACGCGTTTGGTTTCAAGGGTGCCTTCCTGGACCCAAACGCTTTGGCCCGCGAATTCGATGCGCCGGTTCAGCACTTCCGCCGCGAGGGCGACCCCACCCCACGGCAACGGCGCAAGCGACATGACGCCGATTCCGCCCGCCGCGATGTCCATGCCGATCAGCGGATGCCACTCGCCCTCGCCGGCGAGCCAAACGCGAAAAGGCCCAGGCCGGCGCGGATATAAGCGCCGGTTGGGGAGTTGGTCGGCAAACCATCCCTGCAGTTGCGACAACACCTTAAATTGTAGTATCGGCCCCGGGGGGAAAAGAACGAGCGCTTGGCGCTACCACCCGACCGCCTCGCCGTCCTTACCGAAATCGGAGCCCCCGGCATAAGCGCCGCCGGGCAGCCGCATGATGGCCTGATAGCCTCCCATCGGTGCGCGAGTCGAAGAACGAACGGTGTGACCCAGCGCGCGCAACCGCGCGCCGAGCAGATCGTAGAGCGGCGCTTCGAGATACAGCGTATTGGATATCTCGTCGTGGCGGAAGCGTGCAATATCACCGGCTTGCTGAACGTTGGCGCCGAGATCGATGATATCGACGGCGATTTGTTCGTGCGCTTGTGCCTGCATGTCGCCGCCCATCACGCCAAAGCTCATGAGCGGACTGGCGCCGCGGCTGATAAACGCAGCGCTCAGCGTGTTGAACGGCCGCTTATGCGGCGCAATCACGTTCGGACTCTTTGGATCGAGTGTGAACAGCGCACCGCGATCGTGCAGGATGAAGCCGTACCCCGGCACGGTGATGCCCGATCCGAATTCATCGTAATTGCTGTTGACCCACGACACCATGTTGCCCCAGCGGTCGGCCGTCGAGAGCACGATGGTATCGCTTGTGCCGGCAGTGGGACCTGGCGGCATGATGACGGCGGCGCTGCCGGCATGTATCCGGGAACAAAGCGATTGCGCGTACCGCATCGACAGCAGCCGCGAAAGCGGAACGCGTTCGGCATCAGGATCGGCGTTGTACCGGTAGAGATCGCGGTACGCGAGTTTCTTGGCCTCCACGAGCAGGTGCCAGTACTCGGCATCCGCCGGTCCAAGCGACGTAAGTGACTGTCCGGGAACGATCGCCGGCACGCAGGCCTGCAGAATATTCAGCGCTTCGTTTGCGGCGAATCCTTGAGACGGCGGCGGCAATTCGAGCAGATGCGCGCCGTGATACACGGTGTCGACCGGCCGCACCCACTCTCCGTGGTAGGACGCGAGGTCGTTCAGCGTCATGGTGCCGCCGAGTGCACGCGACTTCGCAACGATAGCGCGCGCGATCGCGCCGTGGTAAAATGCGTCGCGGCCGTACTTCTGCAGCAGTTTGAACGATCGCGCCAGCGCGGGGTTGCGGAAGATCTGTCCGGATTGCGCAGGCGCTCCATGGACGTACCAGGTGCGTACGGAATCCGGATCTAGCCGCGTGCAGCACCCGCGCAACGGCAACGCGTTGGGCAATCTCCAGTCGTGCGCGATGCGTTCGGAGACCGGAAAGCCGTTCTGCGCATAATCGATCGCCGGTGCGAGCACGCGATCGAATTTCATCGTGCCGAAGCGGCGCAGCATCGCGTCCCATCCCCAGAGCGCGCCGGGAACCGTCACGTCTAAAATACCGCCGGGCGGCATGCCGGAGCCGGGTCCCCAATTCTTCGCATCGCGCGAATACCCGAGCGCATTGAAATGCGCAAGCGTTGCCCCGCTCGGAGCCGTTCCGCTGGCGTTGAGCACGTAATACGTGCGGTCTTTGGCGATGTAGACGATTGCGAACATGTCGCCGCCCATTCCGACCATCATCGGCTCGACGACGTTCAGCGTTGCGGCCGTCGCGACAGCAGCGTCGATGGCGTTTCCGCCTTGCATGAGAATGCGTAATCCCGCTTGTGCCGCGAGCGGCTGGCTCGTAACGACCATTCCGTGCGTCGCTAAAACCGGCGAGCGGCTTTGCTGCAGCCAGCCTTCCGCGCGCTCACCGCGCACCGCAGTATCGGCGGGAACGGCTCCGCACAGAGCCGCGATGATGGCACATCCGAGCACGATGCGACGCATGCACGCCGCATTCCACAAGAGGCGGGCATCGGCCCGTCGTATCCGTCACCCATGCTTCTTGCCATTACCGCAGTCATGCTCGCCGCGTCGATTCGCGGATTCACGCCCGCACAGGCTGCGGCGGAACGGACGTACGAAACCGTCGTCAATTCCTCACCCAATGCGGCGCAGGCGACGCGTGACGAGCTCGGCCTCGCATCGTACGTGCACCGGATGGGTCGTGCCGGCGACAAGCGATCCGCGCTCTACTTCCGCGACCAGCTCGCCAAAGCGGGTTGGAACGCGCGACTCGTGGAGTACGACGTCGCGATCGCGTACCCCACGACGGAAACGCTGACGCTGCTATCGCCCCGCACGCAGAATCTCGATCTGTACGAACCGGCGGTTCCAGGCGATCCGTACTCGCAAAATCATGCGGCGATCGGCAAACCGTACTCCGCGTACAGCGCCGATGGTGACGTGACGGGCTCGATCGTATATGCAAACTATGGAAAACCGGAAGACTACCGTGAGCTGGCATCGATGGGCGTCTCGGTCAAAGGCGCGATCATTCTGGCACGCGTGGGCGGCGGCGGCAGCCTGACCGGCA
>DAISWS010000054.1:0-16836 GCA_036826275.1 Vulcanimicrobiaceae bacterium
CAACTGCGGCGACCATCCCAATACGTTCTCACGTTTTCTGATCGTGCGCGCGCCGCATCCCAGCGGCAGC
Organism: Vulcanimicrobiaceae bacterium; assembly: GCA_036826275.1. Taxonomy (GTDB): domain Bacteria; phylum Vulcanimicrobiota; class Vulcanimicrobiia; order Vulcanimicrobiales; family Vulcanimicrobiaceae; genus DATGJX01. Next base: position 71 of record DAISWS010000054.1, read on the forward strand.
GATCCGCTCGCGGCGCTCGCGCCGTCGGCGCAGCGCAAAGCGTCGGTCATCTTTAGCTTGGACGATGCGCCGGGCCGGCTCGCCGCCTGTTTGGCCGAGTTCGCGCAGCGCGGCGTGAATCTGACGAAGATTGAATCCAAGCCGCGTCTGGGTTTCGGCACCGAGCACGTGTTCTACGTCGATATGGAAGGCGACGAGCGCGACGAGCGCGTCGCCGAAGCCCTCGAACGCGTCCGGCTGCGCTCGGTGCAATTTACGCTGCTCGGCAGCTACGATGCGCATGAGGGAGCGCCGGTGAATGCGGGGGCGTTACCCGTGCCCCTTCGACAGGCTCAGGGTCGTTCGATACCTCACGATGACAAGTGGCAGCCGGTGCCGATTGTGGTTGGAGACGTTGGCGGTGGTGCGCTTCCGCGCGTGTCGCGCCCGGCGCGTCCGGAAGGCAGTTCGCTCGAGGTTGGCAACGTGCGGATCGGCGACGGTGAATTCGTCATCATCGCGGGGCCGTGTTCGGTCGAATCGCGCGAACAAGTATTGCAGACCGCGCACGCGGTGAAAACGCGCGGCGCGTCGATGCTGCGCGGCGGCGCGTTCAAGCCTCGCACCAGCCCGTACGCGTTTCAAGGTCTCGGATGGGAAGGCGTCGATCTGCTTGCGGAGGCGGGACGCGCGAGCGGATTGCCGACGGTGAGCGAAGTGATGACCGTCGATCAAGTGGAACGCATGGCGCAGCAAATCGACGTGCTGCAGATCGGTGCGCGCAACATGCAGAACTTCGATCTGCTCAAAGCCGTGGGGCGCACCGGAAAACCGGTGCTGCTCAAACGCGGATTGTCCGCGACGATCGACGAGCTGCTTGCGGCCGCGGAGTACGTGCTCGCCGAAGGCAATCCGAACGTGATTCTGTGCGAGCGGGGCATTCGCACCTTCGAAACGGCCACGCGCAACACGCTCGACTTGTCGGCGGTGCCCGTGCTGCGCGAGCGTTCGCATTTGCCGGTGCTGGTCGATCCGAGTCACGGCGTCGGCGTGCGGCGCTGGATACGTCCGCTTTGCCGCGCGGCGAAAGCCGTCGGCGCGCACGGCATCATCGTCGAGGTGCATCCGAATCCGCCCGAGGCCAAGAGCGACAAGGAGCAGGCGCTGACGTTCGATGATTTTGCGGAGGTGGTCGCCGATTTGGAACGCGTTCCACTCGACTACGATGACATAGGCGCGGGGGTCATTGCGTGATGAACGTTGAGATGCAGCGTGTCGAGCGGTTGCGTGGAGTCGTTCGCGTGCCGGGCGATAAGTCGATCGCGCACCGGGCGTTGTTGTTCGGGGCGATCGCGAATGGATGGACGCGTATTGCCGGGGTTCCGCGCAGTGCGGACGTTTCAGCGACGATCCGCGCGCTCGACGCGTGCGGCGTGCAGATTCAGCGCAACGAAGAAGCCGTCATCGTGAACGGCGGCGGGCGCGAAGCGCTGCGCGCGAGCGGCGACATCGATTGCGCCAACTCCGGCACGACGATGCGATTGCTCATGGGCGTGCTCGCCGCGCACGGCGGCACGGTTCGGCTGACCGGTGATGCCTCGCTTTCACGGCGGCCGATGCGGCGCATCGCCGAACCGCTCGAGCGTATGGGCGCGCGCGTCGCACTCAGCGGCGCCGGCGTGGCGCCGCTGGCGATTACGGGAACGGCGAATCTGCAAGGCATCGATTACGAGCTGCCCGTCGCGAGCGCGCAGCTGAAAAGTGCGCTGCTGCTCGCGGGCCTGGCCGCGAACGGGCGCACGCGCTTGCGCGGCAAGCTGCGTTCGCGCGATCACACCGAGCGTCTGTTGCCGCGTTTCGGCGCACGCGTGCACGCGAGCGACGATGAGATTACCGTGGAAGGCGGGCAGCGTTTGCGCGGGACGTTCGTCGAGGTCCCGGGCGATCCGTCGAGCGCGGCGGTGTGGATCGCCGCGGCGCTCATGACCGGCGCGAGCGAACTGGTCTTGAAAGACGTGTCGCTGAACCCGACGCGCACGGGTTTTCTCGAAGTGGTCCGGCGCATGGGCGCGGACGTCGAAACCGTGCTGCGCCGCCGGGAGCCCGAACCGGTCGGCACGATCCGCGTGCGCAGCAGCGCGCTGCAAGGCGTGACGCTTGGTGCGCACGACGTGCCGGCAATCATCGACGAGCTGCCGCTACTCGCGGTGCTCGCGACGCGCGCGCACGGCCGCACCCAGGTGCGCGGAGCTTCGGAACTGCGCGTCAAGGAAAGCGATCGCATCGAGACCGTCGCCGCGCTGCTAGGGGCGATGGGCGCGCACGTCGAGGCGTTCGAGGACGGTTTCGCAATCGACGGACCGCAGCCGCTGCGCGGCGCGCCCGTTATCCCGCACGGCGATCACCGGATCGCGATGGCGGCGGCAATTGCCGCGCTCGGCGCGGACGGCACCACGACCATTGCAGACGCGGAATGCGTGGGCGTATCCTATCCGTCGTTTTTCGACACATTGAGGAGCATCGCATGAAAGTACGCGGCATACGCGGCGCGATAACGGTCGACGAGGACACGCCGGAGGCGATCGTCGCAGCCACCAAACGGTTGTTGTCGGCGATGACGCAGCGCAATCACATCGATCTGGACGACATTTCGTCGGTGCTTTTTAGTCTGACGCCGGATTTGCGCGCGGTGTTTCCGGCGCTCGGCGCTCGCGAGATGGGGTGGGTGCACGTACCGATGCTGCACTTCAGCGAGATCGACGTTCCCGGCGCGCTGCCGCGCGTCATCCGCGTGCTGATGCACGTGAACACGGCGCTCTCGCAAACGCAGATCGAGCACGCGTACCTAGACGGCGCGCGCGTGCTGCGCCCGGACTTGGCTGCCAAGTCATGATCGTCGGCGTCATCGGTACCGGGCTCATCGGTTCCTCGATTGGGATACGCGCCAAGGAACTGGGATGGCACGTCATCGGCTTCGACGCCGACGCCGCCGCGGCCCGGCAAGCGCGCGAGCACGGCGCGATCGACGAAGTGGCGACGCTCGAAACCATAAGCGAGCGTGCCGATACGATCGTGATCGCCGCACATATAAATGGAACGATCGCGCACCTGGAACGTTTGCGGGTCGCTCCGCCACGCAACGCACGCCTCGTGATCGACGTCTCGTCGGTCAAAGCGCCAATCGTTGCGGCTGCCCGCGGCGTGAAGCATTTCGTCGCAACGCATCCCATGGCCGGAAGCGAACGCAGCGGCCCAGCCGCCGCAAAGCGCGGCGTGTTCGAGGGCAAGACGTGGCTCTACGTGCCCACGGGCGATCGCGAACTCGATTGGCGAGCGGTGGATTTCATCGGCGCGTTCGGTGCCATTCCGTTCGAGATTAAGGCGGACGAACACGATCGGATCGTAGCCTTCACCTCGCATCTGCCGCAGATTCTCGCGACGCTCTTTGCGCGTTCCGGTAAGACGGGCACCGACGCTTACATGGGACCTACCGCAAAAGAACTCTTGCGTTTGAGCCGTTCCAGCGATGCAATGTGGCACGATATTCTGCAGCATAACCGCGAGAATATCGCACGGGAATTACGCGCGCTGGCCCAGCACGCGCGCGACGCGGCCGACGATTTAGAGCGCGTCTATAAAGCAGGCGAGCGATAAGTAAAACCCTCGTAATACCGAGAGTTTTCGACTATTGACTTTAGTCATCGAAAGCGCGACAGTTTATCCACGCTATCCACCGTGCGGGGGCAGCACCGGGGGTAGCTCCTACCGGGCGCGACTCTTGCGTTGCGGCCGGAGCCGTACGTGGGCGCGGCGATCGCCAAATGATCGACGCAGCGGCGCCGGAGGCAGCGTGACGTTGAACCGCGCTCTTGTCAGCGGGAGGTTCGCGGCTTCAAGGCAACGCACGGCTCGGCATTGCCGCCGTGAAGACAACGCTGAGTGCGGCGCCGCGCCCATGCGCGCGACGCCGCTTCGTTGTGTTCAGCGCTTCCGTTCGGCGTCGTGGATTGCGTAGATCGAGTTGAAGGCGCTGCTTTGTACGGCTTGTTGCGAGTCGTCCGCTTCGATGCGCCCGAGCACGGGGATTGCGGCCGGATCGCCGAGCACGCCGAGCGCGCGCGTTGCCGCGATGCGCGTCGTGATGAGCGAATCGTGTTGCGCGAGCCGTTCGAGCAATGCCAGCGCGAGCTTCGGTTTCTTCGCGTGCGCCGCGAGGTGAGCGAGCGCGGTGACCGCCGCATTCCGCTCGTTCTCCGGCGTGCCGTAGGCGGTACGCGCTTTAATGAGTGCGAAGGCGCGCATGTCGCCGAGTGCGGCCAAACCGGACAGGGCGTTCGATGCGATGATGTCGTGGAACGAGGTGCGGTCGAGCGAGGACGTGAGCAGCGCATATGCGCCGGGTGCTTTGAGTTGTCCGAGCGCCGATAGGGCGTTGCCGGCGACATTCGGGTCCGCATCGCTCGTCATGCGGTGCAATGCTGCCAGAATTGCGGGCGTCGCGTGTTTGAGCGTGCCGGCCGCGCTTTCGGCCGCCAGACGAACGCGTTTGTCCGAATCGTGCAACGACGCCGAAACGGTGGAGCCGTCGTCCAGAGCGGCGGAGTCTCCGACGGCGTCTTCGCGCACGGCGTAATAGCGGTCGAACAGCGCGACCTCGCGTATCGCACGCGCGGCCGCAGACGCCTTCGAATTCGAGAGCTGATCGAGCGCCCACTCGCGGTCGCCGACGTGTTGCGCGTGCACGGCCTGATAGGCCAGCGCCGCAACGGATTTGTGGAACGTGAGCTTGCGCAGCACGTTATTGTTGGGATCGAACAGGACCATTTGCGGTTCGCTCATGACGCCGCTCATGGTGACGACTTGATGATTCTTGTCGATCACCGGCCGGACGCGCGTGACGTGGCCGTTCGCGTATGCCTCGATGACGATCGGCATGCGGAAGGGACGCCCGTCGTGATTCTTTTGCGTGACATCCAGCGTCAGCGTGTGTCTCGCCTTGTCGTACCGCTGCTTGACGATGTAGTTCGGATACGCCGCGCGGTAGAACCACTCGTCCTTGAACCACGTCAGGTCGGTGCCGAGCGATTTGCCGACGACGCCGAAGAACTGCGCGGTGTCGGCGTTCTTGTACTGATAGGCGCCGAGGTAATCGTGCAGCGCTTTGAAGAAGCGGGCATCGCCGTACATGTAGCGCAGCATGTGGATCACTTCGCCCGGACGCGGGTAACCGCTCGCGTCGAACAGGTCGAGCGGATCGTTGTAGACGTACGTAACGATCGGGCGGAAGTAATTCTTCGTTTCGTTGAAATAGGATTGCTGTGCGTCGTAGCGCTCGTACTCGAAATCTCGTTCGCCGAAATGCTTTTCGCCCCACAGCTCTTCGAAGTACGTCGCGAAGCCTTCGTTCAGCCACGTGTTCGACCAGTCGGCAAGGCTTGCATCGTCGCCGAACCACTGATGCGCGAGCTCGTGCGCGACCAGGCCGTCGCATGGAGATTCGAGATTGACGATGGGCGGATGCAGCGCGCGATCGGTTTGGATCGTGATCGACGCGTTTTCCATGCCGCCGTAGGTAAAGCGCTCCGCCGTCGCTTGATCGTATTTCTCCCACGGGAACGGCACGTTCAAAATCTGCGCATAGTACGCGACGATGTCTTTCGTGTCCCCGAAGCAGAGCGCGTTCCAACCGGCTTTCGGCGGCTGCACGTACGAGTCGACCGGCAGCGATCCGAGCGCGGTGTGATGCATCGAGAGCGGACCGGCCGCAAACGCGATGAGATAGGTCGATTTCGGATGCGGCGAGACCCAATCGAAGTATTCGGCGGACACGTCGGTGCGGTGCGTTTTCAGCGAGCCGTTCGCGACGGCGGTCCAACCTTTGGGAACCGTGATCGCCAGTTCGCTCGGCGTTTTTTCGTTCGGCTCGTCCCATGTGGGGAACCAGCGCCGGTTGTCGATCATCTCGCCCTGCGACCAAATCTCGGGCGTCACGTCCGGATAGCCTTTATCGGGGCGGATGAAGTAGACGCCGCGCTGCGGCTGCGCCCAATACGTGAATTCGACCGAAAGACGATCGCCGGCCGCCGCGGGCTTTGCCAGTTCGACGCGTATGAGTTGATGCTGCGTATCGAACGAGTAGTGCACGGGCGCACCGTTCACGCTCACGGCCTGATAATGAATGCCGAGCGTGTTGAACGGCAGCGTGCGCAGGCCGTCGTGTTTGGGATGCACGATGGCGGTTTCGTGTCCGTACACGATGCCTTTGTCGAAATCGAAGTGCACTTCGATGATCGTGTTTTCGAACGTGTACGGCGCAATCGCGGTCGGATGAAACCACACGTGGCCTTTGCCGAACGGGCGCGGCTGCGGCGTGGGTCCGGCGTGCGGCGCGGCGGCGCCGGGGGCGAAGATCGCGGCAACGAAAAAGATGACGTGTCTCATTGTTCTCCTGCGGCCATCAGATACACCAGATCGGCGCTCGTGGACATGACGGGCTCGTTCGTCGAGTAATCCCAAAAATCGTCGTGGTAGACGGCAAAACCGGTGTTGAATGCCGCATATTTGTCCGGGTGCTCGAGTTTGATGCCTTCGAGCGATTCGTAGACCGTGCGGTAGACGGGGCCGTCGACCACGCCGCCGCGCAGAACGGTACCGTAGCGCCGGTTTTCGATCGACTGCGGATGCTGTGGAAATGGTCCGCCCGCGGGCACGCCGATGACGAACGACGTGCCCCACAGGTTTTCGCCGAACAGCCAGTTGCGCGCGCCGTCTTCGTACGGCCGAAACGTGTCGTCACCCGTCATGCGGCGGTAGAACAACGCTTGCGTGGCCGTTGCGATTGCGAGGTCGTTCGAAACCCAGAGAAACGGAAAACCGATCGCAAAAGCGTTGTGCGAGCGCTGTGCCAGGCGCGTGAGGCCTTCGCGGTAATACGCGGCCATGCGCGCTTTGACGGCGTGGTTACCAAGGCGCCAGAGTTCGTAATGGCCGGCATTGAGGAAGGGATACCACTGATAGTGCTCGGCGACGTCCGCGCCCATCCACGGTTTGACGGGCTGCATCGCCGCATACGCGAGCGCCTCGTGCAAGTAGCGCCGCTCGTGAGTGAGCGCGTAGAGTTCGGCCGCGGCCAGCTCCATGTCGTCCGCGTAGTCGGCTTCCATATAATAGTAGGGCGCGGTCGCGGGCGCGGTTTGACAGACGCCCGGATGGAGTTCGCCCTCGCGGTATGCGTCGCGCGCTTTACGCGCCAGCAGTCGCGCGAATTCCGGATCGCTTTTGGCGTAGATCTGCGCGCCGAGCGCGAACGCGGATGCGAACTTTCCGGCGGTCGACGCGAGACCCGTCGATTGATTCTTGTATTTGAAGAGACCCTGCGGTTTTCCGGTGCACGGATAGATCGGGCGCGGGCCGCCTTTGCCCCAGCCGTAGTCGGTGCTGTCGTCCGTGAAGACGTGAAACGTGCGGTGGTCGCGATCGTCGCCGAGCTGATTGAACAGCAGGTCCGGCTGCGGGTTCATCGCGATCAGCCAGTCGAGCCCGTGACGGAACTCGCTGCGAACCTGCGCGCCGCCGTTTGCAAACGCGTGCGGAAAATCGCGGTACGCCATCATCATCGCGAACGTTGCCGTCGCGGACGTGTCGACGTACTGCAGTTCGTCCGCCGCATCGGCCCAGCCGCCGCTCACGGGATAGAACTTGCCGTTGTCGACGTCGATGCCGTCGTGCGTGTGCACGCGCGCGTGAAAGAGCGGATTGTATCCGGAGCGCTCGTCGCGCATAAAGTTCAGCAGCGTATCCGCAACGCCGCGGTACGGGTTCGCGCGCAGCGCAAACCGCGGCGAGGTAATGCCGTCTGCGATTACGCGGTACGCGCCGGCGCGCGCGTACGATGAAAAATCCAAACGGTACGTCGAAACGCACGGACCGTACGGCCCTTGCGCTTGCGCTCGCCCGCAATACACGACCGCGCCGTCGCCGCGCACGAGCGAGAACGTTTCGAAGTTGCGCGGCTGCAGCGAGCACAGCACCGCCGTTTTGCGATCCGACGCGCCGTAGCCCAGCAGATTCACGCGGATGACGCTGAGTGAATCGTCTTTGGGATAGAGCGTCCAGGCCAGAAGAAGAGGCGCCAGCATGTCGGTACCTCTTATGAGGACAAGTCAAGGAAACATCCCGGCAAAAGGCGTAGGGTAGCCTCCCTTCCTATGCACGAACAGCCGACGACCGGACAACTCATGGATGCCATCCTCGGTTTGCAGGATGTGGTATACGCCGGCTTTGCGCAGATGGCGACGAAAAGCGAGCTTACGCAGACGAACACCGAGCTTGCGCAACTGCGCGGTGACGTGAACCGGCTCGATACCCGCGTCGACCGGCTGCAGCGACACGTAACGAACCTGGCAACGCGCATGGACGAAGGATTTACACGCATCGACAAGCGCTTCGAGCAGGACCGCCGGCGCCGCTAGCGCGGCGAAACCTTGGAGCGGGCTGCGCAGTAAACACGCAAGATGAAACGTGTTGTGTGCCTGCTATGCCTCTTGGTTGTCATGGCTGCCGCCCGTCCCGCGCTGGCGGATACATTTGCCGTGACGGTACCGGTGCTCGCGGAGCCTCCGTCGATGAAAGGCGTGGTGGACAGTTCGTGGGCCAAAGCGCAGCAGCTGCCCGTGAACTTCGACTTCACGTATCAGCGCAGCGGCGAACCGGCGACGGTGTACGTCGCGCAGGACGCCCACGCGCTCGATCTCGCGTTCGTCGTCACCCAGCACGCGACGATCACCGACAATGCCGAAACGAACGGCCCGGGCGTGCTCAACGACGACAACGTCACCGTGGATCTGTGGCCGCAGGGCAGCAGCGGCTTTCATTACGCGTTCAGTGCGAATGCGCGCGGCGCCCGCTATCAAACCTCGAGCGAGAATAGCGCGTTCGCGCCGGATTGGACGGCGGTGGCAACGCGGACGCCGGACGGTTACATCGTGACGATGCGGATTCCGTTCGGCATCATGCGCGCGGGCGGTTCGAAATCGTGGAAAGCGCAGTTCGAACGCGTCGTGCAAGCGACCAACAGCGACATCGTGTGGGAGCACGTGCAAGGGCAGCGCAACGGCGCGGAGGTCGCTTATGCGGGCACGCTCGACGGCGTCGAGGCAGGAAGCGGCGCACGAAGCGGCCGGCCGCAGCCGCGCTTACAATTTTACGCGCTCGGCGAAGCAACGAATGCCGCAAACGGCGGCAACACGTCACGTATCGGCGCCGACCTCGCGCTTCCCGTAACCGCGACGTCGTCGTTTCTCGCCTCGTTCCACCCGGATTATTCGAACGTCGAAATCGATCAGCAGACGATCGCGCCCAGCGCATTTCCGCGCTTTTACAGCGAAGTGCGCCCGTTCTTCACGCAGCTCTCGAATCATTACAACGATACGATGAGTTGCACGAACTGCCCGACGATGCTGTATACGCCGGCGATCCCCACCTTCCGGCAGGGCTACGCCTACGAAGGCACGGCCGGGCATATGAGTTTCGCGGCGTTCGACGCCGTCGGCTTCGGACGCACGGACGACGCGCAGGCGGTGAGCTACACGATCCAGGACTCCGACAAGATCGAATCGCTGGCACTGCAGCGCGTCGGCGTGAATCTGCCCGGCTTCAACGACGTCACGACCAGCCTGTTCAGCGGCTACGAATGGCAGCACACGCACATGTTCGTGTACTATAACGCCGCCCTCGACAGCGGCACGAACGTGACCGATCCGTCGCAGGCGCGGTATGTGGAATACGGTGCGGGCCACGTGGACAAAAACGGGGTCTACGGCTTTAGTTTCCAACGCATCGGCCCGCAGTTCGCGCCCGCCGACGGCTTCGTTCAGCTCCCGGACGTGAACGGCGTGTCGTTGTTCGTCAATCACACCATCCACTTCGATCCGAAAAATTGGCTTCAGGATATTTCGTACAGCAACTTTTTCGTGGCGCAGAACGACCACCGCGGCTCGCCGTCGTTTCACGCCTACAGCGGACAAGTGAATTTCGACCTGCGCAGTCAACTGACGCTGCACGTGTTCGCCGGATATCAAAAGAACGAGACGTTCGACGGGCAGTATCTGCCGTTCAATCAGAACGGCTTTTATCTCGGGTATAAAACGCAGACCACGACGCCATCCTCGCTGCTCTACGCGGGCGGCCCGTATTATCACGGCTCCCTCTCGAGTTGGTCGTATCTGACGACGCGCCCACTTACGCGCCAGCTGAAGCTCTCGCTGGAGGCGGACGAGAACACGTACGCGCCGGGCGGCACGTACGCGGCGCTCGAACCGGGCACGCGGCAGTGGTTGGAACGCGCCAGCCTCGACTGGCAGTTCAACCGGTATGCATCGTTCGACCTGGGCGCGCGGCGCATCGTCGGCCGCAATCTGCCGAATGCGTTCGAGACGCCCACCTTCGACGAGATCAACGCCGGGAACGCGAGTGCGGCGTTTCATTTCCTCGCAGCGCACAACGAGTGGTACGTCGTCTACGGCAGCCCGAACAATCTCTCGACGCTGCCCGCGTTCTACGTCAAATGGATCCGCTACATCGGAGCCGAGAAGGGCACGTAGGACTGTCTGCGAAGCGGCACGCATGAAGCCGCTCATTGCAGCTGGGCTTGGGTGGGGCCTGGATTCGTTCGACTTCTATCTCTACGTGTATGCGCTGCCGGCGATTCTTACGGCATTTCACGTCGATAGAACTGCGGGCGGGTTGCTCGCGACCTACACGCTCGTAACGAGCGCAATCGGCGGCGTCGCGATGGGGATGCTCGCCGATCGCATCGGGCGCTCGAAAGCGCTGATGATTTCGATTGCGTGGTACGCGCTGTTCACGTTCGCAAGCGGCCTCGCGCAATCGTATGCGCAACTTGCGGTTTTTCGCGGGCTCGAAGGCTTTGGTTTCGGCGGCGAATGGGCGGTCGGCGCGGTACTCGTGGCCGAGTGGTCGTCGGGTGAACGCCGCGGGCGCAATCTCGGTTTCGTGCAAAGTGCGTGGGCGATCGGCTGGCTCTGCGCGAACGCCGTGTTTCAAATCGTCGCCGCTGCGATGCCTGCGCAATTTGGTTGGCGCGTGCTGTTTTTCACTGGGATACTGCCCGCGCTTGCGGTGCTCTACATTCGCCGCAACGTGAGCGATGCGCCGGTGTTCGTGCCGCAGCGGCGGCTGTCACTGCACAAGCTCTTTTCGCATGGGCTGTGGATGCGCACGACGTTCGCGTCGCTTCTCGCGATCGGCGCGCAGAGCGGCTACTACGCGGTCTTCACCTGGCTGCCGGCATATCTGCACACGCAGCGGCATCTGCCGGCGGTGAGCACCGGAACTTTGCTGTACTTCGTGATTGCGGGCGCCTTTGCGGGTTACGTAAGCGCGGGGTACGTCAACGACGCGATCGGCCGCCGTCCGACGTTCGCGCTGTTTGCGGTCTGCTCGGCAATTCTCGTGCCGGTGTACTTGGAGCTGGTGACTGCGCAGTGGCAGTTGTACATCGCGGGGCCGCTGCTCGGCTATTTCGCCTCGGGCATCTTCAGCGGGTTCGGCGCGTTCTTATCCGAGTTGTTTCCGGCGGACGTTCGCGCGAGCGCGCAGGGTTTCTGCTACAACCTCGGGCGCGGCGTCGCGGGCTTCGGGCCGGCGCTGATCGGCGCGCTTTCCGCGCAGTACGCAATCGGCGCCGCGATGACGACGGTCGCCGTGTGTGCGTACGGCCTGGTCGTCATCGCGGCGGCGATCCTGCCCGAAACGAAGGGCGTTACTTGGACGGCTGAGCGAGCGTAACGATGTACTCGCCGGCGTCGGATTGATTGGCATCCTTCGGCGCAAGCGCGAGCACGGATTTGCTCTCGTTGTCCGTAAGGAAGCTGTCGATCTGCGTGGCGGCGGTTTCGCTGTCGAGCTGCTTCGATTCCAGTAGTGCCAAAATGTTGCGCACTTGCGCGCGATCGTTTTGGCTGAGCGTATTCAGCACGGTGGTTAACGTCGGAGCTGCTTGCGGCGCCGACTGAGCGAGCGCCGCGAGGGGAGTTGCAAACGCGAGCAGTGCGCCCGCGAGAGCGATCTTGTGAACGTTCATATTCATTGCATACCTCATGAATCTTAGATGTGTGTGAGAGTTATGTCCCTTTGTCCGCTCCGATGTAGCGAATGATTTTGAAAAGAATGTCGTGTTGCGTACGAAGCGTGTTCGGCGTTCCGTACGCGAGATAGATTTCCGCACCGTGAATGCGACGGTAGTACGCGAACGAAAGATTCGTGCCGTCGACAAAAGACGGATCGTCGAAGAAGACCGGCCCGGTGCCGACGATCCTGCGCCAGCCGATTGCGAGCGATTGCGACGGATCCAGTTGCAAACCGAAGCCGGCGCGTTCCAGCGACTGTTTGAGCGAGCCGCCCGCATCGAGCGACTGATCCGTATTGTAAACTTCCAGCGAAAGCGTGCCGCGGCGCGTCACGCGCACGGTCGTCAGCAGATCGGTCGAGTGCAGAAAACCCGCGCCGAAGCGTCCGGCGTTGTACGCGATGCTCGACGGCGCAGACGTATTGGCACCGTATGCCAGATAGATGCCGTTCTGATTGTTGTTGCCGCCCGGCCGTCCCGGAAACTGGAGAAAGCTCGAACCGGTGCTGAGCTGTAGCGTCCATTGCGTACGCGTGTTCAGGCTGAAGAAGGCCGAGTCGTACGCGTAGTTCCGCTGTCCGGCGTGGTCCGTGAAATCGCCCCAGTCAACGTTCGCGGTAAAATTTTGAATGAAGGAGTGCGCGCCGAAATCGAACTCGCGGTACGCGTAGAGCGTCGGGCCTTTGGCGTCGTTTATTTGGTTGAACGCATCGTACGGCGCGTACTGCGCGCCGACGACGTGGTAGGCGGCGAAGACGCCGGATTTTGGCGTGTAGATGTTCGCACCGTATTCGGCGTAACGCCCGGCGCCCGGCGAGGTGATTTGCGTGCCGCTCTCGCTGCCGAGCGTGACGTACGAGTTGAAATTGTGATAATTGCCGCCGACGGCTTGATAATATTGCGCGAGGTCGTGCACGCCCGGCATGTCGACGCCGACGCGCTGATAGATGGCCTCGTAGCGGCGGTCGCCCGTCGCCCACTTGAACGATTGCGCGCTGTCGTTGCGCGCGCTGCCGATGGCGTCGAAGCCCGCGAACGTCACCTGGCCCTGTTTGCCTTCGATCGCGTAGCCGCTGCGTGGCGTCGGAATGCCGGGCGTGTAGAGCAGCGGATAGTCGAGGCAATCGTTGCAGTTGAACTGATTGTAATAGTTCGAGCCCTGCGTGAAGAACGGGCGAACCTCCGAGAAGCGGCGCGGAAACGCGGTCGGCGAGATGCTCTGCTGATCGAGTTCGACGTTCGAGAAGTCGGGATGGAACGTGGCGATGAACGAGGACGTCTGCGTGAGCGGCAGCGAGACGTCGACGCCCGTGCGCGAGGTCGAACCGCCCAGCGATGCCGGAGCGTATTCTCCCAAACCGTACACGGCGACGCGCGATTTCGTGCGAGCGGCGCGGGCGGCGATCTGCATGCCGTTCAAATAACCGGCGTACACCGCTTGATCCGTGCCGTTTTGCGCGGGGTCGTAGGCCCATTCCATCACCTGATTGCTCGCGCGGATGCGCCGGTCGAACTGCACGCGCCAGGTGCTGCGGCCGTCTCCGCGCATGACGTTGAGCGGGATGCGTTCGGTGACGGTGTAGCCGCCTTGCTGCGTGCTCGTGACGCTTTCCCACACCGGCGAGAACGCCGTGTTCTCGGTGGAAAACGCGTAGCGCGTTCCGGCCGGATTCGAAACGAAACCGTATTCGTTGCCGGAGTCGCCCGCGGGCCAGAAGTATACGCGCACGACGTCGTCGCTCGGCAGCGGCTGGTCGTTTTGATGCTGCGTCGCAACGATGGGTTCTTCTTGCTGCGCGCGGAACGCGACGTACACGTATTTGGAATCCACCGTGACGTACGCGTCGGTCGCTTCTTCCGCCGCTTTGCGGAAGGTGAAGTCCCAGCCGAGTTGCACGTGCGCGGCGTTTTTCCACGCGGGATCGTTCAACGTGCCGTCGATCTTCGGCGGCGCCTGCGTTACCGGTATCGCGATCGTCGCTGCGCTCGCTGCAACGGCGTTCGCATGCGCGGTTACACCTAAGAAAATAGGTATGAAGGCCGCGAAAAAAGATGCGCTGCGTACGTGCATGTCAGTTAAAATCCGTGGTCGCGCAAGCGAATGAGATCGTCCGCCGTCAGACGCGTATAGCCGTGCGTCCGCAGGCGTTGGATGAATGCGGCCGTCACGCCGTGATCGCGCAGGCGCACCAGTTCTTGCGCGGACGGATGATAGCCCAGGCTCCACAGCGCGTGCATGTACGCCGTGCTCACGCCGTGGTCGCGCAGGCGAATCAGCGACTCGACGGTTTTGGGCTGGAAGTCCAGGCCTTTCGTCGCCGCAATGTATCGGTCGGTCACGCCGTGCTCGCCCAGGCGAACGAGATCCTCGACGCTCGGTCGCGCGAATCCGGCTGCGAGCAGCGCATCGAGCGAACGCAACTGAAAATGTGCCATTGCCAAGCGAAAGACGTCGTCGTCGCTCGGTGCGGAAAGGCCGCGGCGCTCCAACTGCGCGCCGAACTGCGGATTGGGAACGAACGTCCACGTTCCGCCGCCGGTTTGTCCGCTGAACGTTCCCTGCGCGTGAAAGACGCCGGCATCCTCGGTTATCGCGAACGCGCCGTCGTGAACCTGCGGCGCCGGCACGTCTTCGCCGTTCTCCCACGAGTGTTCGCCGTTGCGATCCGTGCCGTGCCAGCGCATGTCCAGCTGCACGTAGCCGGGTTTATCGCCCGGTTCGATGCTCCACGTTCCGGTGTACGAATCCGCGCGCACGGCAGCCGTAATCAACGAAAGAAATAGTAGTAGAGTGCAAGAAAAAATCGTCGTTCGTTTCATTCGGAGCAGCCTTTCTAGAAACCGGAATCGCGTAAACGGATGACGTCGGAGACGGATGCGCGCGGGTTAAAGCGCAGTACTTTTTGAATGTAGGCGCAGTCGACGCCGTGATTGGTGAGATCGATCAGATCGCTGACGGACGGCCGTGGCCGAAAGTACGTAAATGCGGTGTGAATCATCGCCGGGTTGACCCCGTGGTTCATGAGTTCGACGGCGTCGGACGGGCCGATACCGGTAAGGCCGTTCTCGCGCAGCGCTTCGATGAAGCGCGCGCTCACGCCGTGATCGGCGAGATTGATGAGGTCGGGCGCCGAGGGATGACCGAAGTACGAGTACGCGGCGCCAATGAGCGAGGCGCTCACGCCGTGATCCATCAATTCCACCGCGCTGTGCGGATCGATGCCGGTGATTCCGCTGGCGCTGAGGGTTTGCAGATAGTGCGGTCCGACGCCGCGGTCGGCGAGATACGTCAGATCTTCTGCGCTGATGCGGCCGAAGTACGCGTGCGCGGCGCGGATCATGCGGGCTTTCACGCCGTGATCGCGGATGGCGATCAGTTCGTCGACCGAAAGATTGCGCAGGCCGGCGTCGTTGAGCGCGTCCAGCACGTCGTCCGGCGTTTGCACGCCGACGACGTCGGCTTGCACAGGCGGTTCGATGCTGGTGCTCGCGACGGCGACGATTGCGGGATGCGGCAGCGGGTGAGGATGCGGCAGGCGCACGTGCGTTACGGGCACGTGGGGCACCGTAACGTGCGGCACGGCGTGCGGCGCCGGCAGTGAAACATGCGCAACGCTGCGCGGCGGCGGCGGGAGTGCAGCGTGTACCACGGCATGATGCGCGGGTACCGCCGCGTGCGGCACGGCATGATGCGCGGGTACCGAAGCGGCGGCAGCGGCGAACGCCACCACCGGCACTTGGAAGCGCAGCACGACAATCGCCGCGAGCACGAGCGCGAAGGCGGCGGTTACGGCGAAGCGCCGGTTCATGTTGAGCGAATGGCTGACGGCCGAATCGAGCAACACTTCGAGGCGGTGCATGAGATGTTTGCGCTTGAAGATGAGGCTCGGCACCGGCGCGCCGCGGCCTTGCGCCCATTGCGCGAGATCGGTGAGCGTCATCGCGTAGGAAACGCGATCGCCGGTGGCGTTGACGGCCGCGTCATCGCAGATTTGTTCGCGGTACAGCGCCAGTTCGCGCAGCGCTATCCGCACGCCGGGGCAGAAGAACGCGACCGCGCCGATGAAGCGCTGCACCACGTTCTGCACGTCATCGAAACGGCGGACGTGTTCGCGCTCGTGGAGGACGACGCTGGCAAGTTCTTCGCCCCGGGCGAGCAGATCTTCCGGAAGGACGATGAGCGCCGGTGTAAAGCCCAGCACGCACGGCGACGTGAAATCGCTCGATGCGGCGAACGTGAACGGCCGTGAAATATCGCCGGGCAGCGCGACCGGTGCGGCAATCGGACGCACGCGCGAGCGCGAGACCAGCATCCGGACGACGTCGCGTGCGAGCAGCGCGAGACGCATCAGCGCAACCAGGACAAGCAGGGCAAGAATTCCCGGCGCGTACCGGAAGATTGCCGCGATCGCATCGCTGACGGTGAGGCGCGGCGTATCGTGTACGATCGTCTGCACAGGCGTGCGTGTTGCGATCGAGGCGGTGGTTTGCACGATGTGGCGCTGCGCGGGAGCGGCGGCGACGGTGACGGTCACCGGTTTGGTTGCGAAGGCGTAATTCGCGAACGGCAAAAGCACGGCGATTGCGAGCAGCACGCTCCAGACGGTGAACATCGTCGTTGCGTTCAAGCGGCGGAAGA
>DAISWS010000055.1:0-9582 GCA_036826275.1 Vulcanimicrobiaceae bacterium
AAGCGGGCAGACGTGATGAGCGTCTCGAGAGTTCGAATCTCTCCCTCTCCGAATGTACAGGTCCGGAAGATGAAACGCTTCCGGACCTGCTGATTTTACGTGGCAATCGCCGCGCACGTTTTAGAGTAGCGGAACGCCCGGGGCAGTGGTGCGCGGGTACAACCCGGTTATCCGTGGATCGTCGTGAATCTCGACTTTCCGTTTGAACGGCACGAATCCCGTACGTATGTAAAACGGCAGCGCATCGGGGTGATCGAGCGTGCACGTATGCAGCCAAAGACGCGCTATCGGGCGCGACCAACCTCGCGCGAGCGCGTAATTCATCAACCTGCGTGCGGCGCCGGTACCACGTAAGCGCTCGCTCACGCCGAACAGCGCAAGTTCACATTCGCCCGCTTCCTGGAAGTCGAGCTGCAGAATGCCCTCGTCTTCGCCATCGTGGCGAAGAGCAAAGATCTCGACTGCGCCGTCACGCAAGCGCGCTTCCAGTTGTTCTGCCGTCATGGTCAGCGGCGACTGCCACAGGTACGGTTCACCGACGCGCCGGACGAGCGCGTGGTATCGCCGCAGGTCCGGCTTGCCGAAACGGTCGATAGACGTGTCCACCGAGCAGTGCTCCGGGCGCGGCGCGGAACGCGCGCGCATCTCCAAACACGTGACGACGTTCGCGAGTTTTCCCGGAGGGAGATCGGTGTATCCATCAGCGAGCGGCATACCGGTATTGCCCCGGCTGCCATTCGCAGACGCTGGCATCGCGCATTGCGAACGATTCGCAGCCGTCGACATCCGGGTTGAAATCGGCGTTCAGACGTTTGGTCGCGTCCCAATCGACCGCCGGCTCTTGGCGCGCGGCGGCGCGCGCCTTGACGTACGAGAATTGTGGATTTTTGGTAAGCGTGTTGAGCGCTTTGGCCAAGCGTTGGGCGTCGTTCATGCTTGCTCTGCTTCAGCAACGCGCCGTCCCTTCCCCGCGCCGACAGGCTCGCCGCGGCGCGCAGCGTAAGGAGTACTCATGGCTCTGTCCCACATCGTCATGCACTTTGCTTTATGCAATGCGGCTGCACGCCTGGGTCCGCAGGCCGAGCTGCCGGTGCACGTGACGGTTACCGACAAGATCGACCGCGACATCGTCGATCAGGACGGAAAGGTGCTGCGCTATGAAGGCAACACGAGCTCGATGGAGTTCGACGTTCCGTGGGGCATCTATCGCGCGACCGTGCGCATGCGTGCCGGCAAATCGGTTTGTTCGGGGGTCCGATACTTCGCCGTGCTGCTCGATCACAATCGATCGCTGACCATCCAGCTGCAAGACGGCCGAGCCGCGGGGCCGGTCCCGACGCTGATCATGGGAACGGCGCCGTTCGCATATTCATACCTGCAGCCGACGGTGTTGGTATTCGGTGCGGATACGAAATGCAACGGACCGGTGGGCAGCGCCATCGATACGGGGATCGACCAGATCAACGATTCAGACGCGTATTATGCGTCGGTGTATCCGACGCGCGCGCTTACGAGAACGCCGTCGATGACGGTTGCGCTGCGCCTAAAAGATTCGCAAGGCGGCTATCACTACGTGCGCGTGCCGGGCAACTTTTTGACGATGAGCGGCTCGTGGCCGAACGCCGCGCAGATGAACGTCTCCGAAGACGTCGTCGATTACGTCGCTGACAAGCCCGAAGACACGATGCTCTGCCCGCGCGAATACGAAACGGAGTCGCACTAAACCGCGCGCTTTGCGGCGTTTTTTAAGGCGTCGGCGTCGGGGCAGGCGTTCCGGCTAGCCGAGGATCCGGAGCCGTCGCCGGAAACGCGAGATTGTCGTACGTCGTATCGGATACCACCGTAAAATTGAGCGGGCCGACGTGCTGCGGCGCTGTGTAGCGCGCATGCGTGATGACCCAGTGCCCGTCGAGCACGCGGTAGTCCAGGTCGATCGTCGTCGGATCGCCGGTGAAGCGTATCTCGAGGTGCGACGGTAATTGCGTCTGCGGGTCCACGACGATGTCGGCCGGATACAGGTCTTGATTTGGCAGCGACGGCGTCGGAGCGACTTGTAAATGCAAATGCGTTTGGGTTGAATCCGCCGCGTACGATGGCGCCCAAAAACTGATATACGGAACGAGCACGTTCACGCCAGGATCGGCGGCCGGTATGGGCCAGAGCGCCGGAGTGACGCGCTTGACGGTGATGTCTACGCGCTTGAGATTTGCGTACCAGCTGTAGCTGAATCCGGCTAGCGGATCGAAATACGGAATGATCGGAAACGCTTGCCCCGTTCGCTGGGCGCCGCGCGGAAGATCTTGCATGACCGCATAATCGTCGGCCTGACGTACCGCAACGTAACGGTTGATACCCTGCGAGCGGCCGATGCTCGCGGTGACGTGCGTGTGCTCGGTGTACGTGATGTATGCGGGCGGATCGGTCACGTAGGCGGTGGCCGTCCGGTTGATGAGTTGAACCAGCGCGAGATCCGGCGGAAGCATCGTGCCGCCTTTTTCGCAGAAAGGTGAGCGGTTACTGCCGGAATAAAGCCGCAGGCATGACCGTCATCGTGCCAGCGGCCGACGTGCAAGAGCGCGTCACGGAATTGCGCCGCACCATCCATCGCCACCCCGAGCTCGGCTTCGAAGAACTGCAGACCCAAGCGCTGGTGGAACGCGAACTGGACGAGCTTGGGATCGAACACCGCCGGGTTGCGAAAACGGGCGTCGTCGGCGTAATCCGCGGCGCGAAGGCGGGTCACGTCGTCGCATTGCGCGCCGATATGGACGCGCTGCCGATCACCGAGAAATCCGGTGAGCCGTTTTCTTCACAAGTGCCCGGTAAAATGCATGCATGCGGGCACGACGCGCATACCGCGATGCTCCTTGGCGCAGCACGCGTGCTCGTCGGAATGCGTAATGAATTGCACGGATCCATCGTGCTGCTCTTTCAGCCCGCGGAAGAAGGGCCCGGCGGCGCTGAGCCGATGATCGAGCAAGGCGCGCTCGACGATCCTCCGGTTGAAGCGGTTGCAATGCTGCACGTCGATCACCGCCTGGACGCCGGAACGATCGGTGTAACCCCCGGCCCCGTGAATGCCTCCGCCGACGAACTGCACGTCACGGTCCGCGGGCGCGGTGGGCACGGTGCGTACCCGCACACGGCCGCCGATGCAATCCCCGCTGCGTGCGCGATGGTCGGTGCGCTGCAAACGATTGCGTCCCGGGAAACGGATCCGCTCAAGAGCGTCGTCGTGACGATCGGAACGATCAACGGCGGTTACCGCAACAACGTGATCGCCGACGAAGTGCAGATGACCGGAACGCTTCGCGCGCACGATCCGGAGATTCGCAATGGGCTGGAAGCGCGCGTGCGGCGCATACTCGACGGCGTTGCGTCCGCGTACGGCGTGCACGCGGAGTTGAACGTCAACTATGGCTACCCGCCGGTCGTGAACAACGTGACGCTCGCGGAAAATTTTTCGCGCTACATGAAGACGCACTCGAACCTGATCGTCGAACGTCCCGCGCCCACCATGGGTGCGGAAGACTTCGCCTATTTTGCTCAGCGCGTACCGGGCGTGCACGTTCGCCTCGGTATTCGCAATGAAGCCCGCGGCGCGGTTCACTCGGGCCACAGCCCCGAGTTTCGGATCGACGAGGCTGCGCTGCCCGTCGGCGTTCAAACGCTTGTGGCGTTCGCGACGAGCGTCGCGAATGGTGATGTTGCTTTCGAATAGTCAAGCAAGCGCCACCAGGGCTTGTGGGTAAACTGTGAAGAGGCACAATATGTAGTAGTGCCGAACCGTCAGCCATGGCTCTATTGCGTCCTTCGAACGCCGGACCGGCGTTCACCGCCCGGCCCGGGACGCGTCTGCTCAGCGCCTCGGTCGATATTCAGGCCGCCGCCGAAACGGCTTTCTCACATCTATGCGCCGTCGAGAAATGGCCCGTGTGGCTGTCGTTTTTGCGCAGCGCCGAACGCCTCGATTCTGCTCCAGTTGGCGCCGGCAGCGAAATACGGCTGCGCTCGGCGATTCCCGGCGACGACGAACAACTCTTCGAAGTCGATCACTACATCACCAATCACCAGCTTTCGCTCGTCGGTGCGTACTCGGTGCGCCGGCGCCTTGATTTCCGCCTCGAGCGTAAAACGTCGCGTTGCAAGCTGCACGCGCGAATCGAATATCCCGCCTACGGCGGACGGCTCGGCGTTTTGTACGACGCGATCGGTGCCGGCCGTAAGCTCGCGACGCAGCTCGACGAGTCGCTGATGCACTTCAAACACCTGGCGGAATACAACGCGGCTCCGAAGGACGATTTGCTCGCGGACTTCTAGAGGGTGCGAGGGTTTAGCACTCGTTGACGCGGAGTGCTAGAGCCCGGTATACTTCGCTTATGCCGCTGTACGATTATCAGTGTTCGAAGTGCCAGCACGTCGTGGAAGTCCGCCACGGCTTCAACGACTCGTACGCCGAGGGTTGCCCAAAGTGCGCAGGCGAGATGCGCCGCGTCATCAATCCCGCGCCCGTGATCTTCAAGGGCTCCGGCTTTTACGTAACCGACTCGCGCAAGAAAGAGTCGTCGTCCGGCGAGAGCACTTCCGGTTCCAAGGAGCCGGCCTCGAAGCCGCCCTCTAAGGAGTCCGCGGCGTAGCGGTCTCCATGAGTTTTTGGACGTGGGTGCTCGTCGGACTGTGCGCAGGAGGCGTACTGCTCCCACTCATGTCGGTCGTTCCCGTGCTGCGCCGCGCCGCGCGCCTTCGAAGGCGCATGGAGACGCTGCAGCAGGCCCGGCTTTTCACCTCGCTGGAGTCGCTGAATCTGCAAAAAGCGCGCCTGCAGCATCTGAACCGCCAAGCTGAACCGCTCGTCGAACGCGCGCACGCCGCCATCGAGACGCTTGCCGGCAGCACATCCCGCACGTCGGCCGGGATGCGCGACGCGCTCGAATCAACGGGCGCGGCGATTCGCGACCTTGTAAGCGCGATGCGTTAGGGCTTCGGTTCTTCGTCCTCGGGCGGCTCCCAATGCCAGCCGGGCGTCCCCGGCGTCTGCGGCGGTCCTGGTATCGGCGGGAGACCGAACGGCGATGACGCCTCGCTTTCGAGCGGCGCTTCCGTGCCCGGGACGGCAAACGGCGCGCCGAACGGCATCCCGGGCTCTCCGGGCGCCGCGGGTCCCGGCGGCATTGCCGGCAGACCGAATGGATTGGCCGCCGGCGCGGGCGGTACGTGTGGCGTGGGCGCAGGCGCAGGCGGCATCTCCGGATTCCACGTGGACCACTGCAGCGTCGGCATCGGCGGAGCTTGCGGCTGCGGCAACGGCGGAGCCGGCCGCACCGGAGGCTCCGGCACCGGCACGGCGCTTTGCGCCGCTTTCGCGACCTGCGGCGTGGGCGTCGGCTCTTCGCGCGGCGTGAAAATCGGTTGCGGCAGATCGCCCACGGCGGCGCCCGTAATCACGTATCTCGGCGGCGGAAGAATCATCGTATCGGAGCGCCGCGCGAGCGCGCGCAGTTCGTCGAGATCCGCGCGCGGCGCCTCTTCGACTTCCATGGTGTCCAGCAGCAGCTCGATCGTATCGAACAAGTATTCACGCGGTGGAATCTTGGCGAACGCAAAAACGTGTTGCGCGAGATCCGCTTTGACCGCTTGGAGCAGCTTGCGCCAATAATCGAGCGGCTGATAATACTCGAACTGGCCGAGCTCGCGTTTTGCTTGCGAATACAAGCGCGCGATCCGTTTGCCCATCGGGTCGGCGGGCGGCCCGGGTTCCACGATCGCAACGCGTTTGCCGACGCGCGCGAGTTCGGAAACGATCTGCGCGTGAAAAAACGGATCCTGCTCGTGCAGATAGTGAAACGCAATCGCCAGATCGAATGCATCCGCCTTCGCCGGAATGACCGACGTGCTTCCGCGCAGCAGCTTCGCGCCGGCGTCTTCGAACTTGCGCATCACTTGCTCGCGGTGCTCGATCACCGTGACGTCCGCGCCTGCTTCCAGCGCGCGCCGTATCCAGCGCGCGTCTTCCCCGTAGCCGCAGAACAGCACGCGTTGCCCGGACTCGATGACGAGCGCATCCCAGATCAAATTGTCGATGTAGCGCGACTCGCGTTGAAACTCGTCGGCTGAGTAGCGGGGGCTCTCGTTCACTCTTGCGCCTTCCGAAGCGCCGGCACGAATGCCGGAAAACTCACCTCGATGGTGGATTCGTCGTCGACGCTCAGCGATCCGGCGCCCGCCGCAAGGACGGCAGCGGCCATCGCCGTGCGGTGATCGTCGCCTGCCTCGACGAGCGCACCGGTACAGCGCGGGTTGCCGCCCTCGATGGCCAGACCGTTCGGCAGCAACTCGACCGCGATGCCCGCTGCATCCATCAGCCGTTGTATCGCCGCAAGCCGGTCGGATTCTTTCGTTCGCAGATCCGCGACGCCGGTGATGCGGGTCTGTCCTTTTGCGAATGCAGCGGCCACGGCCAACACGACGATTTCATCGATTGCGCGCAGCGCAAGTTCCGCGCCGACGGTTATTCCGGTAAGCGGTGCCGATTCGACGGCGATGTCGGCGACGGGTTCCCCGCATAGTTCGCGCTCATTACGCAACTCGATGCGCGCGCCCATTTGACGCAGCGCGTCGAGTAATCCGGTTCGCGTGGGATTTACTCCAACGGAACGGATGACGATCGCGCTTCCCGCAGCGACTGTTGCGGCGACGATGAAAAATGCTGCGGCGGAAAAATCACCCGGAACGTCCACGTTGCCAAAATGCGCCGGCATCGAACGCAGTTCGACGGTCGAACGGTCGAATACGATATCCGCGCCGAAGTAGCGCAGCAGGCGTTCGGTGTGGTCGCGCGAGCCTTTGTCTGCGAGCGTCGTAACCGGCACGCCGGAGAAAACGCCGGCAAAGAGCAGCGCCGTCTTGATCTGCGCGGAAGGCGAAACGAGAATGAATCGTCGCGTCTGCGGTGCGGTGCGTCCGTCGATCCGTACCGGCATCGTGCCGTTCGCCGTATCGATTCGCGCGCCGAACGCGCGTAGATGCGCTGCGACCGGCTCCATCGGCCGCCGCCGCAACGACGCATCGCCATCGAAATGCGCTCGCAGATCCGCGCCGGCGCATACCCCGAGGAGCATCCGGGCGGTGGAACCGGAGTTCATGCAGTCGATGAACGCCGATGGATCGTGAAGTTCGCCGCCATGGACTCGCGCGCCGTTACCGCCGAATTCAATGTGCGCGCCGATGGCGGCGAGCGCCGCGGCCGTGGCGCGCACGTCGCGTCCGCGATTGAGATTGCGGATTTCGACGGGCCGGCTGCTTTTGGCCGCAAGGATCAACGCGCGATGGGAGATCGATTTGTCGCCGGGAACCGCAAGTTCGCCGCGCAGCGGTGCGTTGGTGAACGTTTCTTGGGTCTTCATTCTTGCGCAGCTCTATTTGGGGGAAGTGGGATTTGAACCCACACAGGTTGTGCCCGGCCGCTTTTGAGGCGGCTGCGTCTACCGTTCCGCCATTCCCCCGGAAGAACTACCGCCGTTTCGCGAGGCCCCGCAGCACGGCCTGCGCTTGGCGGGCATTTACCGCCGGAGTCACTGCGTACCGCACGTGCCGGACGCCGCCCGGCGCGAACGTGAGCGTGACGAGGACGTCGGCCTGGTGCCGCTCTATGGCGGCATTTTCGACGTCACGCGCGCCCCATACGACGGCGACGAGCCGCTGCTTGCGCCGGTCGTAGATGCCGATTGCGTTGGCCGTGCGCAGGACGGCGGTGCCGGTGGCGGCCGCAAACGAGGTGAGTTCCTGGGCGCGCTGCGTTCGCGAGCCGGTGAAATGCGCGGACAATGCCACGGAAAACGATCCGCGGTCCTCGTCGAGTGACACGGTTTTGCGAAACCGCGCTCCGTGCGGCGGAGCATCAGGGGCGGTGTACGTGAACGTTGCGGCGCGCGCTGCTGCATCGATCGCGGCGTTGTAACACCGGTTGAACGTGCCGGTCTCAATCGGATGCGTGTACTTGGCGATGTAATCGCGCGGCGACGCCGCGAGCGGCTGCGACCACGCGTCGCGCATTCCGCCGACAGTCGTGAAAAGATTCTCGCCGCTCTGCAGATCCTCGAACACGAGCGCGCGCGCGCCGGCGCACGGCGAGACGATGAGCCGTACGTTGTTATTCTCGAACACGATCGCCGGATAGCCGTCGCGATAGACGTCGGCCCGGTACACCGTGCCGTGCACGCGCGGCAACTGCGCCGCAACCCAGCTCCCTGCGCGCAACGGAATGCGTACGTTCGAAGCGAGCGGCGGCGCGATCTGAACGCTAGGTGGCGGCGCAGATGCCGGCAGCACGTCGAGCGGAAGAAGAAGCGCGTCGCGCGGCGGCACCGAGAGCGGCGGTACGACGCTGGAGAAACTGCCGGCGTGAACGTGTGCTGCGCGCGTGTGCAGCGCGGTCCGCCCGTAGTTCACGACGTCGAGAAACGCGAAACGTCCGCTCGGTGCGGCGAGCAGCGCGGCATTTGGAATGCCGCCGGCAGCCGGTGAGGCGATCTGCGCGGCGCGCGCGGACGCGACGATACGGCCGCCGCCTGCGCGGTACGCACGCAGTTTCTCTCGTACGAGTGGAATGTAGTGGGCGCGTACCGATTGCGGCGGGACGATCAGCACACGATATCGTGCCAGATCGCGCTGCCGCTCGTAGCGTAAATCGACGAGCGCGCACGTGATGCGCATGATGCGGCAGCCGCGCTGCGCTTCCATCGTTCGTTGCGCGATCGAAGCGACGTCATCGTTCGTAATGCCGGAAGGCGTGAACGCGCTGGTCGTATAGGCGATGGCGGCGTCAGCGGCGGGCGCCGTTTGCGCCAGGAGCGCGCCGTACCGGCGGACGAGTGCGCCGAACGCCGCCGTCGGCGCGTAGCGTCCTTGCGGGCCGAGCCCCACGCCGAGCGCCGCATCCCACGAATAAAACGCGTTGGTCCATGGCGCTTCCCAGCCCGCGGGATTCAGCGTATCTTGTACCGGAAAATTGACGACACCGTGCGCACCCATCTGCAGCAGCGTATGCAGCGCGAGCGTCGTATTCGACGGATCCGCAGGGCGCGGTGCGGGCTGATCCGCATCTTGGAGCCACCCGGCCTGAAATTCACTGATCATGATCGGACGCCGTGCTTGCGTCTGCAGCAAGCCCGTCGTGAACTCGAGTTGCACGCGGTCGTGCTCGCCGATGCTGTAGGCGTCGCTCTGATACCAGTTGCCCCACGCCCATACGGGTGACGATGCCGTCACCTTCATGTCGTACGTGTTGATGAAGACCGGAACGCCCGGCAGCGCCCGCTGTGCGACCGAACGCAGATACTCGATGTATGCATGGAAATGCGGAGCGGGCCACGTGTCGTTGTCGAGATATGCGCCTTGATCGTCGTCGAGGGCAACCGCGTAGACGTCCCGCCGCCATGGTTGAACGGCTTCAAACACGCGCCGTAGCCAGCGCGTCGCATAGCGCATATGCACTGGATTGTTCATCCATTCGCGCGCCGCGGCATCCGAATGCTGGTTTTGCAGCGTGGCCGTGGCGAGTGCGTTGGGGTAGCCATCGGCGGC
>DAISWS010000055.1:9592-16180 GCA_036826275.1 Vulcanimicrobiaceae bacterium
GCGTGGCCGTGGCGGGATACCGTCCCTGCAGCACGTCACGCAACGGCATGTCGTACTGCGGGCGTTCGAGCAGCCACGCCGGATAGCCGCCGTTGCGCCATTCGTTGCGGATGACGGGACCCGGGCGCAGGACGATTTTGAACCCGTCATCGTGGATGAGTTCGAGCAGTCCGGCGAGATCGCGCCGCGGGTTCGTGCGCCCCGTAAAGTCGAAATCTCCGTCCCGGACTTCGTGCCAGTTCCACATGACGTAGAGGTCGATGGTGTTGATGCCCATCGCGCGGTACCGCAGCAACGACGGCTGCCACTGGTCGCGGGGAATGCGCTCGTAAAAGAAGGCTGCACCGTAAAGAAAAAACGGCGGCGAGGTTCGCGCGCGGGCGGGCGATGCGGAGAACAATGCGATCAGCGCGAGCGCGGCGGCCATCTTGGCAAACGGCCACATGCGCTGCTTTGCCGCGGTAAGCAGATACACGATTGCACCGGCGGCAAGCCACGCCATGCCGAGCAATTTTGCCGGTACTGACAAAGGCATAGCACCATCCCGCAAGCGCGACGATCGCCGGAAACGGAAACAGCCACATGCGGAACGGCGCGCGCTGACCGCGGGATCGCATGACGAAGAGCGCCGCAATCTGCGCGATGCTCCCGGTAAGAATCCCGGCCGCGCTCAAAACGGCGATGACGTTCGCGAGTGAAAAAAAGCAGCCCGCGATCGAAATCGCGCCGATGGCGAGGAGCGCGACATGCGGGAACTGCTTGGCCGGATGAAGGCGCGCAAAAACCGGAAGAAAGACGCCGTCACGAGCAGCGGCAAACGGTACGCGCGCCGCGCCGGCGAGATTGCCGTACAGCGATGCGAACGCCGTAATCAAGATTAATACGGTGGCGGCGATTGCAGCGCGCGCACCCCATGCGTGCTGCACGACGGTTGCCCCGACGAACTGTGACTGCGGCGTCGGTTGGCCGGAGCGATCCAGGAGCGACTGCCATGGGACGCCTGACAGCACACCGATCTGCAGAAGAAGATACAGCGCGAGCACCAGGAAGATCGCGATGATGATCGCGAGCGGCAACGTGCGCTGCGGTTCGCGCACCTCTTCGCCGACGAGCGCGATTTGCGCGTATCCGGCGTAATCGTACAGGGTGATGAAGAGCGCGCTTCCCAGGCCCGTGATGAAGCCCCATCCGAGCGATGCATGCGGCCCGAGCGTGAACGCGCGGTGTACGTCGCCATGCCAGAAGCCGCCGATCGCCACGAACAAGAGCGTGACGACGGCGGCAACACCGAGGTATGTGCCAAGGCGTGCGACGGCGGTAATCCGGCGGTACACGAATGCAATGCTGACGATGCCGATGCCGGCGGCGATCGCTTTGGTTACATTCGCATTCCCCGCTGCGGGCGCATACAAATATCCGGCATACTGCGCGAAGCCGATGTAACCCGTCGCAATCGTCAGCCCGCTGCTCAAGAAAAACTGCCAATTGAAAAGGAATGCAAAGAGCCTGCCCCAGCTGTGCGCGCCGAAAATCTCCCGCAGATAGGCGTACGTTCCGCCCGCACCCGGATAACGCGATCCGAGCTCGGCCCACACGAGCCCATCGCAAAGCGCGACGAGCGCGCCCGCAAGCCAACCGGCGAGCGCCAGTGGTCCGGCAAGCTGCGCGAGCACGAGCGGTATCGTGATGAGCGGCCCGATGCCGATCATCGTGATGACGTTGAGCGCTACGGCGCCGCGCAGGCCGATGCCACGGATCATGACCGCGCCGTTCTCTGTAGTGGCGGGCGACCCTCGCGCCGAACAGCGCGTCATGACACAGCGGCAGAGCGAACTCGCGCGCCTGATGAACCTGCGCGGAGACCTACGAATCGATTTCATCACCAGTCCGGCGCTGCAGGGCAATGCGCTCGGAGATTCCGCCGAGCGCCCTGTGGCGGTGTATGTGCCGCCACACTACGACCCGCAAGGTTCCCGCCGTTATCCCGTGCTGTACTGCTTGCACGGATACACGGGGAACACAGCCGCCTTGCTTTCGGTCCGTCCGTGGGAATTGAACGTCGTTCAGCGCATGGACGCGCTCGTCGCACGTACGGAAATGGAACCCGCGCTGCTGGTGCTCGTTGACGGATTCACGCGTCTGGGCGGCTCCCAGTACGTCAATTCGATTCATAACGGCGACTACGCGACGTACGTTGTTCGCGACGTCATCGGCCACGTGGACGGCGCATACCGCACGGTGGCAAGCGAGGGCGGCCGCGCGGTGCTTGGAAAATCGTCGGGCGGTTTTGGCGCGCTGCATCTGTGCATGCGGTACCCGGGCGTCTTCACCGCGTTTGCATCGCACAGCGGCGATTCGTACTTCCGTTACGCCCAGATGCGCGGATTTGCTACGCTGCAGCGCACGCTCGAAAAATACGAATGGAATATCGCGAAATTCGTCGAGCACTTCGAAGACGCAAACAAACGCCCCCAGCACGAATACGAAGCGATGGAAATGCTCGGATACGCGGCCGCCTATTCGCCGCGCAGCGCCACCCCGTTCGACCTCGATCTGCCCATCGAGCGACAGAGCGGCGAGTTGAGGGAAGACGTTTTCGGGTTGTGGCTCTCGTTCGATCCTGCGGAAGACTGCCTGGGCAAGCAGGCGGAACTGCGGCGTCTACGTCTGCGTTACGTGGATTGCGGCCGCCGGGACGAATACGCACTGGACATCGGCGCGCGCGTCCTCGTGAGGCGCATGCGTGAGATGGGGCTCCAGGTGCGCCACGAAGAGTTCGACGACGACCATCGAAACATCGGTTACCGCTACGATATATCGCTGCCGGCGTTGGCCGGCGTCTTGGAGAGAGCATGAAGCGCTTCGTTCTCGCCCTGGTCCTTTGCGGACTGGCGGCTGGTGTCGTCCCTGCGTACGCGCAGGAACAGCACGCGTACAGCCCGCCGCCCATGGCGCCGAACGAATTCACGGATCCGGCGATGACGTTCAAGGCAATCGACGGCTACGTGAAAATCCCGTTTCCGCCCCACGATCCGATGCAATTCGATCAGCCTGCGGTCGTAGCGGGCTTCATCTATCATCCGCGCCAGCAGGACGCGCGCGAGATCTCGATCGAGATGGATAACTTCCAAGGGTCGCTCAGCGGCTATGAGATGGTCGTCGAAAACGACTTGCGCGACAAAATCGACGGCGTGTTCTTTAAAAAGAAGCAGCTCACCACGCTCTCGAACGGGATGCCTGCGTATTGGCAAGACATCACGATCGGCAGCGGCTTCGACACCTACAAGCGCTTTCAGTATGTCTGGATCGACGGCGTACGCGGCGTGCAGCTCACGCTCACGGCGAGACTTGGTGAAATAACGGAGGACCAAGCCAAAGCCGCGCTCGCGAACGTGAGAGCGACCGCGTATCCGGTGAACCGCTTCTAGGCCACGCCCACGCCGGCCACGGCTTCAAGCGCTTGGCGCAAGTCGCCGATCAAATCTTCTACGTCTTCGATCCCGACTGACAGGCGCAGCAGCCCGTCGGTGACGCCGCGCTTTTCGCGCTCTTCCTTGGGAATCGAGCCGTGCGTCATGCGCGCGGGATGGCAGATCAGCGACTCGACGCCGCCCAAGCTTTCCGCCAGGCTGAAGTAGTGCATGCGGTTCGCAAAATCGATTGCGCGCTGCTCGGGGCCGTTGAGCGTAAATGAAACCATCCCGCCGAAACCGGACATCTGCCGCTTCGCCAGATCGTGCTGGGGATGCGAGGCTAATCCCGGATAATAGACGCGCGCCACTTCTGCGTGCGATTCGAGGAACTCCGCGACCGCTTGTGCGTTTTTCGCATGCTCGCGCATGCGAATGGCGAGCGTCTTTGCACCGCGCATCGTAAGCCAGGCGTCGTGCGGTCCTGGAACGCCGCCGACCGCGTTCTGGTGAAATTTGACGACCTCGTGATACTCTTTGTTGCTCGTTACGGCGATGCCGCCGACGACGTCGCTGTGTCCGCCGATGTACTTGGTCGTGGAATGCACCACGATATCGGCACCAAGCGCGAGCGGCTGCTGGAAATAGGGCGAGGCAAACGTGTTGTCCACGACGACGATTCCGCCGCGCTTCCGAAGCGAGCAGATCGCACGGATGTCGATCAATTTGAGCAGCGGATTGGTCGGCGTTTCGATCCAGAACATCTTCGTGTTCGGTTTGACCGCGGCGCGCACGGCGTCGATGTCCGCCATGTCGACGTACGTGAATTCCAGGCCGTAGCGCGCCAGCACACGGGAGAAGAGCCGGTACGTGCCGCCGTACAGATCGTCGGTGACCACGACGTGGTCGCCGGCGGAAAGCAGATTGAGCACGGCGGCGCTCGCCGCCATGCCGCTGGCAAATGCGCTGCCGTACTCCGCGCCTTCGAGCGCGGCGAGTTGTTGTTCGAGCGCGACGCGCGTGGGATTTACGGTGCGGCTGTAATCGTAACCCTTATGGTGCCCGACCGCTTCTTGCGTGTACGTCGAGGTCTGGTACACCGGAACGATGGTCGCGCCCGTCGCGGGATCCGCACCTTGCCCCACGTGGATCGCTTTGGTCGAAAATTTCACGGCCGCACCTTGGTGTCGCTTGCAGCGGAGAGATAGCTGATGATGTCTTGCCGTGTCACCACGCCGATAGGTTCCTCTTCGTCGGTGACGACGACGGCATGATTGGCAAGCGTCAGCAGTTTATACGCGCGTTCGATCTCTTCGCTCTGATCGAGCACGGGAAACGGACGGCCCATGACTTCGCTTACGGGTTTGTGAATGATGTCGGCCTGGTCGAAGACCGCCTGCATGACCGCGACGTCGTTGATGCTGCCGATCTGTTCGGACCCGCGCATGACGGGAATCTGCGAAATTTCATACTGGCGCAGTAAGTCGAGCGCGGTTTTGACCGCGTCGCTGTCCTTGACTGTGAGCAGCGGCGGCAGCGGGCGTTTGCCGCGCAGCACGTCGCCAACGGTCGCGCGGCGTTTACCTTCGGCAAGGAACCCGTTCGCAATCATCCACTCGTCGTTGAAGATCTTCGACATGTAGCCGCGGCCCGAGTCGGGGAACAGCACCACGAGCACGGCGTCCGCGGGCAACGTCTTCGCAAGTTTAATCGCCGCAACCGCTGCGGTGCCGGACGAACCGCCGACGAGCAAGCCTTCTTCGCGCGTTATGCGACGCGCCGTCAAGAATGAGTCGCGATCGGAAACGCGCACCATCTCGTCGATCACTTTCATGTCGACCGTTTCGGGCAGGTACGACATGCCGATGCCTTCGACGGCGTACGACTTCGGCGTATCGCCCGAATAGATCGAACCTTCCGGATCCGCGCCGATAACGTGAATCTTCGGATTCTGTTCTTTCAAATAGCGCGCGGTGCCGGAGATCGTACCGCCCGTGCCGATGCCGGCAACGAAATGCGTGATTCGTCCGGCGGTTTGTTTCCAAATTTCCGGGCCGGTCGTGTGATAATGCGCCTGCGGATTGTGATGATTGTGGAATTGGTTCGGCTGAAACGCGCCCGGAATTTCGGATGCGAGCCGGTTCGCGACGCCATAGTACGATTCGGGCGAATCGTTCGGCACGTTCGTCGGCGTGACGACCACTTCGGCGCCGTACGCGCGCAGCAAGTCGACCTTTTCCTTCGCCATCTTGTCCGGCATCACGAGGATGCAGCGGTATCCGCGGATCGCCGCCGCCATTGCAAGGCCGGATCCGGTATTGCCGCTGGTCGGTTCGACGATCGTTCCGCCCGGCTTGAGCAGTCCGGCTTGTTCCGCCGCGTCGAGCATCGCGACGGCGGGGCGGTCCTTGACGCTGCCGCCGGGATTCATGTACTCGACCTTTGCCAAAACCAGACACTCGGCGCCGTCCGTGACCTTATTGAGCCGTACCAGCGGGGTGTTGCCGATCGCTTCGAGCGCGTCGTTAAAATACTGCATGCCGGCACGCGTGTCCGACGCCATGGTCGTCAAGGTCTTGCCTCCAGAAGGTCGTGGGAGTAACTGGCCTTCCGCGCTCGTGCGGCGGGGCCCTCCGCTCGGTCACATTGGCCGGGCCGGGTATGATGTACGCAGAAGAGGGGGGACTATGAAACGCGCACGAGCCCTTGGGCTGCTCCTCGCATTCGCCGGGATTTTTGCATTGGCCGCGTGTGACGACTCCGCGCTGCCGCCGGGCGGAACCTATCAAAGCGTCTCGGGCGTCGTGCTCGATGCCGCAACGAACCAGCCCGTTGCCGGAGCGACGGTGACCATCGACACCGTGCTTTCGGCCACGACGGACTCCGCCGGCAAATTCG
The DNA here is from genome assembly GCA_036826275.1 of Vulcanimicrobiaceae bacterium. Taxonomy (GTDB): domain Bacteria; phylum Vulcanimicrobiota; class Vulcanimicrobiia; order Vulcanimicrobiales; family Vulcanimicrobiaceae; genus DATGJX01. The sequence continues at coordinate 15,901 of DAISWS010000055.1, forward strand.
CCTTTGCAAAGGTGCCGGTGGGTGACTTCGATTACGTCGTTACCACGCCGAACGGCACGTACAAGTCGTACTCGAGCAGCGCGCATCTCGCGCCCGACAAACCGCTGGCGCTCACCGTTACACTCTCGCACTAATTTGTGATGCGCGTGGTTATCTGCCCCGATAAATTCAAAGGGCGGCTGACCGCTGCGCAGGCGGCCGATGCAATCGAACGAGGCATGCGCGCGGTTCTACGCGATGCCGAGTTCGTCGCGCTACCGATGGCCGACGGTGGCGAGGG
>DAISWS010000055.1:16190-16720 GCA_036826275.1 Vulcanimicrobiaceae bacterium
AACGGTGGAAGCGTTTATACGCGCGGGTGCAACCCGCCACTCGGTACGCGTGCACGGACCGCTCGGCGATCCCGTCGACGCGCCGTTCGCAATGCTCGAAAATACCGCGATTATCGAAATGGCAGCCGCCAGCGGCCTGGGGCTGGTTCCACACGACCGGCGCGACGTGATGCATGCCGATACGTTCGGAACGGGTGAGTTGCTTATGGCGGCATTGGATGAAGGCGCCGCGCGCGTCATCGTCGGCCTGGGCGGCAGCGCGACGAACGACGGCGGCACAGGCATGTTGCGCGCGCTCGGTGCCCGCTTCACGGACGAGACGGGCACACCGCTCGACCGCGCAATTGCGCGCTATGCCCGTTTGGATGAAATCGATCTGACGGGTGTCGATTCACGCGCGCTGCACGTTCCAATCACCATTGCCAGCGACGTCGACAATCCACTGTGCGGTGCGCGCGGCGCATCGCGGATGTATGGCGCGCAGAAAGGCGCGAATCCCGCGCAAATCGCGCTGCTCGATTCGACGCTCG
>DAISWS010000056.1:0-2912 GCA_036826275.1 Vulcanimicrobiaceae bacterium
CACGCCCGCCGACGTGCTCGCGGCCGCGCGCACCTACATGGCGAAACCGAACGTCGTCGGCCACTTGACGCCCAATTCGAGCGGCGGAAGCTCCTCGCAGAAAAGCAGCGCGGGCGCGTCGGATACGTTCAGCGGGCGGCAACTGAGCGGACCGATCGTCGAACCGCCGGCAATCCGCGCGGAGATCCGCACACCCACGCGCGCCCGAAGCAAACTCGCGCCGTACGAGTTCACGCTCTCAAACGGCATGCGCGTCGTCGTCCAAGAAAAACACGATCGTCCGACGGTCTACATTGCCGGGAATATCGCCTCGTCGCCGTCGTTCACGCCCGGCGGCAAAGAAGGCATCGCGCGCCTTGCCGACGCGATGGCCGATTTCGGCAGCGAGCATTACGACTTTACGCGTCTGCGCAAGGTCACCGACGACATCGGCGCGTCCGTTTCGCTCGGACAGACGTTTGCGGCGCACGGCTTCGCGCAGGACTTGGACACGCTGCTCGCGGTGCTCGCGGACAGCGAAGAGCATCCGGCGTTCCCGCAGCGGTGGCTGACGCTGCAGCAATCCCAAATTGCCAACAGCATCGAAAGCGAAAATCAAATCTCCGGAGTGCTTCTCAACCGCGTCTACCTGCAGCGTTTGCTCTCTGCCGACGATCCGGCGCTGCGATACCCGACGGCCGATTCGATTCAAGGCATCACTCGCGACGATTTGCTCCAGTACACCAAACAGTACTGGCGCCCCGACCTGACCACGCTCGCGATCGTCGGCGACGTCACGCCGCAACGCGCGCGCTCCGCGGTGGAAGCGGCCTTCGGAAGTTGGAGTTCGCCGGGACCCACGCCATCGACCGTGCAAATGCCGCTGCCCGCCGCGCACGTCGCGCAGGCATACATCGGCACGGCATCCACGCAAGTCTTTATTCAGCTCGGTCAGCCTGCCGTTGCGCGAACCAGCCCCGATTACGACACGTTCTCGCTGCTCACCGAGATTCTCGGCGGTCCGGGATACTTTCAGTCGCGGCTCTGGCAAGAATTGCGGCAGAAACGCGGTTTGGTGTACAGCGTTCAGAGTATCCTCAAGGCGTCGCGCGACCGCGGCGATCTCGAGATCGTCTTGAGTGCTTCGCCGCAAAACGTACAGCCCGCCATCGGCATCGTGCGCGATCAATTGGAATGGCTGCGCACGCATCCGGTGAGCGCATCCGAACTCGAAGATGCGAAAATCCGGTTGGTCTCGCAAGCTTTGCTCGACGAAGGATCGGCGGGCGGACAACTGGACGAGATCGGCGAGATCGCGAACAACGGCCTTCCGCTGGATTATTACGGCACGCTGGCCTCGCGGTACGCGTCGATAACGCCGGCGGATCTGCAGCGCGCCGCGAAAGCCTATCTTCGTCCCGACCGCTTGATTGAGGTGTTCGCCGGACCGGAGGGCGCATGGTCGACGCATCCGCTGTAATCGTCACCGTCAATCCGGCGACCGGCGCGGAGATCGAGCGTTTTTCGTACATGAGCGCGGACGAGATCGATGCGCGTCTGGATTCCGCGCGAGCGGCGTTCCGCTCGTGGCGCTCGCTCGCGGCATCCGGCCGCATGAAACTGCTCGATGCGCTGGCCGCCGCGCTACGCCGCAATACCGAAACGCTTGCGCAAACCGCCGTGCGCGAGATGGGCAAGCCGATCGTACAAGCGCGCGCCGAAGTGGAGAAGTGCGCCTGGTGCTGCGAATACTTCGCGCAGCATGCGCCGGAGATGCTTGCGGAACGCGAGGCCGCGGTGGACGGCGCGCGCGCGTACGTTGCATTTCGCCCGCTCGGCGTGATCCTGGCAATCATGCCGTGGAATTTTCCGTACTGGCAGGTCTTTCGCGCGGCCGTTCCGGCCCTGGCATCGGGAAACGCCATGGTGCTCAAACACGCGGACGGCACGACGCGCTGCGGCCTGGAAATCGAGCGGATATTCCAGGAAGCCGGCGCGCCCGAGAATCTCTTTCAAACGCTGCTCATCAGCAACGAGAGTGCGGACGAACGGATCGCCGACGAGCGCATCGCGGGCGTTACGCTGACCGGCAGCGAGCGCGCCGGCGTTGCGGTCGGCGCTGCCGCCGGGAGCGCACTCAAAAAGTCGGTCTTGGAATTGGGCGGCTCCGACCCCTTCATCGTGCTCGCCGATGCCGAGTTCGATTTTGCGGTCGAACACGCGGTGAAATCGCGCTTTCAGAACAACGGCCAAAGCTGCATCGCCGCCAAGCGTTTCATCGTCGAAGGCGGCGTGTACGAACGCTTTCTCAAACAGTTCGCGAACGCGGCGTCGCGCCAACGGGTGGGCGACCCCTTCGACGAGCAGACGCAGATCGGGCCGGTGGCGCGCCGCGATCTGCGCGACGCGCTGCATCGCCAGGTTACCGAGAGCGTGGTGGACGGCGCACGCATCGTCACGGGCGGCAAACCGCTCGAAGGCGAGGGCTTCTTCTTCGAACCGACCGTGGTCGCTGACGTCGATCCGTCCGCGCCGATGTTCCGTGAAGAAACATTCGGCCCGGCGGCGGCCGTCATCCGCGCCGCGGACGACGAAGAAGCCGTCGCTATTGCAAACGCAAGCAGCTACGGCTTAGGCGCGAGCATTTGGACGCGCGATACCGCGCACGCCGCGCGCATGGCGGCCGGCATCGAGTCCGGAATGGTCTTCGTCAACGGCATGGTTGCAAGCGATCCGCGTCTACCGTTCGGCGGCGTCAAACGCAGCGGATACGGGCGTGAACTTTCCGGCGCGGGCATTCGCGAGTTCGTCAACGAGCAGACTGTTTGGATCGCGCGCGAGCAGCGCGGTTCCGGCCCCGAGTAAGAGCAAGCCGCACCAGCTCAGGGCGCGGAGCGCCCACGAAACCGCAGAACCACTCGAGAGGTTCGACG
>DAISWS010000056.1:2922-15956 GCA_036826275.1 Vulcanimicrobiaceae bacterium
AGCGGCACCGGAATATGCGGCACGGCAAAGAGCAGCGCAAAAGCGAGCGCGCCGGCCGCGGCGGCCGCGTACGGATTCTTCGCGGTGCGCCACGCCAGATACGTCACGACGGCTGCGCCGAGTACGGCAAACGCGATCGCGTTGCCGCGTTCGAGCGCCATGTACCACGGCACCGACAAGAAGACGAGCGCAGCGGCAAACAACGAGCGGCGCCGCGTGCGCATCGATGCGAGCAGCAGCGCGAGCGGTACGGCAGCGAAGACCTCGGTCACGTGCACGAACGCGGCGCCCATGACGGCAAACGCCACCGGACCGGCGGCGACCAATGCATCCACGCGCGTGCGTGATGCGAGTACACCGCCGAGCGCCACGCCGACGACAACCGCCGCTGCGTACACGAGCATTCCGCAAAGCAGCGCGATGCGGGCGGGTACGCCCGCTGCATGTAACAGCGTGGGAACGCCGAGCTGCGCATCCGAACCGAGCTCCGCGAGCGCGTGCAACGGGACAACCGACGTCACGTATTCGACGTTGGCGTGAACGCCCAAAACGGCGAGGGCCGTGACGGCGAGCGCGGCGATTGCCGCCGCGAGCGCCACGCGCGCTTGCGGCCGCAGGACGAACAGCGCCGCGCAGAGCGGCAGGCCGAAATGCGGCTCGACAAGCGAGATCGCCGCAGCAATTCCCGCCGCGCTCCAGCGCTGCGTTGCCGCGAAGAACATCGCGGCACATGCGGCGGCAGCAAAGATCGCGAAAATCTGCCCGAATGCCAGCGCGGGAAAAACCAGTGAGGCGATGAGCGCCATCACGACGGTTCCGGCGCGCGCACGCGTTGCGCCGTACGCTGCAACGATCGCCAGGGCGAGCGCGATGGCGAGCGCCGCTCCCCAGACCGCTTTAGCCGTCGCAAACGGCAGGAACGAGAGCAGCGCAAACGGCGCGACGTCGTAGCCGGGCTGCGGCGCAGGCAGCACCACATCGGGCGGCAGCGCCGCATAGGAGCCGCGCGTTTGACGGTGCTCGCATGCGCCGAGCGGCTGCGTGCGATACGGATCCGCATGTTCCCGCACCGCCGCGCCCGCGCAATAAAACGCTTGAAAGTCGAACGCGCCCCGGTCGGGCGCGCGCATCACCAGAAAACCGCAATAACCGGCGGCAAGCATCAGGGCCGCGAGCGCCGCGACGCGCACGGCTCAGCGCGCTTCGAGCGGTGAGGCGCCCAACTTTTTACAGAGACGTGCAATGCGCTCCACGCCTTCCCGCACGACGGCGGGCTCCTTCACCCACGTCAGGCGCAGCCAGCCTTCAAAGCACGCGCCGAACGCGATGCCCGGTACGGCGATCACGTCTTCTTCGTCCGCAAGACGATGCGCGGTGCGCAGCGAGTCCGCGCCTTCGGGAAGACGGACGCACGCGTAAAAGCTGCCGTCCGGAACGATGAAGCGCAGTCCGCTTTCCTCCAAAATGGCTATTGCCGCTTCGCGTTGCGCGGCGTACCACTGGTGATGCTCGGCCAGCGCGCCGGGCGTACGGAATACGTGCAGGGCGACTTGCTGCGCGAAACTGTCGGCACATGACGTCAACCACGCATGCACTTTCACAATCGCGGGCGAGAGTTCGGGCGGAGTGAGCGCCCATCCCAAACGCAGTCCGGTCAGCGCATTGCTCTTGCTGATGCTGTTCGTGACGATCGTGTACGGGTAGACGGAAGCAAAATATCCTGCATCATCCACGAACGTCTGCTCGCGGTAAATTTCGTCGTGTAATATCCAGACGGGATCGCTGCTGCGCCGGAAAAGCGCTTCGCTGAGCTGGTTGACCGCATCGCGGTCGATCGTTCTGGCCGTCGGATTGGACGGCGAGCAGATCACCAGCAGCCGCGTTTGCGGCGTAAGCGCGGCGAGAATACGCTCGGGATCGAAGGCGAAGTCATCGGTTTCGCTCATCGCAACGGTCCGAACGGCGGCGCCTTCGAGTTTCGCCATCTTCCCGTATGACGGAAACGCCGGCTCCACGACGAGCAACTCGTCTTTCGCCGGATCCAGCACCGTTTTGATCACCGCGTACGTGGCTTCTTGGGATCCGGTCGTGATGCAGACGTTGTCCGCGGCATTCATGTGCGGATATGCGTAGTGCTGCGCGATCATCGCGCGCAACTCGGGATCGCCGGCGTTCAGCGTGTAGCGCAGCCCATGCTCCGCAGCATACGCCATGCCGGCCTGCAAATGCGCGGCATCCGGTCTGAGCGTCGGTTCGCCGAGACCCAAATCGATGGAAGACGGCTTGCGCTTTGCCGCGATCTCGCGGATGAGCGATCCGGTGATCTCGCCGGCGCGCGGATTCAAACCGCCACCTCGAACTCGCGCAGGGCCGTGTTCAACGAGGTTTTGCGATCGGTGGACTCGGTGCGCGTGCCGATGATGAGCGCGCACGGAACGCCGAACGTTCCGGCCGGAAACGCTTTGGGAATCGTCCCGGGAATGACGACGGCGCGCGCGGGCACGCGGCCTTTTGACGTGACGGGCTCCGTGCCGCGAACGTCGACGATTGGCGTGCTGGCGGTAAGCACCACGCCGGCGCCGAGCACGGCTTCCCGTTCCACGACGACGCCCTCGACGACGATGCAGCGCGAGCCGATGAATGCACCGTCTTCAACGATGACCGGCTGCGCCTGCGGCGGCTCGAGCACGCCGCCTATACCGACGCCGCCGGAAAGATGCACGTTCTTTCCGATTTGCGCGCAGGAGCCAACCGTCGCCCACGTGTCGACCATCGTGCCTTCATCGACGTACGCGCCGATGTTCACGTAGCCCGGCATCAGGATCGCGCCACGCCCCAGGAAACTCCCGTACCGTGCGACGCCGGGCGGCACGCAGCGCGCGCCGAGCTTCTCGTAGTTGCTTTTGGTCGGAATCTTGTCGTAGAAGCCGATGCCGCCCGGCGCGCCCATCGGCCGCACGTCTTGCCTAGCAAAGTACAGAAGAATCGCCTGCTTGACCCAGGCGTGTGTGACCCAGCCGCCGCTTTCCGGCTCGGCGACACGCAGGCGTCCCTCGTCGAGCGCCGCAACGACCTCGTCGACCGCATAACCGGCACGGCCCTTGATCGCTTGCGGATCGCCAGCCAGCGCCTCGATTTCTCCTTGCAGCTCCCTGACGTCCATCGCCGGGCCGTTTACGGGGGGCGGTACACTGCTCCTCTGGAAAGTTTAGGCCCCTAGGCAACCAAGCGGGCTCTTTGCCCGTTGCGGTCGTGGGTAAAGATATCTGTGGGTCCCGCCACGATAGTGTGGGCTCTTCTTTCTAAAATTAAGGGGCAGCTTGTGTCGAACACGCGTGATGACGAACAGCGCATAAACGCGATCCGCTTTCTTTCCGTTGACGCCGTCCAAAAGGCGAACTCCGGACACCCGGGCATGCCGCTCGGGGCGGCGGCGACCGCCTACACCATTTGGACGAAGCACCTGCGCTTCAATCCGAAGGACCCCGCTTGGCCGAACCGCGATCGCTTCATTTTGAGCGCGGGCCACGCGTCGATGCTGCTCTATTCGCTGCTGTATCTTACCGGTTACGATCTCTCGCTCGACGATCTGAAAGCATTCCGGCAGCTGGGCAGCAAAACGCCGGGCCACCCCGAAGCGCATCACACGCCCGGCGTCGAGGTGACGACCGGCCCGCTGGGTCAAGGATTCGGCAATGCGGTCGGCTTGGCGATCGCGGAAGCCCATTTGGCGGCAACCTATAATCGCGATCAAACGATCGTCGATCATCACACATACGTCATGTGCAGCGACGGCGACATGATGGAAGGCATCGCTTCGGAAGCGGCCTCCATGTCCGGTCATTTGCAACTCGGCAAGCTCATCGCGTTCTACGACGACAACAAAGTTTCGCTGGCGGCGAAAACCGACGTCACGTTTACGGAAGACATCGTCAAACGTTTCGAGTCGTACGGCTGGCACGTGCAATTCATCGACATCGACCACGGCAACGACGTCGCAACGATCGATCGCGCTATCAGCGAAGCGAAGAGCGTAACCGACAAGCCCTCGTTCATCGCAATCCGCACGCATATCGGCTACGGATCGCCCAAGCAAGACTCGTTTAAATCGCACGGAGAGCCGCTCGGGCCGGACGACGTGAAGGCGACCAAAGAAAATCTGGGCTGGCCGCTCTCGCCGGATTTCTACGTGCCGGAGGACGTGCTGAAGTTCTATCGTCAGACCGGGGAGCGCGGCGCGCAACTGCAGACCGAATGGCAACGCGCGTACGACGAGTGGAGGCGTGACAATACGGGGCTTGCCGCGCAATTCGAACGCGCGCTGCGCAAGGACGTGCCGCAAAACCTGCCGTGGCCGGCGATAAACAAGCAGAACGGCGAGGGCGTCGCGACGCGTGAGACGGGTGGCGTGGTGATGAACGCGATCGCCGCCGCGCTGCCGGAACTGATCGGCGGTTCGGCGGACCTGGATCCGTCGACGAAGACCTACCTGAAAGATCAAGGGGATTTTCAGCCCGACAATTTCGCGGGCCGCAATATCCACTACGGTGTGCGCGAACATGCGATGGCGGCGATCAACAACGGCCTGGCGCTGCATGGCGGCCTGCTGCCGTTCGGTGCGACGTTCCTAAACTTTTTGGATTACATGAAAGGGGCGGTGCGTCTGGCGTGCATCAACAAAGTGCGCTGCTATTACGTGCTCACGCATGACTCGGTCTTTCTGGGTGAAGACGGCCCGACGCACCAGCCCATCGAGCACCTCGCGCATATGCGCGCGACGCCGAATCTCATGGTCGTTCGTCCCGCTGACGCACTCGAAACGCTCGAAGCCTGGAAGGTGATGGTCAACGCCAAGGAAGGCCCGTGGGCACTCGTCCTCTCTCGTCAGAAGTTGCCGTACCTGGGCGACCGCGAGGCCGAGGTCTCAAAAGGCGCCTATATTCTTGCTGACACTGATAGTACGCCCGACCTGATTTTTATCGCAACCGGATCCGAGGTTTCGCTTGCGATGCAAGCGGCAACACTGCTCGAGCAGCGCGGTATGCATGCGCGCGTCGTCTCGATGCCGTGCTGGGAGCTCTTCGAAGCGCAGCCGCAAGAGTATCGCGACCGCGTTCTTCCGCCCGACGTCACCGCCCGCATGTCCATCGAAGCGGCGTCGACGTTCGGCTGGGAACGATGGACCGGAAGCCGCGGTTACTGCTACGGCATCGATCACTTCGGCACGTCGGCACCCGCCGGCGCCATCGCCAAGGAATACGGTTTCACACCGGAACACATCGCGCAAGTCGCGCAAGAACAGTTCGCAACGGCTAGCCGATAGGGGGATTTCATGGCCAACCAACTTCAACAGCTGCTGCAAGCGGGACAGAGCGTTTGGCTCGACAACCTGCGCCGCGGCATGTTCGCTTCGGGCGAACTGCAGGCGCTCATCGAGCGCGGCCTGCGCGGCATGACGTCCAACCCGACGATCTTCGAAAAGGCAATCGGCGCGGGGAACGATTACGACGATCAGTTGCGCTCGCTCATCGGCAAGCAGCACGATGCGAGCGCGCTCTTCTGGGATCTGGCCGTCCAGGACATTCAGAGCGCATGCGATCTCTTCCGGAAAGTCTACGACGAAGCGGGCGGGGGCGACGGCTTTGTCAGCCTCGAGGTCTCGCCGCTGCTCGCGCACGATACGCAGGGCACCATCGACATGGCGAAAGACTTGTGGAAGCGCGTGAACCGGCCAAACCTCATGGTGAAGATTCCGGGCACGAATGAAGGCGTACCGGCAATCGAAGAGTGCATCGCCGAAGGAATCAACATAAACGTCACGCTCATTTTCGCCGTCGAGTTTTACGAAAAAACGACGCGTGCGTTCATTCGCGGGCTACAGCGGCGCGTCGAGCGCGGACAGCCGATCGACAAGATCCGCTCGGTGAACAGCGTCTTCGTCAGCCGCATCGATACCGCGCTGGACAAACTGCTGCAAGCGCGGATCGATAAAGGCGAAACGCAGCTCGAGTCGCTGCTCGGCAAGGCCGGCGTGGCGAACCTCAAGCTCACGTATCAGAAATACTTGGAGATATTCGGCTCGGACGAGTGGAAGGCGATCGCCTCGAAGGGCGGCCACGTGCAGCGTCCGCTGTGGGCTTCCACGTCGACGAAGAATCCCAAATACTACGATCTCATGTACATCGAGCCCGTGGTGGGCCGCGACACGGTCAACACGATGCCCCCGCAGACGCTCGATGCGCTGCTCGATCACGGCCGCATTCTGCCCGATACGGTGCTGCAAGGCGTCGACGAAGCACGCGCCACGCTCAAACAGCTCGCCGACGCAAACATCTCGCTGTACGACGTCACGTATCAGTTGCAAGTCGAGGGCGTCAGCCTGTTCAGCGATTCTTTCGCCGCGCTGCTCGGTGCGATCGTCTACAAGCAGAAGCAGCTCAGTTCGGGCGCAGAACGCGTCGCGCTTTCCCTGGGCACGTACGGCGATGCCTGCACGAAGGCGATCGGCGAGCTCGGCGAACGCGACTTCCTCAAGAAACTGTGGGCGAAAGACGCGTCGCTCTGGACGCGTGACGCGCAGCACGTCGAAATCATCAAAAAGGCGCTCGGGTGGCTCGACATTCCGCAGCACCTGCTCGAAGAAGTCGCCCATCTGCAGAAATTCGCCAAAGAGATCGCGGCGGACTTCGAGCACGTGGTCGTGCTCGGCATGGGCGGCAGCTCGCTTGCGCCGGACATCATGCGCGAGACGTTCGGCAAGACCGCAGGCTATCCGCAACTGCACGTCCTGGATTCGACCGATCCGCAGCAGATCCGCACGCTCGAATCGCGCTTAGACCTTTCGCGCACCCTGTTCATCGTCGCAAGCAAGAGCGGCACGACGACCGAGCCCGACGCGTTCTACCGCTACTTCTGCGAGCGCATCAGCAAGACGGTCGGCGCAAGCAACTGCGGGCGCCATTTCGTCGCGATCACCGATCCGGGAACGGAACTCGAAAAGGAAGCGAAGGCCCAAGGCTTCCGCGCGTGTTTCCTCAACGATCCGAACATCGGCGGCCGCTATTCCGCACTTTCGTTCTTCGGCATGGTACCGGCGGCGCTCGCGGGCTACAACATTACGCTGCTGCTGGACCGTGGCCTGGGCGCGATGCACGCGAACGACAAGACGGTGAGCGTCGACAAGGCGCCCGGCGTGAAATTCGGCGCCGCAATCGGCGCGCTCGCGCGCGAAGGTCGCAACAAACTCACGATCGTCACGCATCCGTCCGTGCGCGCATTCGGCGCGTGGGCGGAGCAACTGATCGCCGAGTCCACCGGCAAAATGGGGCGCGGCATTCTCCCCGTCGAAGGCGAAGCGCTCGGCGGCCCCGGCGACTACGCGAACGACCGCGTCTTCGTGTACGTCGGTGCAAATCTCCCGAACCCGGACAACGCGACCGATCCGAAGCTTCGCGCGCTCGAAGCCGCCGGCCATCCGGTCATCCGTCTCGCAATGAACGACACCTACGACGTGGGCGAACAGTTCTATCTCTGGGAAATCGCAACGGCAGCCGCCGGTTCGATCATCGGCATCGACGCATTCGATCAACCAAACGTCCAAGAATCGAAAGACAACACGAAGGCACTGCTGACCGAATACGCAACGAAGGGCGAATTCGACGAACCAAAAGTAAACGTCACCTCGGACGCCCTCGATCTCACATTCCTGTCCGGATCGACGTCGATTAAAGCCAAAGACGTCCAGAGCGCGCTTGCCGATCTGTTCAACGAAGTCAAAACCGGCGACTACGTCGCATTCTGCGCGTACGTCGAACGCAACGAAAAACACGCGCACACCCTCAACGACATGCGCCTAAAGGTGCGCGACGCCCGCAAATGCGCAACGACGGTCGGCTTCGGCCCACGCTTCCTGCACTCGACGGGCCAAGAGCACAAAGGCGGCCCCGACACGGGCGTCTTCGTACAAATCACGGCCGACGCACCATTCGATCTCCCAATCCCGGGCATGAACGTAGGCTTCCGAACCCTCATCGCAGCCCAAGCCCTAGGCGATCTCCAATCACTCGATAAGCGAAACCGCCGCGGCATCCGAGTCCACATAAAAGGCGACCTAGAAAGCGGTTTGGCGACCCTAAACAACGCAATCGACGACGCCCTAACAGCAAAGACGTAGTGCGGCAATCCGGCGGGGTGCTTCCTCCGGAAATCTGCGACATTTTTCAGCAAAACAGGACGTTTTATTCAAAACTTTGTTTTCTGAAAAATGCGCAGAAGCGGTGAATTTTCCAGGACGGAAAATTCACCAGCGCTTTCCGGAGGAAGCACCCCGCCGGATTGCCGCACGGACCACTGCACAAAACATTCACGGCAATAGGAGACAGAATGCAGCTAGGAATGGTCGGACTAGGACGCATGGGAGCCAACATGGCAGAACGCCTGATGAAGGCCGGGCATAGCGTCGTCGCGTTCGACCGGAGCCCAGACGCCGTAGCACGCGTCGCATCGATCGGCGCCGCCGCGGCATCGACGTTGTCCGACCTCGTCAACAAGCTCGGCGAAAAGCCGAAAGTCGTCTGGATCATGGTACCGTCAGGCAAACCGACCGACGACACGATCGACGAGCTCGCCGGATTGCTCGGCGCAGGCGATGTGATCGTCGACGGCGGCAACACCAATTGGAAGGAAGGCCTGGCAGCATACGAACGCTGCAAAGCCAAAGGCGTCGAGCTCGTAGACGCCGGGACCAGCGGCGGCGTGTGGGGATTGACGGAAGGCTACTGCCTCATGGTCGGCGGCGCGGATGCCGCCGTGAAGGCGTGCGAGCCCGCGTTTCTCACGCTTTCGCCGCAAGGGGGATACGCGCACGTCGGTCCGCCGGGCGCGGGGCACTTCTCGAAGATGGTGCATAACGGCATCGAGTACGGCCTGATGCAAGCGTACGGCGAGGGCTTCGAAATCTTGCGCAGTTCGCCGTTCAAATACGATCTCCATCAACTGGCGTCGATCTGGCGCTACGGCAGCGTCATTCGATCGTGGCTGCTCGATCTGATGGTGCTCGCGTTCGAACAGGATCCGGATCTCGAAAAAATTCGCGGATGGGTCGACGACACCGGCGAGGGCCGCTGGACCGTGCAGGCAGCGATCGATCAAAGCGTTCCGGCACCGGTCATCACGCTCTCGCTGATGTCGCGCTTTGCCTCGCGTCAAGACGAATCGTACAGCGCAAAGGTCATCGCGGCCCTGCGTAACCAATTCGGCGGCCACGCCGTCAAGCCGGAATGAGCATCGAATGACGACAACGACGACTCCAGCGGGCGACGGAATCGCGCAGGTATCGGTCAACCCGCTGCGCGCGGGAATCGAAAGCAGCCGCATCACCGAACCCTGCACCATCGTCTTTTTCGGCGCGAGCGGCGATTTGTTCAAACGCATGCTGATGCCCGCGATCTACAATTTGCGCCTGAACGACATCCTGCCCTCGAACTTCGGTTTGATCGGCTTTGCCCGCAGCGCCTACAGCGATGAAGAGTTCCGCGAGTATTGCAAGCAGTGCGTGAACGAGTTCTCGCGCTCCGGCCCGGTCAAAGAATCGCTCTGGAACGATTTAGCCCAGCGCATCAGCTACATCACGGCCAACTTCGATGACACCACGCACTTCACCGATCTCGCCGGCCGCCTGGATCAGTATGAAAAGCAGTGGGGTGCGGGCCGCAACCGCCTGTATTATCTGGCCACGCCGCCGTCGGTTTTTCCGAAGATCATCGCGCAGCTCAAGCGCGCGAAGCTCGATCCGGATCACAACGCGAAAGGATGGAGCCGGATCATCGTCGAGAAGCCGTTCGGCACCGACCTTGCGTCCGCGCAAGCGCTGCAGTCCGAAGTCGAAAAAGTCTTCAATGAAAGCCAGGTCTACCGCATCGATCACTATCTGGGCAAAGAGACGGTGCAGGACATCATGGCGCTGCGCTTCGCCAATACGATCTTCGAGCCGATCTGGACGCGCAACTACGTGCAATCCGTGCAAATCACGGCCGCTGAAACCCTGGGCGTCGAAGAGCGCGGCGGCTATTACGACAACGCGGGCGCGCTGCGCGACATGATTCAGAATCACGTTATGAATCTGCTCGCGCTGGTGGCGATGGAGCCGCCTGCGAGCTCGGACGCCGACGCGATCCGCAACGAAAAATACAAAGTGTTTTCCGCGATCGAACCGCCTGCGCCCGAAGAAGTCTTTCAGATGAGCGTGCGCGGCCAATACGACGCGGGAACGATCGGCGGCCAGGCGGTGCCCGCGTACCGCAGCGAACCGGACGTCCGCCCGGATTCCAACACGGAAACGTATGCGGCGCTCAAGCTCTACATCAACAACTGGCGCTGGGCCGGCGTTCCGTTCTATCTGCGCAGCGGCAAGCGGCTGGCCCGCAAAGTTTCCGAAATCGCCATTACGTTCAGCCAGATCCCGCACCGCCTGTTCGGCGAGAAGAGCGACACCATCGAGCAGAACGTGCTCGTGATCAAGATTCAGCCCGACGAAGGCATCTCGATGCGCTTCAACGCGAAGGTTCCGGGTCAGAAAAATCACATCCGCAGCGTCACGATGGACTTCAACTACGGAACCGGATTCGGCGTGCAGTCGGCGCCGGCGTACGAACGTCTCATCGCCGATGCGATGCGCGGCGACGCGACGCTTTTCACGCGCTGGGATGCGGTTGAACGCGCGTGGGAAATCGTCATGCCCGTACTCGAGGTGTGGCAATCGATCAAGGACCGCTCGTTCCCGAATTATCCCGCCGGCAGCGATGGTCCGCAAGGAACGCAGGTGCTGAATCCCGGGTGGCGGCCGTTGTGAGCGCGCTTAACGTCGAGCAGGTTCTCGGCGCGCTGGCTCAGGAGCGGCGCGACCGCGGCGGCGTTTCGACGACCTCGCTCAACGTCATCGCGTTCGTCGAACACGATGACGCACTGCTGCGATGGCTCGCGGAAAGCAGCGATGCATTCGCCGAAGCGCACGGCTTTCGCATCGTGCTCCTGGACGGATCGCGCACCGCGCAGACGTACTCGGTGCGCACGCATTGCAAAGAACTCGCCGATACGCTCGTCACGAGCCTCGAGCAGATCCAACTCGGCGCCAAGGACGTGGGCGCGGCACAACTGCGTTCCATCGTGCACGACCTGCTCGTTCCCAACGTGCGCAACGTCATGCTATGGGGCGGTAACAGCATCGAAGACGAGCGCTTCGCTGCGATCGGTGAACTTGCGGAAAGCATCGTTCTCTTTAGCGCGCCGCCTGAGTTTGCGCTCGAATCGCTCCGGCAGCTGGCGCGCCTGGAAGGGACGCCCATTCTCTCGCGCATCCGCGACCTGGCGTATATGCGGCTGCTTTCGTGGCAAGACCTGACGGCGCAGTTCTTCGACGATCCCAATCTCGCATCCGAACTGCCGGCGCTCACGCGCATCGAGATAACGAGCGGCTCGCAGCCGGAAGCGTATTACTTAGCCGGATGGCTCGCGAGCCGCCTCGGGTGGCAACCGTGCGGCGAACTTGCGTTCTGCAATTCGGCCGGCGGGAAAATCGACGTCGTTTTCCGCCAGAAGGGATTGCCGCGGCGCATTCGCGCCATCTCGCTGCGTTCTAAAAACTGCACCTTCGGCATCCGCATCTCGCCGGATGCGGACGATCTCATCTGCTTGACCGTCGAAGGCCGCAAGGAACGTCCGCTGCGGTGCGTGCCGCTGCATGACGTCGATATCGTCTCGCTCGTCGAGCGCGCGATTTTCTCCGAAACGGACGGCGGCGTCTATCTGGAAACACTTGGTCTGTTGCACCGGCTTTTCGAATGGAACGGTGCATGATCGAGCGCAGCCGCGGCGAGTTGCGCATTTTCGATCGGCCCGACCAACTCGCCGCCGCCCTGGCGGACGCCTTCGTCGAGGAGGCCCGCGCGGCAATCGCCGCACATGGCTCGTTCTTTGTCGCGCTGGCCGGCGGAACGACCCCGAAAAACGCGTACCGGCTGCTCGCACAGGAGCCGCGCCGCAGCAGCGTCGACTGGAACCACGTCTTCGTCTACTTCGGCGACGAGCGGTGCGTGCCGCCCGATAGCGACGAATCGAACTACAAGATGGCTATGGACGCCTTTCTGCGCGCCGCCCGCATTGCCGGCGATCACGTCCACAGGATGCGCGGCGAAGAGGAACCGCAGCAAGCTGCACGCGAGTATGCCGCGCTCTTGATTCAGACGATGGGGGACCTGCCGCGCTTCGACCTCGTCATGCTCGGGATGGGTGCGGACGGCCATACCGCCTCGCTCTTTCCCGGCGCCGATCCGCTGACGGATAACGATCGCCTCGTGCGCGCGCCCTACGTCGAAAAGATGCAGTCCTACCGCATTACGGTCACGCCGCTCGTCATCAACACCGCGGCCCGCGTGATCATCGCGACGGAGGGCCTTCCGAAGGCGCCGGCTCTTTACGCGGTGCGCGAAGGACCGTACGATCCACTCGCACACCCGATACAAATAGTCGCGCCCGGGAGCGGGCAGCTGAGCTGGTTCGTCGATCGCGCGGCCGCGGCCGAATTGCCGGACGCATAAGTGCGCCGCACCTCGTTTGCCCAAGCGGCCGTTGGTGAGGGCGCGTCCGCGCTCAACCGCGTATTCGAACGGTATCGTATTCCTATTACGTTCAGCTCCGAGCAACTGCATCTCCACATGACGTTTAACGACGTGGATGCGGCGGCATCGCCGCTGTGGTATGACGATGACGGGAACGTGCTCGGCGCGGCGATCCTGGCCATCCGCGGGAAACGGGGATGGGTCGGCGGGTTCGGCGTCGCGCCCGAATACCGCGGCCGCGGATACGCCGCCGCGTTGTGCAACGCGCTCGAAGAGACGGCGCGCGAACGTTCCCTGGAAACGATTCAGCTCGAGGTGCTCAGCGACAACGAACCCGCGATCGCGACGTACCGCAATGCCGGGTTCGAGATCGTGCGCACGCTTCGTTCGTTCGAACGCCTGATCGAAGATCCGCAGAAG
>DAISWS010000056.1:15966-16525 GCA_036826275.1 Vulcanimicrobiaceae bacterium
CGACCCGACTTTCCGCGAACTGCTCGCCCGCGTGCGCAAAACGGCGCTTGATGCTTTCGCGCACCAGAACGTGCCGTTCGAACGCCTGATCGAAGATCCGCAGAAGCCGCCGGGCTTCGTGAATGCGACGCCCGCCGAGTTCATCGGCTTGCCGGACCCGGCGCGCCCCTGCTGGCAGCGCGAACGCGCCACTTTGCGGAACGGCGCCGTCTCTACCGGCGTCACCGACACGCAGGGCAACTATGCGCTTTTTCGTTTCAATTCGCAGGCGGCCCAAGTGCTCAAGGCCGACGCGCGCGATGCAGGCGGTTTAGATACGCTCGCCCACGCGGTCGCCGCGGGGCGCGATTTTCAAAGCGTGATGCTGCTCAACGAACCCGAGGAAAGCCCGATCGCGAACTACGCGATCCAGGCCCACTGGACGGAACCATTCATCCAATACGAGATGATGCTAAACGTACAACCTAAAAAGCGAAGTACGGAATAACGTTTCGTTATTCGGTGCGCAGCGGGCGTTTATTCCAGCGTTCCAATTCCCGCGTGTACAGGATCGCGCTGC
>DAISWS010000057.1:0-16359 GCA_036826275.1 Vulcanimicrobiaceae bacterium
CGTTGCGAGAGTTCGAGTGCCGCCCGCCGGATGAGCAGCCAATCCGTGTACACGCGCGCACCATTCGCGAACGGGTATGAACAAGCCATGCGAGTAGAGCACAAAGTACTCGCCGCATTGTGCTGTGCGGCGCTCCTTAGCGGCTGCGGCGGTGCAGATGGGACGGTACCGGCGGGTGTGACGATCGTCCGCCACGCGGGTTACAGCGGCACGCTGAGCGACATGGCAAGCCAAATCACGACCGATACGCTGCTGCGCAACCGCGGCGCAAAATTGCTCGAGGCGCAGCCGTACCGGCCGTGTCCCGGCGAGGCGGGACTGCAGACATTCGCGCTCCAGGGCGGGCGAACGCTGCTGCAGGTCGCCTTCACGCAGTGGACCGGAACGGCGGTCACCGCATCCTACCGGCGCCCGGCCAAGGCACCCGAGGACCCGAAAGCCGCCGACGCCCTGCGCCGGGCGGTGTGTTCGAGCGCCTTCGGTGGCTAATAAAGGGCTCGAGCCGCGCCGCTCGGAAACCTAAACGCTTTGCCCTGATTAGCGAACTTGCAGGTGAGGCCGAAGGCGGGGGCCCCGCGGGCTTTGCCTGCGGGGGGCGCGCAGCGCGCAGCGCGGAGCGCCGTTTAATGGAGGTTAATTGTTCGGTCCGGGTCTGCTCTTCGTCGTGTCGGGGCCTTCCGGGGCCGGTAAAGACACGTTGGTGGACGCGCTTCGCGCGCGTTTGCCGCGCCTGCGGTACTCCGTGTCGGCGACGACGCGCGAACCGCGGCCCGGCGAGGTCGAGGGAGAACACTACTTTTTCCTGGGACGGGAAGAATTCGAACGGCGGAACGCCGCCGGCGGCTTCCTGGAGTGGCGCGAATACAATAGTAATCTGTACGGGACGCCGCGCGATTTCGTCGAGCGCACCCTGACCGAAGGCTATGACCTGATCATGAAGCCGGAAGTCAACGGTGCACGCGCCATCAAGCGGGCCTTTCCGGATGCGGTGCTGATTTTTTTGGCGCCGGACCGGTTCTCGAATCTTCGCGGGCGCCTGCTGGCGCGCCGCACGGAGACGACCGAAGAGATTGCTCGCCGCCTGGAGATTGCGCACGAAGAGTTCAACTTCGTGCGCGAATTCGACTACATCGTCATCAACGCGGAATCCCGTTCGGACGAGGCGGTGCGTGACTTGCAGGCAATTTTACACGCCGAACGCTTTCGGATACATCGTTACAGCGACGACTCTATAAGGGAATTGGAACACTCATAACATGAACAAACCGGTTTTCGGCGATCTCGATAGACTGCTCGATCACGTCGACTCGAAATTCAGCCTGGTGAACGTGGTCACCAAGCGCGCCAAACAGCTCAACAACGGCGCGCCGCCGCTCACGGAGCAGATCAACCCCAATAAGCCCGTCTCGACGGCGCTTAACGAGGTCGCGGTGGGTAAGATTCATTATCACCGTACCCGCGAAGGTATCAAATAGACGAGGGGGAGTCTTTCACATGTGCGGCATCGTCGGCTATATTGGCGAGCGCGATAGCGTCCCGATTATTCTGGATTCTCTGCAGCGCCTGGAGTACCGGGGCTACGACAGCGCCGGCATCGCCGTCATCGATGCGGCCGGTGCGCTGACGGGAACCAAAGCCGAAGGCAAACTGCAGCGTTTGGCGGAGCGTCTGCGCAACGGCGGGCGCATCGCGGGACGCGTCGGCGTGGGGCATACCCGCTGGGCGACGCACGGACGGCCCTCCGATGCAAACGCGCATCCGCACATGGACTGCACCGGCAAGATCGCCATCGTGCACAACGGCATCATCGAAAACTATGCCGTCCTACGCGCGCGCCTCTCAGCGGCCGGCCACACCTTTAAGAGCGAGACCGACACCGAGGTGCTCGCGCATCTGCTCGAAGAGCACTACGACGGCGATTTGCAGTCGGCCGTGCAGGCGACACTCAGAGAAGTCACCGGCGCCTACGCGCTGGGCATCATCAGCTCCGACGATCCGGAGCACCTCGTGTTTGCGCGCAACGGCGCGAGCCCGCTGGTCGTCGGCATCGGCGACGGCGAGATGTTCGTCGCATCCGATACGCCGGCAATTTTGCAGTACACGCGCAAAGAAATCATCCTTCAAGAAGGCGAGATCGTCATCGTCGGGCGCGACGGCTGGAAACTGATGGATTACGACGGGCGGCCCATCGAACGTGACGTCATGCAAGTGACGTGGGATGCCAGTTCCGCTGAGAAGAGCGGCTTTAAGCATTTTATGCTCAAAGAGATCTACGAGCAGCCCAACGTCATCAAAGAAACGCTGACCGGGCGGATCGACGAGAGCAACGACGTTCAGCTCGCGGCGGAGATCGGCATTCCGGAAGAGCGTCTGCGCGCGCTTTCGAAAATCGCGATCACCGGTTGCGGCACGGCGTATCACGCGGGCATGGTCGGCATGTATTTACTTCGTTCACTCGTGCACGTGCCCGTCGAGATGGAACTGGCCAGCGAATTCCGCTACGGCGATCCGGTGATCGACTCGACGGCGCTCACCATTGCCATGTCGCAGTCCGGCGAAACGGCGGATACCATCGAAGCCGTTCGGATCGCAAAGCAAGCCGGGTCGACGGTGCTCGGCATCTGTAACGTCTTGGGATCGCACCTCACGCGCATCGACGACGGCACGCTCTTTACGCGCGGCGGTCCCGAGATCGGCGTCGCGGCAACCAAAACGTACGTCTCGCAAGCAACGGCGATGACGCTGTTCGCCCTCTATTTGGCGCGCTTGCGCGGCAGTGCCCCGCTCGAACGCCTGCGCGAAGTCGCCGACAACATGAAATTGCTTCCTGCAGCGGTAGACGTCGTGCTGAACACCTCCGACGACATCAAGAAAGTTGCGAAAAAGATCCGCAAATCCAAGTCCGTGCTGTTCATCGGGCGCTACGTGAATTTTCCGACCGCGCTGGAAGGCGCGCTCAAACTGAAAGAAATCTCGTACATTCACGCCGAGGGCTATGCCGCCGGCGAGATGAAGCACGGGCCGATCGCGCTGCTGGATTCAAACGTTCCGGTTGTGGGTGTGATGACCGACGGGCGCGTGCGCGATAAGATTCTTTCGAATCTCGCGGAGTCCAAAGCGCGCGAAGCGCCGGTGATCGTCGTTGCCAATCACGGGGACGAAGAAGCCAAGGCTATTGCCGATTACGTCTTCTGGGTGCCGAAGGTCGACGAGCTGCTCTCGCCGATCGTGAACGTGATTCCGCTGCAGCTCCTCGCGTATCACATCGCCGACATCGAAGGCAAGGACGTCGATCAGCCGCGCAATTTGGCGAAGACCGTTACCGTAGAGTAGCGCTAACGGCTAAGCCTATGGCAAGCAAGAAGCAAGTCGAAGATGCGATTTTCGAGCGTGAAGGCTTTCGGGTAGAGCTCGAGTTGCTCGAGGGCAAGAAGAGCACGCTACCGGCGTACGAGTGGAGCGTCATGGCGCCGCAGCGCTGGAAGATTTCCGATTGGAAGAACACGCGCCTGGAGGCGTACCGTCTGCTGGTAAAGAGCGCGACCGTGTATCGCGGCGATGGAACGCCCGTTCCGCGCGATCTGCAGCTCGGTAATCTGCGCGACACGTATTACGAAGCCGAATACGGGCATGCTCGTCGAGATTGAGGGACGCCGCATCGAGTTCGAGCGGCCGGAGAAGTGGGTGTGGTACGCGAAGCGAGCGCGACGTTACGTACGTCGTCGCCGAAGCGGAGTCGACTGCTCAGGCGGCAAACTCGCGCCCCGATGACAAGAAGCGATGGACGCCGGCCGGATCAACTTCGCCCGATAACGATTGAACCCGAGTATTTGAAATTTGCCGAGGGCAGTTGCCTGATCTCCGTCGGACATACGCGCGTTCTATGCGCAGCTAGTATTGAAGAGCGCGTGCCGCCGTGGATGAAGGGCCGCGGTACCGGCTGGGTCACGGCGGAATATGCGATGCTGCCGCGGGCGACGCAGGAACGCACGCAGCGCGAGGCTTCGAAGGGGCGCCTGGGCGGCCGGACCCACGAAATTCAGCGCATCATCGGCAGAGCGCTGCGCGCTGTCACCGACATGGCCAAACTCGGCGAGCGTACGGTGTGGCTCGACTGCGACGTGCTGCAGGCTGACGGCGGGACCCGAACCGCGGCGGTGACCGGTGCCTGGGTCGCGCTTGCCCTGGCGCTCGCGAAAGCGTTCAATCCAAAGGAGCGCGGCAAGTGGCCGCTGGCGGGGCAGATTGCCGCGACCAGCGTGGGAATCGTCGCGGGGCATCCGCTGCTGGACCTCGCGTACGACGAGGATAGTCGTGCCGAAGTGGATATGAACGTGTTTATGACCGACGCCGGAAAATTCACCGAGCTCCAAGGGACCGCCGAAGCGACGCCGTTCAGCCGGGGCGAACTCGATACGATGCTTGCCTTGGCCGAGGGCGGAATCCGGCAGCTGCTGGAGATCCAGCGTTCGGTGGTCGATGCTGCACGATAATCTTCGTGCGCTCGCCGCGCGGGTCGGCGAGTTCTACGTGACCGACAAAGCATTGAAAGGCGCGCAGAATAAAATTGAAGCGGCACTCGCATCCGGGAACGTCGACGATGCTGCGCAGCGCGAGTACGTGCAGGCCGTGCGCCGCTACTTCGCGGGCTTTGAAAAAGAAGCGCGCGCGCATCTGCGCGACGTCGACAAGCGGTTGGAGCACGTGAATCAAGTGCACTTCAATTTGACGGCCGAACGCGGTGTCGCGGTGCGGCGTATCGAAGCGACGCAAGGCGTGCTGCAGGAGTTGGACCGTGTCGCGAACCTTGAACGAAGCTGAAAACGCGGCCGAGATCGTCGAGCAAGCGGGTGTGCGCGGGCTCGAGGGCGTCGGCCGCAAAGTCAATTCGTTTTTCGAGTATTTCGGCGGCCTGACGTCGCTCGGCATCGAGACCGCCGCAACCATCGGCCGTCTGCGCATCCGCTTCGGTGAGACGATCAACCAGTGTTACCTGCTCGGCTACCAGTCGCTGATCATCGTCATCCTGACCTCGCTCTTTACGGGCATGGTGTTCTCACTTGAATCCGCCGTTCAGGCCGTAAATTACGGGTTCGCGAGTTTCGTCGGCGGCATCGTTTCGTACACGGACGTGCGCGAGCTGGGGCCGATGCTGACGGCTGTCGTCGTGGCCGGCCGCGTGTGCGCCGCCATCGCGGCGGAGATCGGATCGATGGTGGTGACCGAACAGGTTGAAGCGCTTCAATCGCTCGGCCTTGCGCCGGTTCGATTCCTCGTCGTTCCGCGTCTGCTCTCGCTGATGATTATGCTGCCGCTGCTCACCGTTTTCGCCGACGTCGTCGGCGTCTACGGCGGCGAATGGATCGCCCACGCGCAGGCGCACATCAGTTACTCCGACTTCATGTCGTCGGCACGGCAAACGATCGGCTTCGAAGACGTCGTGAAGGGTTTATTCAAGGCGGTGATCTTCGGCATCATCATCGCGCTGGTCGGATCGTATCAAGGCCTGACGACCAAAGGCGGTGCGGCGGGCGTCGGAAAATCGACCACGAGCGCCGTCGTCACGTGCATCATTTTAATTTTCTTCGTCAATTTCGTGATGTCGTACTTCTTGTACGGTGGCGGCTGATGGCGGAGGTCGTCGCTAAACTGGATGACGTCACGCTGCGGTACGGCGATCGCGTCGTGCTGCGCAACTGCAGTTTGGATATCGTCGGGAACGCGATCACGTGCATCATCGGCATGTCGGGCGCGGGCAAGTCGACGATCCTGCGCCTGCTCGACGGGCTGCGCAAGCCGGAAGAAGGCCACGTGTACGTGCGCGGTCACGATATCTGCCACATGCGCGAGAGCGAGCTGATCGAAATGCGGACGAAGATCGGTTTTTCGTTTCAGTTCGCGGCGCTCTTCGACAGCATGACCGTCGGGGATAACATCGCGCTGCCTTTGCGCGAGCATACCTCGCTGAGCGAAAAAGAAATTCGCGACGTGGTCGTGCACACGCTGGAAAGCGTCGGTCTCGAGCACACCTACGACAATATGCCGTCGGAGCTCTCGGGCGGTATGCTCAAACGCGCCGGCTTTGCGCGGGCGGTCGTCACCAACCCCGACCTGGTGCTCTACGACGAGCCCACGACGGGCCTCGATCCCATCGTCACGCACCTGCTGACCGACACCATCAAACGCCTGCGCCAGCAGCTCAATGCGACGGCCGTCGTGATCTCGCACGACCTGCAGTCCATTTATTTGATGGCCGACTACATGGCGATGCTCTTCGAGGGCGCAATCATCGAATACGGGCCCGTGGAGCAGGTCCGCAAGTCCACGAACCCCATCGTGCAGCAGTTCCTCCAAGGCTCCGAAGTAGGGCCGATACCCTTATGAGGGAATAACGCCGCTAATGTCCAGACAAGCGCAACTCGGCCTGTTCGCGGTAATCGCGCTCGTGCTGCTCTTCGGAATCTTTTACGTGATTACGGATTTCGGCACGCGGCACAGCGGCTATCGCGTCGGCGTGCACTTTGCCTCGGCCGCCGGGCTGCCGACGGGCGCGCAGGTCTTTTTCAGCGGCGTCACCGTCGGTACGGTCGACCAGGTTCAGCTCTTGGCGGACAACAGCGTCGACGTCATTCTCGCGATTCAGAACGGCATCAACATCCCAAAAGATTCGAAGTTTCTGATTCAGGCGCCGCTTACCGGCACGCCGAACATGTTGATCGTTCCGCCGGTTCCCAAGCCGTTGCCGCAGGGCTACACGGCCACGCCGCTGCCGGAGTATGCCGTTTTGCCCAAACGCGTTCTACCGATCGATCAGCAACCCATCGGCATCGCCAGTCCGACGATCGCCGATCTCTTGCAGCAAGGCCAGGGCGAAGTGCGCCGTCTGGATCAAATGCTCGCCACGCTCGAAGAGCGCGAGCCGCAACTGCTCAATACGCTGCAAACGGCGCTCACCAACGTTGACGACATGACGACGGAACTGCGCAGCACCGTTGCCGATGTCTCCGGAACGATGGAATCGACGATGTCGCAAGCCGGCGGGCACATCGTGGACATGACGGCGACGCTCGACAACACGATGAACCGCAACCAGTACAAAATCGACACGCTGCTCTCGACGCTCGACAGCACGGCGGTCGCCCTCAACAAGTCGATGGACCAGCTCGCGAGCCTGGCGTCGGATCCGAACCTGAAAAACAATCTGATCGCGACGACCAGCAACATCCGCGATCTGACCGGCAACATCGTAGGATTGACGGGCGACCTGCGCACCGTCACCGGCAATCCGCAGACGCAAGCGCAGCTGCGCGATACGGTCAGCAATTTGGACGCAACGATGCAGAAGGCGGATTCGCTGCTGGGCACGCTGGGCGGACAGAGTCACGTCTACGGCGTTGACGCCGGCGCGACGCCGTATCCGGTTCCGCGCGGGCCGAATAGTCTGCCGCCGCCCGGCACGCAGACGCCTGCACCGGGTTCCGGAAGCGCGCGTTTGAAAGCCGGCTTGAGCAAAATGCTCGGCAATCTCGTTCAAGCGCAGCTGCGCCTGAACTACTTGAACCAGCAATCGGTAAAGGGGCCCAGTCCGCTGCTGACGTCCGATCGCGGGCCGCAAGCCGATTTCAACTTGTTGCTGCTGCCGCACGGACCCATGAGCGGTTTCGTCGGCGCCAACGACATCGGCGGCAAGACGACCTGGAACCTTGCCGGCGTGAAGAACGCCGGAAACTTGCACGTCGGCGGCGGCATCTTGTACTCGCAGCTCGGCGTGCTCGGACGGTACGATGCCGGCAAACTGGGCGCGGAGACGCGCATTTACGATCTGCGCCGTCCGACCTTCGACATCTACGGGAACTTCAACGTCGCGCAGTGGGCGAAATTGTTCCTTGGCCAGCGCGATGCGACGCGTTCCGATCGCCGCACCGTTTTCGGGCTGCAACTGAACTTCTAGCCGTGATCCCGTATAGCGACGAGCGGCGTCCGGCGGTTTTCGCGGGCGCCGTTTGGCTGCTCATTGCCGCCAACGTGTACGCGTTCTACCTCGAACTCACGTCGGTCAATCCGCCGAAGTTCATCGAATTCTTCGCGCTGATCCCGTACAACGTCACGCACGCCGTGCAGCTGCCGCCGCCCTCGCCGCATCCGTATTTTCTGACCGCGATCACCTCGATGTTCCTGCACGGCGGCTACGCGCATATCTTTTTCAACATGCTGTTCTTAGCGGTGTTCGGACCGCGCATGGAACGCTATTTGGGCCACATCGGATTCGTATGCGTGTACCTATTTTGCGGAATCATGGGCGCAGTTGCGCAGATTTGGGCAGCCCCCTACAGCCACGTGCCGGAGATTGGCGCGTCGGGGGCGATTGCGGGCATTCTGGGCGCGTACATCGTGACGTACCCAACGGCGCGCATCGACACGGTGACGCCAATCGGCTGCTTCCCGCTGTTCTTACGGCTGCCAGCCGTCGCGTTCATCGGCATTTGGGCGTTCTTGCAGTTCTTTTTGGGATTCGAGACCTTCGACCCGCACGCGAATTCCGGCGGCGTCGCCTACTTCGCCCATATCGGTGGTTTCTCGACCGGCGCCATCCTCATAGGGTTTTACGGTCTGTTCAGGCGAAGTGCGCGGTAATGGAGCAGGGAAAAGTGCGCGTCGGCATCATCGGCTCCGGCGCGATGGGGACGCTCTTCGGCTATCATCTTGCCTCGCAGTGCGAGGTGACGATGCTCGACAGCAACCGTGCAATACTCGATGAGATCCAGCGTAGCGGCGGTTTGAGCGTGAACGAGGGGGCGCCCAGAGCGGTGCGCGTCGGACGGGCTTCACGCGAACTCTACGGCTCGAACGTCGTGTTTCTTTTCGTCAAGGCGGTCGACACGCTGCGCGCGCTGCGGCCGTTCGCGGGCGAACTGAGTCCCTCGACGCCTATCGTTTCGCTGCAAAACGGCGTGGGCAACGAAGACGCGATCAAAACCGCGCTGGGCGGCGCGGTACCGGTCGTGCTCGGCATTACGACGGAATCTTCGAACACCGTTGCGCCCGGGCGCGTACGCAGTTCGCAAGAAGGCGCGACGATCATCGGGTCCGGCGGCGCGTCGCCCGCAACGTCTCGCAGCGT
This sequence comes from Vulcanimicrobiaceae bacterium, assembly GCA_036826275.1. Classification (GTDB taxonomy): domain Bacteria; phylum Vulcanimicrobiota; class Vulcanimicrobiia; order Vulcanimicrobiales; family Vulcanimicrobiaceae; genus DATGJX01. The sequence goes on from DAISWS010000057.1 coordinate 9,122, forward strand.
CGTCGAGCTGCTGGTAAAAAGCGGCATGAAGGCGAGCGTGGTGTACGACATCCGTCCGCACTTGTGGGGCAAGCTGGTCGCGAACGCCGCCATCAACGCACTGAGCGCGCTGCTCGATTGCGATGCGGGGGAAATTCTGAAAGATCCGAACGCGGCGCGTCTTGCGGAAGCGCTTGCCGAAGAAGCAGCGGCGGTTGCGGCCGCGCTGAAGATCAATTTGCCGTTCGCAAATCCCTGGCAATACGTCACCGAAGTCATCGCGGTGGGCGCGGACAGCAAGAGTTCCATGGCATTCGATCTGGACTCCGGGCATCCGAGCGAGATCGATCACATCAACGGCGCGGTGTGCGCGGCGGGACGGCGCACGAGCGTGCCGACGCCGTATAACGACGCGATGGTGCGGCTGATCAAAGCGAGGGAATCGCTTTCGGCCAAGGGGCGTGCGCCCGCGGGCGTTTGAAGCCTACGTTGCGGCGATGGCCGTGAGTTCGAAGCGCGCGCCGAACAACAGCGGCCCCGAACCCAGGAACGCGCGCGCCGGAAGACGTGCGTCGAAATACGTCAGATAGATCTCGTTGAACGTCTGATACAGCGAGAGATCCGGCGTATAAATCGTCACCTGCACCAGGTCGTTCATCGAGAGGTTGCGCCGCTGGAGCAGATCGCGCAATCCGTCGAGCAGCAGCCGGATCTCGTCGCGGACGTCTTGAGGCGGACGGCCGGTCTGCGGGTCCAGACCGATGCGTCCGGCGACGTAATAGGTGTTGCCGGCCTGAACGATTTCATTGAACGGTTTACTCACTCGCGTACTCCATCGTTTGGCCAGAACCCGTAGATGGCCCGCCCGGGTTCCAGATCCCAGAAGCGCGTGAGGTTGTCGCCCACGCCGTAGACGACCGCATACGGCACGTCGCGCGCCAGAATCGCACGAACGAGACGCGCGAAATCGCGCTGCGACATCCACGTGGCCGCGTACCGCTTGAATTTCTGCTCGTCGGTCAGCCCGAGCCATCCGCTCGATTCGCGCACGCTTTCGTCGTGCGGATCGTCCGCTTCGGTGATCGAACCGATGCGGATGCAGGTCACCTGCATGCCGTAGCGGTCGCTGTAGTAGCGCCCGAGCGTTTCACCGAACGCTTTCCATACGCCGTACAGGCCGTCGGGGCGGTATGGCGCGTCCGTTCCGACGACGAGTCCGAACGCCGGCTCGTAGATCGCCGGTTTGTTGTCGGCCTCGTTCATGCCGACGCAGTGGTTGGAACTGGCGAAAATGATGCGCCGCAGACCGTTGCGCCGCGCGGCTTCGTAGACGTTATATGTGCCGCCGATGTTGACGGTATAGTTCGTTTTCCAATCCAGATCGACCGCGACCGCGCCGGCCAAGTGGATAACCGTTTCGCAACCGCGCAGCGCCGCCGTCATCGCATCGATATCGCGTACGTCGGCGATGACGCCGGCATCGCGGAGATCGATGCGCACGACGTCGCAATCGCGCGCCAAGTCCGCGCAAAGGCGCGTGCCGATCGTGCCTGCCGCGCCCGTTACCGCAATCTTTGACATGAAGCGCCCCGTTCGCAGCGCGCGACGGCAAACCCCCGTACGCCGTGGCGCGGGCGAGGAATCACCCGGAAGCGGACGCGTTCGGTCTTTCCGTTTGCGGAGGCGGTTAACGTCCAGCTGCCGGGCTCGACGGTCCACTCGTAGGCGTCCGTGCTGCCGCTTGCAATCTGCATGCCGTTGAGCGCCCATGTAACGCGCGCGTGCGGGGGACGGCTCACACGAAATGCTATCTGCTGCTGCGAGCGGTGCGGGTCTCCCGGTGCAAGCGTGTCTTCGAAGAGATCGCCGTCGTGCGGAAAGAGCACGTGCAGCGGACCCGTCGTAAGGCCTTGTTGAATGCGCCACTGATCGTAGCGTGCGTCGCGCAACGCAAGCGCGCGGGTGACCGGACGATGCGCGAGCAGCGGCTGCGGCGGCGGCGCAAAGCGCGGCGGATCGCGATGCTCGTACAAGTGCAGCATGATGCGATTCCCGAGTGGGCCGGCGCCGCTCACGCCCGCAACGTGCTGCATCGGCGCGCCGGTGAAATTACCAACCCACACGCCGACAGTATAATCCGGCGTGTAGCCGATCGTCCATGTATCGCGATATCCGGATGACGTGCCCGTCTTTACCGCCGCGGGAAACGGCATATCGATCACACTGCCGACACCGAACGCGCGGGCACGCGCGTAGCGGTCGGAAAGAATATTCGTGACGAGCGCCCAGTATGCGGGGTCGCCGATCTGCGTTCCGTTCGCCTGCGGCGCACCCGCGATCGTTCGCAGCGGAATGTCATTACCGTTTCTCGCGAGCGTCACGTAGGCGTGCGTGAGATCCCACAGCGAGACTTCACCCGCGCCGAGCGTGAGACCGAGACCGTAATACGCCGGCGACCGCTGCAAATGCGTGAATCCCATGACGTGGAGGCGATCGAGCAACGCGGGAACGCCCACCTTCGAAAGCACGCGTACGGCGGGCACGTTGAGCGAGTTCGCGAGCGCCTCCCGAACGGAAACCGGTCCGGAAAATTGCCGGTCGTAATCCTCCGGGCTGTAGATCTCGCCGTTCGGAATCGCGTACGACGACGGAACGTCCGCGAGGACGCTTTGCGGGGTAATCGCCTGCGTTTCGAGCGCATACTCGTACAAGAACGGCTTGAGCGTCGAGCCGGGCTGACGCAATGCTTGCACGCCGTCGTTGCGCCCGAGGTACGCGTCGTCGAAGTAGTCGAGCGAACCGAGATAGGCGAGAACCTCGCCCGTGCGGTTGTCCACGACAAGTGCGGACGCTTGCGTAACGTTGTGCGAGGCGAGCGCGGCGACGACTTCCTGCGCTTGCGCCTGCACAAAGCGCTGCAGCGGAAGATCGAGCGTCGTGCGCAGCGGTCCGGTGGCTGCGGGCGCGCGAGACGCGAGTGCAAACAGCAGTTGTTGCGCGGCCGGTAGATCCGTATCGCGTGGACGCAGATGGATCTGTTCGCGCGCAGCGATTCGTGCCTGGGAAGTGGTGATGAACCCGTCGGCGGCCATGCGCTGCAGAACGTATTGCTGACGCTCACGCGTTGCTCGCCAATTGCTAAACGGATCGAGCCGGACGGGATCGTTCGGAACGCCTGCGAGCAGTGCCGCCTGCGCCAGATCCAGATCGCCGGCCGGAATACCGAAGTACGTCCGAGCGGCTGCCTCGACGCCGTACAGATTTCCGCCCATCGCGGCGCGGTTCACGTACGCATTCAAAATCGCGCGTTTGTCGCTGCCCGCCTCGATGCGCTGCGCGTCCCAGATTTGCCGGAACTTTCCGCGCAGTCCGCTTCCGACGGAAAAGTGCATGCGAGCGACCTGCATGTCGATTGTCGATGCGCCGCTCTGAACGCACAGACACGCCACCGTTTGCCACGCCGCGCGCGCCGCGGCTTGCCAGTCGACCGCGCCGTGCGTAAAAAAGCGCCGGTCTTCGGCTGCGAGTGTCGCGGAAATGAAGTACGGCGAAACGCGATCGAGCGGCACGGCCACGGTGTGTGAGGCATCCGCGCTCAACACCGTGCCGAGCGGAATTCCGGAACGGTCCGTGAAGGCCACGGCCGTGCTGCGCGGCTCGAGTTCGCCCGGCGTCACGGCGTACACGCGCGGCAGGGCCAGCGCCGCCACGGCGAACGCAAGCGGAAGAAGAAGCCGGTAGCGCAGCTCCATACGCGATGGTTCACGCGGATCAAGAGGTTTTCCGGCATTGCGTTGAAAGGGCGGCGTATGCGTGGCCGTTTTGGGTTCGCGGCTATCAGTATGTGCGCTGCTCTGGCCGCTTGCGGAAAACCCGGCTCGCAACCGCAGCCGCTTGCGCCCGTCGCGGCGTTGCCCTCGCCCGCGGTGCCCAAATGGGTCGCGCAGATTGCGCCGCTTGGCACCGTTTCGGACCGCGCGCAAATTCGCGTCATTTTCTCGTCACCGGTATTGCCGGTCGAGCAACTCGGCTCTGCGAAAGAACTCGCCGTTCTCTCGCATTTCAAGGTCGAGCCGGCGCTGCCGGGCGGATTCGTGGTACTTACCCCGCGGATGATCGGGTTTCAGTCCGACGATGCGCTTCCCCACGCGGCACGCCTGCGCGTAACGGTCACCGCCGGTTTGCGAGACGTGCGCGGCGACGTTCTGAATCGCGATCTCGCCTGGACGTTCGATACCGGGCCGCTTGCGCTCACCGTACCGGAGGGTGAGGCCTCGCCGGGTACCGTTTCGCTCAATCCCGTGCTGCACGTGCGCGCCAATGCTCCGGTCGACGCGCGCAGTTTCGAACAGCACGCGGCATTTGTCGCCGGCGGCGGCAGCGTCGGTGCGCGCGCGGTGCGGCAATCGCCCGCGCCCGGTGACGACACCGTCGTGTACGACGTGACGCCGAAATCGCCGCTCTCGCGTGCCACCGCCTACCGCCTGCGAATCGATCCCGGCGTTCTGCCGGCATACGGAAACCTCGGCAGCGCTTCAGCGCTTTCGATCTCCATGCAAACATACGCGCCGCTCGCGTTTGCAACCGCGCAGCCGACGTCCGATCCGATGACGTCCAGCCGTGCGCCGCGTTTCCAGGGCGGCGATCCCACGCTCGTCTTCAACAATGCGCTCGACCAGAAAACGTTCGCGCAACACGTACAGGTGAAGCCGGCACTGGGAGCGGTCGGGCAGGCGTACTCACTATCGGATGACGGCAACGCGATTCTCGTAAACCCGTACGCGCTGGCGCCGGATACGGCGTACACGTTCACGTTCGATGGCGGCCTGCAAGACGTCTATGGACAGCGTTTAGGCCGGCAGGTCCAAGCATCGTACCGCACCGCGGATTACTCCGCGTATTTCTGGGCGCCGGGCGGCGTGAACCGCTTTATCACGACGCAAGGGCTGCAGCTTCAGTACGATGCCGTCAATCTTCCGGATAACCGTTACCGCGCGCAGTACCGCGTGCTCTCTGCGGCGGCCATGGCAAACACGAACGAGTACGGCATCGCGGAGATGCTCGGCGGCACCGGTGGGTGGCCGGCGTACCCCGTGCCGGGCGCATCGAGGAACAAAGCGGTTACGATCTCCGTGCCGCTGGCCCAAAAACTCGGATCGCCCGCCGGCGTGCTGGCCTATGGAGCGGCGGGGGACACACCGGCGCAATCTGCGTTCACGGGCCTCGTGCAACTTACGAACTTGGGCGTGTTCGCGCAGTGGTTTGCGCAAAGCGGTTTGGTCATGGTGCAGCGTTTGAGCGACGGCGCGCCCGTTGCAAACGCGAGCGTCGACGTTTACGCCACGAACGTGAGCGCGTCGCCATCGCTTCCGGCGCGCTTGTGTGCGAGCGGTTCCACCGATGGAAGCGGCACGCTGACGATCCAGGGCAACGACATCGAGCGCTGCTACATGGGCGACCGTCCGGCGAATCAGGCGCCCGAGTTGTACGTCGCGGCGCGTTCGGGCCGCGATTGGGCCTACGTGCGCACGTACGACTGGAGCGGCATCTATCAGTACAGTACGAACATGGGCGATTCCACGTGGTCGAGCGGTCAGCCGATTTCGTACGGAACCGTCTATTCGGACCGGCAGATGTATCAGCCCGGCGAGCGCGCGTGGTTTACGGCCGTCTGTTACGTGCTGCAAAACGGAACGCTGAAGGCGGATCGGAACGTCACGTATCACCTCGCGCTGCGCGATCCAAACGGCAATGAATCGCCGCTGCCGGATCAGACGACGAACCGCTATGCGACGTTTTCATTTCGACTCGACATCAAAAAGACGCAAGCGCTGGGCTACTATACGATCGTCGCGAAGAGTCCCGACGGTGCGGAGACGACCGGCAGCTTCCGCGTTGCCGAGTTTCGTCCACCAAACTTCAGCGTAGACCTGAAGCTCGATCGGCAGTTCGCAGCCGCCGGCGAAACCGTGAACGCGAACGGCAGCGCGCAGTATCTGTTCGGCGCGCCTATGGGCGGCGCCAAGGCGACGCTGCACGTCACGCGGGAGCAGACGTTTTTCACGCCCAAAGGCTGGGACGATTTTACGTTCGGCCGTCAGTGGTTCTGGCCGCAGCAGCAGCCGGACGTCGATGCGAACGCCGGCGAGCAGCAGATTACGCTCGATTCGAAAGGTCGGGGCACCGCGCCGGTCACCGTCGCCGCCGATCTTCCGTATGCGATGACGTACCGCGTCGATCTCGAGGTGAGCGACGTTTCGAATCTTGCCGGCAGCGCGACGCAGTCATTTACCGCGGTTCCCAGCCAAACGCTCATCGGGTTGCGCACGGACTTCGTCGGCACCGTCAACACGCCGGTAACGACCGCCGTGATAGCGACCGATCCGCAAGGCAAATCTCTTCCGGGCACGCGCGTGCATCTGGAACTGCAGAAGATGCAGTACAGCGGCAACACGCAGATCGTGGACGGTTCCGAAAACGCCAACAACCAGGTGACGTACGCGACGGTCGCGCAGGCGGACGTGGCCACCGGCGATCGGCCGCAAAACGTTTCGCTCACACCTAAGGACGCGGGCCAATACCGGATTCGCGCAAACCTCGCCGGCGCATCGAGTGATGCTGCGGCGACGGATTCGCAAGTGTGGGTGACGGGACCCGGCCAAGCGCAGTGGGGCGAACAAAATCCGTCACAGTTGGAAGTCAAACTCGACAAGCAGACGTACCGTCCGGGCGACGTCGCGACGGTAGCCGTTGCGTCGCCGTACGACAAGGCGGACCTGTACCTTTCGGTCGTACGCGATCGCGTCTTGTACAAGACGCTGATTCACGTGAACGGCAGCGCGCCGAAAGTTCGCGTACCGATCTCCGAGGCCATGTTCCCGAACGCGGCGGTTGAAGGCGTGCTGGTGCGCCGCGGCGCGCCTATTTCGAACAAGAGCGTCGCGCCGGTCGACAGTTTGGTTCGCATCGGCATGGTGCCGCTCACGCTTGACGTGAAGAGCCGGTATCTGCGCGCGACGATTACGCCCGCTCAGGGACGCGTGATGCCGCACGCCAAAGAGCGCGTGCGTTTGCAATTGCGCGATGCACAAGACAAACCGGTGCAAGGCCAATTTACGGTCGCCATCGTGAACGACGCGATTCTGCAACTGAGCGGCTATCGTTTCCCGGACCTGGTGCAGACGGTCTTCGCGGCGCAGCCGATCTCGACGCGCTTCGAGGATAGCCGCCCCGGAATAACGCTGACGCAGCCGAGCGAC
>DAISWS010000058.1:0-3231 GCA_036826275.1 Vulcanimicrobiaceae bacterium
AAGACGCGGGGGCTGATCGACGACGGATTCGTGACGTCGGTGCCGATCGCCGGACCCGCCGTCTGAATGTAGTTGCCGGTGCCGTAGTCGTAATTGAGCAGATCGCCTTGGGTCGAGGCGTTGGCAGGCAGCGCCATGCGTTCGTTGTCCCAGCGCACGCCGGCGTTGACGAACCAGCGCGTGCTCGGCTGCCAGCGATCGCGAATGTACGCGTAGTTCCGGTGGATCATGTCGTTTCGCACGAACTCCACCCGCGGAAACGTCGTCAGCGGCGTGCCGTTTGTGCCGGGACAGCCGAACTCAGGCGTCGTCGCAATATCTTTGACGTAGCACCAATCGTTGAAGAAGGTGAACGCGGCCAAGCTATTGAGCATCGCATCGTAGCCGGGCATTTCGGCAATGGTGCCCGCCCCAAGTGTCAGATCGTGCTTGTCGCTGATCTGGTTGTCGTATGTGCCGGTAAACCCATAGTTATTGCTTGCGTTGTGTAAATAGTAGTCGCCGAACGCGCCGCCCGCCCAGGGAGCGTCGGTGTTGTCGAACTCGAACGCGCGCGAGAACGCAAACGCCAGGTAGCTCGAGGGCGAGAACTGATGATGCCACTCGAGTTTCTGCACCGAATGCTGGTTGTTCTCATTATCCGGATATTCCGTCATGCCGTTTAGGCTGGTCTGGCCCGGAAACGGCGGCAGCGTATCCGCGACGAGTTTGCCGCAGTCCTCGATGACGCTCGTTCCGTCGAGATGGCATGAACCGCCGGCAAGCGATGCCCAAACCAATTTGTTGTTTGACGGGTACGGCGTGAGCGTCGGATCGAGCAGCCAGTTGAAATCGTAAACGTTGTATCCCGTCTCGCCGAAGTATTGCAGCTGGTCGCGATTGTTCTTGCCCCAGTGGTAGAACAGGTTGAGTACGCTCTCGTTCACCTGCACGTTGCTGACGGCGCCGACGGCAAGCGTATGGAACTGCCCATTGCCGACGACGTTTGCATCGCGCACGCCGTGATATGCGGCGTAATACGTGAACCGGTTATCGCGCGTTCCGCCGCCGGCTTCGGCGGCGATGCCGTCGTAATAATAGCCGGCGTTTTTGAAAAACACGGCGTTGGCGAACCCCGGGTACGCGCCATGCTTCACGATTTCGTTGATCGTGCCTTCGGCCGTGTTGCCGCTGGCGACGTCGAACGCGCCGGTCGACACCGCAAGCTGCTGAACGCCGGCGAGCGCGCCGTTGTTCGTGAAAAGGCCGAGGACCGGCTCCTTGATGTCGACTCCTTCCATTTCATAGCCGAGATCGTTGAGCGCGCCGCCGCGGATTTCCGGAGCGCCGTTCGCGTTCGGCGTAAATCCCGGGAGCGCGCGAAGCACTTGCGACTGCTCGACCGTCATCGGCGTACCGGTAATGTTCTCCAAGCCTTGCTCGTTCACGACGTATTCGTCCGCGGTCTGGTGTGGCTGCAGCAGCGAGGTTGCCGAGCGAGCTTGTACCTGGGCAATAGTTTTCAATTCGGTACGTAACGTGAAGTCTTGCGAGAGCTGCTGGTCCTGCACGACCGTCACACCTGGCAGCGCGATCGGTTGGTAGCCTTGCTTCGCAACGGAAACGGTATACGTATCGACCGGCACGCCGTCGAAAGCATAAAAGCCTGACGCATTCGTGACGGTCTTTCCAGTGTACGAAGCTGAAGAAATCGTAATCGAGGCGTCGGCGAGAGGATGTCCGGCTGAATCCTTCACGTGACCGGTAATACTGCCCGTCGTCAGAGCGAGCGCAAGCGTTCCGCTAAAGAGCACTCCGCACAATACGGCGGCCGAGACGCGCAACAACTTCATGTGTATCTCCAGTGGGCGATGTGCCCTACTTATATTTGCCGCGCCGCCGTCCTCGAAAAGAATTCCCGGCTTTTTCCCACACAAAAGCGCGTCCGCGCGGGCGCGAGAATAGTGGGACTCGTGAAAGACCTGCGCATTTACATTTCTTCGGACATGGAAGGCACGGCCGGCGTGTCTATTTGGCGCCAGTGCGACCATACGAACAGCACGGAGTATCCCGTGTACCGGCGCTACATGTCGCGGGAGGTCGCGGCTGCGGTGAAGGGAGCCAAAGACGCCGGGGCGGGCGATGTTCTCGTCAACGATTCGCACGGCAGCATGGCGAATCTGCTGTGGGACGAGCTCCCGGACGACGTGCGCGTGATTTCGGGATCGCGTAAGCCGAAGTCGATGATGGAAGGCGTGGAGGCCGGTTTCGCGGGCGCTATTTTTACCGGTTATCACGCCAAGGCCGGGCATGCCAATGGCGTGTTAGCGCACACATACGTCGGGAGCGCCATCTTCGACGTGCGCATCAACGGGCGTTCGTGCAGCGAAGCGCTGATCAATGCCGCCGTGGCGGGCTGTTACGGCGTGCCGCTGCTGATGGTCAGCGGCGATCGCGCGATCGTCGATGAAATTACGGAGACGCTTCCGTGGGTTGTCGGCGTGCCCGTGAAGGACGGCATCGGCAACATGTCAGCCAATTCGCGCTCGCCGCAAGCCGCTCAGCAAGCGCTGCGTGCCGGCGCTCGCGCTGCGGTAGAAAGCGCGGGGAGGGCCAAACTGTTCACATTCGAGCCGCCCTTCGATCTCCAGATTACGACGACGCAAATGGAGTATGCGGAATTCATTGCGGGCGTTCCGGGCATCGAGCGTATCGATCCGCGAACGGTTCGCTACCGCAGTAGCGACTATCACGACGTGTACCGCATGTTTGTAACGGCGTATCGGCTCGCCGTGGCTGCCGGCGCAGCCGCGTAGTTACGGGAGGGGGTACATCATGAATTCGGCAAGCCGGCCATCCGCCGTCTCTCGAAAGACGGCATCCCCGCGCGCGTTGGAGAACTCGAATCGGACGCGATACCACGACATACCGCCGCGCTCGCCTGCGGCAACCGCCTTCAGGCGCTGCGGCTCTCCGGCCGCCCGCAATCCCGCTCGTGCGTCGGCGCGGCGCTGCTCGTCGAGGAATGCTTGAAATTCCGGGGCGATCCAAGCTGCGTCCACGGCTGCGTCGGAGCGCAGGCGATCGATCCATGCCATTGCAGCGGTTTGCACGCGCGCGAAGTCGTTCGGTGCTTCGGTTGGCGGGGCTTTCGCGCCCGGAAGCAGCGCTTCGAAAAGCTCGGATGCAATCGCGCCGGTCTGGACGTGATCGCCGTTCGAGAGTACGGCAATGGAGCACCGCGTATCCAGC
>DAISWS010000058.1:3241-15875 GCA_036826275.1 Vulcanimicrobiaceae bacterium
ACGATCGTTTGGGAGGCGAAGCCCGCAACGCCGCCGCTGTGTTGGATGACGTCGTACTTGCCGCGGCGCTCGCAAAACCAACCCAAAGCCGGGACGCTGGGTCCGGGTTCCTTGAGCACCGCCGGGCGCGTCATCACCGCGATCTCGTCGTGATTGAGCAGACTGCCATTCATCAAGACGGTATGCCACAGCGCGAGATCCGCCGCGCCGGCAGCGATGCCGCCCGAGGCGTACGTCCATCCGGAGCGTTCCGCAGCAATCGCTCGCAGCGGTCCCAGGCAGTACCTGGTGTAGCCCTGGAGCAGCTGTTCCTCGCGGCGAGGCGGGTCATTGAAGAACGACTCGTGCAATCCGGCCGGCGTGAGCACCTTGCGGGTCAGAAATTCGCCGAACGGCATGCCCGTCACACGCTCGATAATGAGTCCGGCGAGATGATAGCCGGTGTTGCTATACGACCACCGCGTACCCGGCTCGAACTGCAGCGGCAGCGTTCCGTATCTTTCGACGATGCTCTGCGGAGCGGCGGCGTGCTGCTTTTCTTCATCGGCAAAACTGAGCGGATAGTAGTCGGACAAGCCGGACGTGTGCGTGAGCAGGTGATAAATCGTGATTTTGCCGGCAGCCGTAACTTCTGGAAACCATTTCGCCACCGGATCGTCCAGCGCGAGGCGGCCCTCGCGCACCAACAGCAACACGCAGGCAGCGGTGAACTGCTTCGTGATCGATGCGATGCTGTAAACGCTTTCGGAAGTCGCATCGCCGAAGGCCTTGCAGTACGCCGTTTTGCCGTCCACGACGGCCGCGATCGAGAGCGACGGCGCACCGGTGTTCTTCAGTGCGCGCTGCACGATCCGATCGAAATCCTCCTTAACTTCCATGCCGTTCTTCTTTACCGTCCTTCGTGAGGGTACATCTTGCAAGGGAAAACGTTGGCATTCGTCCTCGCAATCCTCACCGCGCTCAGCGGGTGCAGCCGGACGGCGGGAAGCGCTCCGGCAGACGGCACGCTGACAATCGCGCAGATCCAAGAACCGCGCTCGCTCAATCCGCTCTTCCTTGACGGCTACGTCACGGGCGAAATCAACGGGTTGGTCTACTCGTATCTAACCGTGTACGATACTCGCGGCGAAATGATTCCGCAGGTGGCGGCAGCCGTGCCGACGGTTCGAAACGGCGGCATCTCGCGTGACGGATTGCACATGACCTACCATCTGCGCCGTGACGTGCACTGGCAGGACGGCGCTCCGCTTACCGCGCGTGACGTGGTGTTTACCTTCAACGCCGTCATGAATCCGCGCAACAACACGCTTTCACGCTACGGATACGACCTTATCTCTTCCGTGAGGGCGCCGAACGCGTACGAAGTACGTTTGACGCTTAAAAAACCGGTGGCCAGCATGGTTTCGTATTTCTTCGGCGGCGACAGCAACTACGGGATTTTGCCGGCGCATCTTTTGCGGCGATATGCAAGCCTGAACGAGGTGCCGTTCAACGCGGCGCCCGTCGGTTCCGGGCCGTACCGCGTCGTCGAGTGGCAGCGCGGCGATCACATGACGTTTGTGGCAAACTCAACGTACTTCCTAGGCAAGCCGGCGATACCGCGCATCGTGATCAAGTTCGTTCCCGACGCCCAGACGATTATCAACGAGCTGCGTACCGGCGAGGTCAACGAAGTGTTCCTGGCCGACGTCTCCCACATCGACGAGCTGCGCGCAATTGCGCAGCATCAGCTCGTAGAAAGCGCGACCACGCAATTCGGCACGCTCCAAGTCAACACCACTGACCCGGTAACCGGCGAGGTATCCGTGCGCCGCGCCCTGGCGCTTTCGATCGATCGTCAAGCGCTCACGAAGAAAATTTTCAAAGGCGTCTACGATCCGAACACGGCGATGCAGGGACTCTTTACGTGGGCCTTCGATCCGTCGGCAGGAACGGTTCCATACGATCCGGCACGGGCACGACGCGTGTTGGAAGCCGACGGCTGGCGGCTACAGCCCGACGGCGTACGAGTCAAGAACGGGAAAAGACTGGACGTTTCGCTGCTCGGCATCTCCGGCAGTGCCGCATCGAACAGTTTGGTGACGCAAATCTCGGCCTACGCTGCTGCGGTCGGCATTCGGCTGCACGTGCGCACACTCACGCCTTTTCTCATAACGTCGCCTTCAGGACCGCTCTATCAAGGCAAATTTCAGGTCGCGCAGTTTACCGAGATGTCGCAGGCCGATCCCGATGCGACGTGGATTATCGGATGCGACCAGCGCGCGCCGCATGGATTCAATTTCACGCGCTACTGCGATCCGCACACGCAGGCGCTTCTCGACGACGGGGCATCGACGTTCGATCGTGCCCGACGCTTGCGCGATTACGCGCAGGTGCAGAGCCGGCTAATAGCCGAGCAGCCGATGATCTTCCTGTACCAGGTCAAAGAAGTCGACGTCGTCCCGAAGTGGCTCTCGGGCTACACGCCGTCGATGTACACCTCCCCATATACGTTCGTTTACAAGTGGAGAATCGCGCCTAGAAAAACGTAAGCAGCCCGTCGGCCACGACGTCGTCGTCGTCGACCAGCATCACCAGGCGCCACTTATCGAGGGTGGTACAGGGATGCGAAATGCCGCACACCACGATGTCGCCGACGCCCAAAGCTTCGCCTGGCGGTAACCGCAAACGCGCATGCTGATCGTTGAGCCCCTCGATGTGCCACGATGCGACGGCGCGTTTTTCCCGGCGCGCGTTTAAGGCGTACAGCGGGACCGGCATGCCCGCATCGGACCCGGCTTCGCGCCTGCCGAACGTCAGATAGGCCAGGGTCGGTTCGGGCCGGGACTGCACGCTCGACCATAGTTCGAGGGCCGGCTGAAAACCGAGTTCCGGCGGCGCGGCTCGCTCGTACATCCCGTGATCGTGCGTGACGTAGCATCCGCTGCGCAGCACGACGCGTGCGCGCCCCGGCCAGCGCTGCGCGAACGTTTCCAGAACGACGTCGAAGGCTGCGCTTCCGCCCGCAGTAACTATAAACTCCTCGGCGAGGACACGCGATGCGATCAGCTCGTCGATGACGCCGGCGATTTGTTCGACGAAGGCGCGCGCATCCGTAAATGACCGCGGATCGTTTGCGAGCAACCCTTCGAAGCCGCCGACGCCGCAGAGGCGCACGGCGCGGTTTGCCGCGGTAATCGCCGCTGCCGTGTCGCGTGCGCTCGCGCGCGAACGCACGCCGGTTCGTCCGCCGGCATATCCAACCTCCAAAATAACGTCGAACGGGCGCTCGAGCCCGCTCGCTCTAGCCTCCCGGGCGATCAAGCGCACTGCTTCGGGAGAATCGACGAACGTCCATAACTGTAACCTCTCGTCACTCGCCACCGCTTGCACCGCGTAGCGGACGTTCGCAATAGCGGCAAGTTGGTTCGCCAGCAGAACGCGGCGTATACCGTGCTTGCAGCACACCGCGAGTTGCTGCGCCGTGGCGACGGTTATCGCCGTGGCGCCTGCAGCGAGCTGCATGTCGAATATCTGCGGACACATCGTCGTTTTACCGTGCGGCGCGAGATCCGCTCCGCGCGCGGTACAATACCGCTGCATTGCGGCAATGTTGTATTCCAGCGCGCGTTTGCGCGCAACGAGCAGCGGCAACGGGAGGTCGGGGGTGCCGACGCGCCACCGGCGTTCGGGGATGGCACGCAACTCGAACGGTGCGCTGCCAAGCGGAACGCCTTTGTAGCGCTCGTCCAGGATTTCATCGTAGATCGACCTCACGCGCCTACTGTGACAAGGCATTTGCGTTCTGTCGACGCCATGGGACGCAGGTGGGAAACAGATGGGAAAAGGGGTCGCTCCATAGAAGTCTTACATGTGAGAAGCTCGCCGCTTCGGCTCGTGGCTCAACTGCTGCGATCGCTTGACGACGCCGACGCACTCGCGCGCAACGAAATCGTGGCGCCGATCTTCTCGGCGCGCGAACACGATTCCGCATTTACCACAATTCGTAAAGCGGTCTTCGAGTCAATCGAAGCGTTAGAACGCCGCGTGCGTGCGGGTACGCAAGATGCGATACACCGGCAGCGCCAGTACGAAATCGTCGTACGCTACGAGATCGGCGGGGCGGCAATGAGCGACGTCCTCGAGGCACTGTCCATAGAGAAAAGCCAGTTTTATCGCGAGCGCACGGCGGCTCTTACGTATCTTGCGCGCGCTTTGCGGCGATGGGTCGAAGCCGTCGCTGCGGTGCAGAGCACGAGGCTGACGGGTGAAGAGGAATATCGCATAGCGACGGTTCTTCAGCGCACGGGAAACGCTGCGCTGGCCGAGCGCGTGCTCGAGAAGGTTCTTTGCGCACAATCGGACGCGTCACAGAAATGTATTTCACTCGTGCGTCTTGCCGAGCTCAATATTGACATGGCGGACGCCTCGCGCGCATCGATGTATCTGAACGCTGCTGCGCAACTGATGGATCGTGCTACACCCGCGCATGCCGTGCTTGCCTGCGAGCACGAGATCGTCCGCGCGCAATTGGCTTGGGCGTGCGGACGAACCGACGAAGCGCAGACGGCGCTGGCGTGCAGCATTCCAGAAGCACAGAATCTGCTCGGACAGCACTTCGCGCGCGCGAAACTGGTACTCGCAAAGGCGCTCGCGGCATCTGCATCGCTGGAGTACCACGTCGGCACGATGGAGCGATGCCAGCAATTCGTTTCGATGGGGCGCAATTTGATCGGCGCTGCCGACGAGCAAACCGCGGATCTGCTGGCCGAGCTGCTGACGACTCAAACCAGCATACATACGTCGCGCGAGCCTACGCTGGAAGACGCGCTGAACGTTGATAGAACGCTGCTCGAGCTGGCGCGCGCGCACGGGCTCGTTCGTAAGATTGCCGTTGGTATTAAAGATCTCGCCGTTATCAATCATTATCAAGGAAATCTGCCGGTTGCGCTGCTTTACGGCGATGAAGCCGTCGCGTTATCGTCCGCAGTTTGCGGCACTAAGGAACGCGCGGTTGCTACGTTTCAGTGGGCACACATCCGCGCGGAACGGGAACGGGGACGCACGCTTGACGACGTATTCGACGTCGTCTCGGGCGTACGCCGGCAGCTTCCGCCGCAAGGTTATTGGTGGGCGTACTCCTACGCAATCGAGAGTTACATTCGTCTCGCCGAGTCGCGCGTTCCGCAAGCGTTGGAGGCTGCTGCCGAGGCGCTCGCAACGTTCGCGGCCGTCAAAAGCCGCCGGGGCGTCGGCATTGCGAAAACCCTGCACGCTCAGGCACTGCACGCGTTGGGCGATAGAACGCAGGCGCGCACGTATGCGAACGAGGCGCTCCAACTGCTTGAAACGGCGCCGCAATCATGCTGGCTCTCGCACGCGCGCAAGCAGCTGTTAATTGCCTAACGACTGCCACGACGTGCCAGCGGCCCTCGCGTGTCATCCTGAGGTGTCAGTGTCATCGTGAGGTATCGAATGGTCGCGACGCAGGAGCGGCGCTACGTATTCATCAATGCGCGGGTGGCGCTGTCGGCCATGTCCGCTCGAACATCATCGCGTGAATTCGACTCAGCCGTTCACCGCTAATGCCCTCGGCACGAAAAATCGCGTCCAACGCAGTCGAGTCCGGACCGATGTGATCGGGCGCGATCTCATTGAACAACCTCAAACTTGCTTCCAAGCCCGACAGCGCGTCATCATCGAGCATCTTCACCTGAATGTAGTAGGATCCACGCTGTTTCCGAAGCTCGTTCTCCTCGATGCTTTTCTGATATTGCGACCGGAGCGCTGGATCACCGATCTTGTCCGGGGACATGCACGGCCTGATTCCAAGTACTTGAGGCGGCGGCACGCACAGGAGCGGCACGTTGCGCGGATCGTTCGGATTGTATGAACGATCATACAGCGCGCCAATCTGTTTGATAATCGAGGCATACGATTGAACGAGCATTCGACGCGTTTGAATGAAGTTCGCGGGAGTCAACGTCTTGGGCCGTATCGTGCCATCGAGTGCACGGATCGCCGTCCGAAGATCGGCGATTGAATGCGACGTGCGGAATCGCTCGAGGGACGATCTCACCTTTGCGCTAGCATTTTGATCAACTTGAGGTATATTCGAATCGTACTGCGCGCCCATCAAAGCAATGGAAAGCGCTCCTGTGGCTACTGCGACGCCCAATCGGGCGAATCGAACCGAACGTATCATGCCGTGGGGTACGAACGGGGTAATGGGCCGCTCACTCTCAGCGCGGATGCCTAGCCGTCTTCGCTTCTCCACCGGCGACGTCCGAAGGTTACCAGATCTGGCACTGCTGCGGCTTCAGCCGCACCATCGGATCGTTCAGTTTGCAGAAGAACGCTTTCGCGAACTGCGGCATGTCGCTGAGCGTCTGATTGACGCGGAGCTTGTCGTAGCCGTGCACGTCGGTTTGCGCGAGCAGCCGAATGTATTCCGGACGCTGCGAGCCCGCCCAAACCTGTGCGAAGCCCATGAAGAAACGCTGCTCCGGCGTGAAACCGTCGATGACGCGGCGCGGATGATGCGCTTGCCATTTTTCGAACGCTTTATACGCAATCGTCAGACCGCCCAAGTCGGCGATCTCCTCGCCTTCCACGAGTTGTCCGTTTTCATGCACGCCCGGCAGCGGCTGCAGCTGATTCCACTGGTCGACGACGCACTGCGCGCGCGCTTTGAAACGCGCGGCATCTTGTGCCGTCCACCAATTGCGGAGATTGCCTTGTGCGTCGAACTGACGGCCTTCGTCGTCGAAGCCGTGCGTCGACTCGTGCCCGACGACCGCTCCGATCGCGCCGTAATTCACCGCCATGTCCGCGTCCTTGTTGAAGAACGGCGGCTGCAGAATGCCGGCGGGAAAGACGATCTCGTTGACGGTGGGGTTGTAATACGCGTTGACCGTCGGCGGCGTCATGCCCCACTCCGAGCGATCGACAGGCTTGCCGATCTTGGCGTTCTCGTACGCGGTTTCGAAGCGGTTCGACGCCAGAATGTTCCGCGCATACGGTCCCTGCGTCACGTCGAACTTGGCATACGAGCGCCATTTGTCGGGATAGCCGATCTTGAGCAGAAACGCATCGAGCTTCGCAACGGCCTTGGCGCGCGTCTGCGGCGACATCCACGAGAGCGTGCTGAAGTCGTCGCGCAGCTCGGCCTTGATGTTCTTGACCATCGCAAGCGCTTGCGCTTTCGCGGATGGCGGGAACGTGCGGGCCACGTAGAACTGTCCGAGCGCTTCGCCCAGGTTTGCGTCGGTCGCGCGCGTGCAGCGCTTCCAGCGCTCGAGTTGTTGCGTCGTGCCCTGAAGCGTCTTCGAGTAAAAGTTGAAATTCTCGTCCACGAACGCCGTTGGGAGTGCCGTTGCAAATGCGTGCAGCACGTGCCAGCGCAAATAGGCGTGCAAATCGTCCGGGCTCAGCGATGCGACTTGCGCAGAAAGCGCCTTGAAGTACTCAGGCTCTGCCACGTTGACCGGGACCGTGTCCGCAACGCCGTTGTCCTTGACGAACGAGGCGAGCTGCAGCTGCGGCGCCAGCTGCTCGGCTTGCGCGAGCGTCATCTTGTGATAGACCTTTTGCGGATCGCGCCGCTCGACGCGCGAGATCTGGTTTTTCGCCAGCGACGTCTCGACGCTCAGAACGGCCTGCGCTTCCTTCGCTGCGGCATCGGGCGCGTCGCCGACGAGCTCGAACATCTTTTGGACGTGCGACTGATACGCCGTTCGCAGCGCCACGCTTTTCGCGTCGGTCTTCAGGTAGTAGTCACGATCGGGCAGACCCAAGCCGCCTTGATCGAGGCCAGCGATACTCAGCCTGCTGTTTTTGAAATCAGTCTGCGGACCGAAGCCGAAGAACGCGTCGACGCCGTCGCGCTGCAGCGCTGCGAGCGCCGAACCCAGGTTCGAGGCCTGTGCCTTGGCGGCGAGATCGAGATCGCCGGCAACCGGTTTCGTGCCCGCGGCATCGATCGCCGCGACGTTCATGCAGCTCGCATAGAAGTCGCCGATCTTCTGTTCGTTGCTTCCCGCCCTCGCATGCGCTTTCGCAGCGTTCTCGAGGATCGAATGCAGCACCGCGCGATTGCGCTCGGCCAATACCGAGAAGTTTCCCCACGCCGGGTACGCCGCGGGAATCGGATGCTTCTTGATCCATCCGCCGTTGGCGAACTGATAGAAATCCTGACACGGTTTGCACGTGCGGTCCAAGTTGCTCAGGTCGATGCCGCTTTGCAGCTGCACCGCCGCGCGAACGTGCGGATTGCTCAGCGCCAGCGCGAGAATCCCGGCGAGCGCAGCGCTGCGCACCACGAACGAAAACAACGATCTCATCGGTTCCCTCACACAATCGAAGAAAACGAAAGGCGGTAGATATTCTACCGCCTTCAATCGTCGCTTCCCTATGTCACGCCCCTAGCAATACTTCCAATTCGCCGGGCACGAGACTTTCGAGGTCGATTTCACCGGCGCGATGTGCCGGATGCCGCTTCCCGATCGCACGGCGATCCTATTGTGCGAGGCTTGCGGGCGGTATCCCACGCGGTACTGGTCGTGCCAGCCGCCGGACGTTATCGGCGTCGCGTACGCGATGTCCGGATTGTACTTCCCGAACGTCGTGGGATCGGCCGCAAACTCGTTTTCCAGCGACTGGATGCGGTGACTGTCGCTCGGGTGGTCCGAGAGAAATTCCGGCGGATTCGCCGTCGGCTGCTGCTCGAAGTGCTGCATCAGCCACACCATGCCGTACGGGTCGATGCCGGACTGCGCGCAGACGTATGCGCCGGTGTAATCGGCATTGTGTTCGACGTCGCGCGAGAAGTGCAGCGCTTGAATGTTGGCCGCGAAATTGATCAGCGTGTTGGCGATCTGGCTGCGCCCGCCGCCGAGCAGCAGGCTGAGGCCGGTCGCGTACAGCGAGAGGCGCTGGTCTTTTTCGTACACGTTGTACACGTCGTGGTGGATGTCGTGCGAGACCTCGTGGCACAATACGCCCGCGAGTTCTTCCTTGTTCTGCGCGAAGTGCATCATCGAGTCGGTCACGTACACGTTGCCGCCGGGCACCGAGAATGCGTTCGGCTGGCTCTCGTGCACCAGTATGAAATGGAACGGCACGAAATATTTCTTATCCGCCACGGGCGTGATACGCGCCGCAATGGAGTTCAGCGTCGTGTAGTACGGCGAGCTGCTGATGATCTCGCCTTTTTGCTGCAATTGCTGGTACTCTTGTTGGCCGATCTGCAGCTCGGTTTGCTCCTCCTGCGTGTAAGCGAACGCGGGAGCGGCGCAAGCGAGCGCCAGCGCGGCGGCGGTCAGGGCGGCGATGAAACGGTTCATACGGACAGTTTTTCCTCTCTGCCCTAAGAACGAAAACAGCGGCGCGGATATCTCCGCGCCGCCTGCCGAGGGCTCGTTCGGTCTGCCGGCGAGGCCACCGAGGACTTCCCGTGCGCGCCATCAAGTAGCGGATATGAACCCGTTGCGCTTCATGCTGTGCGTTGCCGTCGCGCTGATGGTACTTGCCGTGCCGGCCTCCGGGGCGCCGGGCGATGCGATCTATACGCACGCCGGAAAGATCGTCGACGTGCGCGGCCGCGGCATCGACTTCCATTGCATCGGAACGGGCGCACCGGTCGTCGTCTTCGACGCCGGCTGGGAAGACTGGTCGCCGGCATGGGCGGTGGTTCAGCCGCGCATCGCGCGCTTCACGCGCGCGTGCAGTTACGATCGTGCCGGCAGCGGCTTTAGCGATCCGGGTTTGATGCCGCGCACCAGCGTGCGAATCGCCGATGAACTGCACGCGGCGCTGCACGCTGCCGCTATCGCGGGCCCATACGTGCTGGTCGGTCATTCATTCGGCAGTTACAACATCCGCACGTTCGCCGATCGGTACATGAACGAGGTTGCCGGCATGGTGATCGTCGACGGCGAGAACGGCGACGTCGAGCCGCCCGCGCAGCGGCGCCTGGACGACGAAGGGTTGGCTGCGGCGGTGAAACCACTGCAACGCTGCCGCGCCGCGATCGTCGCCGCCGAACCGCTGCCCTACCTGCACGGGACGCGCGGCGAAAAGCCGCTGCGCTGCGATCGTGTTTTTTTCCGCGGTTTGCCCGAGCGCAACTGGTCCCCGCAACTCAACGCCGCGATCCTGCGCTTCGTGAGCCGAACGCCCACGCTCTACGATGCGGTGATTTCGGAACTGCAAGGCATGCCTGCCGACGAAGTGTATCTGCAGACGCACGTGCGCTCGCTGGGTGCGCGTCCGCTGCGCGTGCTCACCGCCATGCAGCACTTCGGTCCGCTCTCGCGATTAACGCCCAAACAGCGCGTCGAAGCGGCCGCATTCGAACGCATCAACGCCCGATCGCAGGCGAAATGGCTTCGGCTCTCCGGCGATGCCAAACAGATTTTCGCGCGGCGCAGCAGCCACTACATTCAATACGACCAACCGGACATCGTCGTGAACGCCGTCCGCGACGTCGTGGCGCGTATACGCCGCCGCACCGGCCAATAAAAAAAAGGAGGCGCCGTGGGAACGGCGCCTCTTCGCATGTGTTTCCTAGCGCCGGCTAGTGGATCATGTACGCGACGAGCAAGAGCGCCACGATGTTGAGCACCTTGATCATCGGGTTGATCGCCGGGCCCGCCGTGTCTTTGTACGGATCGCCGACGGTGTCGCCGGTAACGGCTGCTTTATGCGCGTCCGAACCTTTGCCGCCGTTGTGTCCGTCTTCGATGTACTTCTTGGCGTTGTCCCACGCGCCGCCGCCGCTCGTCATCGCGATTGCGAGGAAGAGTCCGGTAACGATGGCGCCGACCAAAATGCCGCCCATCACTTGCGCGGTCGCAATGCCCGGGAACACGTGAATCGCACCGAGGATGACGACGATAACCGGCACGCCGACGGGAATGAGCGCCGGAACGATCATCTCCTTGAGCGCGGCGCGCGTGACGATGTCGACCGTCGACGCGTAGTCGGGACGCGAGGTTCCCGCCATGATGCCCGGATTGGTCTTGAACTGCATGCGCACGTTCTCGACCACCTTGCCGCCCGCGCGTCCCACCGCTTCCATCGAAAGCGAGGAGAAGAAGAACGGCAGCATGCCGCCGATGAGCAAACCGGCCAGCACGAACGGATCGCTCACCACGAAGTTCGCCTGCAGTTGCGTCGCGCACGCGAGATCGGTGGGCGCGCATTTGTGCTTGGCGAGCTCTTGCAAGAACGATGCGAACAGCACGATTGCCGCAAGCCCCGCCGAACCGATCGCGTAGCCTTTGGTAACGGCTTTGGTGGTGTTGCCGACCGCGTCGAGCGGGTCGGTCACGTTGCGAACTTCGTCCGGCAGCTCCGCCATCTCGGCGATGCCGCCGGCGTTGTCCGTAATCGGTCCGAACGAGTCGATGGCAACGACGATGCCCGCCATCGAAAGCATCGCCATGACCGCGATGCCGACGCCGTACAATCCCGAAAGCGCATACGAACACAGAATGCCGATGACAATCACCAGGCCTGGCAATGCCGTCGCCTGCATCGACACTGCCAGACCGCTGATGATGTTCGTTGCGTGGCCCGTGATAGACGCGTTCGCGATGCGCTTGACCGGCGAGAACTGCGTGCCCGTGTAGTACTCGGTGATCCACGTAATCAGTCCGGTAATAATCAGACCGATTGCCGCACAGCCCCAAATCGCCACAGCCGTTTCGCTCTTGCCCGCGACGGTGATGCCGGCGGGCCCGAACTGCTTGACCGTGACCCAGTAGAACACGCCCGCCGAAATAACTCCGGCGATGCCAAGACCGACGTAGAGCGAATTCATGATCTTCGCGCGGTCCACTTTGCCGATGCCCACGAATAACGTGCCGATGATCGAGGCGATGATCGAAATGGCGCCGAGAACGATCGGGAACGTCGTCGCGCCCGCCACGGTGCTCAGCTCGAGGTTGCCCAGCAGCATCGCAGCGACCGTCGTGACGACGTACGTTTCGAACAAGTCCGCAGCCATGCCGGCGCAATCGCCGACGTTGTCGCCGACGTTGTCCGCGATAACGGCCGGATTGCGCGGATCGTCTTCGGGAATGCCGGCTTCCACTTTACCGACCAGGTCCGCGCCGACGTCGGCGGCCTTCGTATAGATACCGCCGCCCAAGCGCGCAAAGACCGAGATCAGCGAACACCCGAACGCAAGCCCGATCATCGCGCCGAGCGATTTGGTTTGGTCGCCCATATTGACGGCGAGCAGAATCCAGTAGTAGCCCGCGACCGCGAGAATGCCCAATCCCACGACGAGCAGACCCGTCACCGCGCCGCCGCGGAACGCGACGTGCAGCGCCGGACCAAGCCCCCCGCGCGCAGCTTCGGCGGTACGCACGTTCGCGCGCACCGAAACCGTCATGCCGATGAAGCCCGCTGCACCGGAGAGAATTGCGCCGATCAGAAACCCGACGGCGGGCTGCCATCCCAGGCCGACCCAAATAACGATGAAGAGCACGACGGCAACGACCGCGACGGTCGTGTACTGGCGCTTGAGAAACGCCATCGCGCCCTCTTGGATAGCTGCGGCAATCTCTTGCATCCGCGCATTGCCCGCGGAACGCCGCATCACCCAGCTTATAAGGTACAGGCCATACAGAATGGCCACGATCCCGGC
>DAISWS010000059.1:0-15874 GCA_036826275.1 Vulcanimicrobiaceae bacterium
CATGCGCGACCGCGACGGCGATCGGATGATGCGTGCCGCCCCGGCCAGCCGGCCGGCGACCAGCCAGGCTGCGGACGAGCAGAACGTCATCCAGACGCTCAAACAAGCCGGTTTCGGCATAACGCGCACGTTCGCGAATCACCTCGTCATCGACGCCGTGGCGCCGAGCGGGATCGTCGAGCGCTTCTTCCGCGCGCGCATGGAAAACGTGTGGGAGGGCGCATATGGAGCACGCTACATGCCGGTTACGCAGGCCGTCATTCCGGCATCGATCGCGCCGTACGTTTCGGGCATGACGCTCGACGACGTCGTGACGATGCACGCCCCGCGGCGGTAAGCGCGCGCGGCGCTTACTCCGTAACGAACGAAACGTCGCCTAAGCCGCCGGCTTTGGCGGCATCGAGCACGCGCATAATCGCGCCATAGGGCGCCTTCGCGTCGGCGAAAATCTTCACGCGCGTTTTCGGCGCTTGCTGGTGAATCTGGGCTAGGAGCGGATAGAGCGCGGTCGTGCTCACGTGTTTTCCGTCCACGCGTATTTCGCCCGAGCGCAACACGACCACGGCGAGCTGGCGCGGATGCGCGGCGCTGTACGGTTGGACGCATGCGCACGGCGGGAACTGCCGCTCGAAACCGGGCGGCACGACCAGCGCCGCGAGAATCATGAAGATGATAAGCAAAACGAGCAGCACGTCGGTAAACGGCGTGATGTTGATCTCGGCCAGCACGGCCGCGTCGGCAGTGCCGTTATCATGCGGGGGCCGGCGAAGCACGCTCATACAGTGTGAGCGCTGCAGCGCCGGCCCGTGTGACCCGAAGCCTTGCTTAGGTGCGCAGATGCGTCTGCGTCGGCGGCTGCACCTCATGCGCCACGTGCATGCGTTCGTATGAAAGCGCAACCAATGCCGTGACGATTGTCAGCACGCCGAGCACGATGCTGCTCCAGACCATTGCCACGTTCATCGCGACGATACCGGTCGAGATAAACAGCCAAATGCCTAGCAGCACGTTGAGCAGCGGCCAATAATTCATCCGCCTGCTCCGCGCGAACGTCGACATCTCGACGATCGCGAAAATCGCGATTAAGAAGCCGGTGATCACCATGTCCCACTTGGCGCCATACGAATCCGGCACCGCGACGAAGGGCGAAATAATGGTCAACACGCCGACGGCGACGTTCACCCAGGGTACGCGATTCGGAATTTCCATGTTCTACCTCCGGATAATGTCGTACCCGAAGGCGCGCGGTTACGAGCCTTGCGCCCGCTCGCGTCCCATGGAATAAAACTCTTCGTTCGGCCGCATATCCATGACGCCGGCCATGCGGTTTGAAAAGCCGAAGAAGCCGGCGATTGCCGCAATATCCCAAATGTCGTCGTTGGAGAAGCCGGCAAGGTGCAGCTCGTCGATCTCGTGTTCGGTCGGCGTGTATCCCGCCTCGTTCACGCGTGACGCGAATGCAAGCATCGCGCGCATGCGCGGCGCGAGATCGGCGGTACGCCAATTCGTGGCGATCTGCTCGGCAAGGACCGGATCCTTACTCAAAACGCGCAGAGCCGCGCCGTGCGCGACGCTGCAATACAAACAGCGGTTCTCGGCGGAAACGACGACGACGATTGCCTCGCGCTCCGCGCGCGAGAGATTGCCCTCGCCTTTCATCAGCACGTCGTGATAGCTCATGAACGCGCGGAAGTGTTCGGGTCTGCGCGCGTATGCGCGGAAAACGTTGGGCACGAAGCCGAGCTTCTCGCGGTTTTTCTCGTAGATGGCCCGGATGTCGTCCGGCAGATCGCCTTCGGGCGGCTCACCGAAGCGCGAGACCCCGGCCCGGGTTTCCATGTGCTGTCGCATGGCTTGTGTTACCCCTCCGCTTACGGCCGCGCCTCTCGCAGCGCGCCGCCCTGTCGGAGAAGCCCTAGCCCGGGGCCCCGCAGAGGCGCTACTGTAGTAGGCGTTATGCCTGAGAATCGAACCGATATCGTCCTGGTCGGCGGCGGCATTATGACGGCCACCTTGGGCGCCATGCTCAAGGAGCTGCAGGACGATATGTCCATCGAGATTTTCGAGATGCTCGACGCGCCGGCCGAAGAGAGTTCCAACGGCTGGAACAACGCCGGCACCGGGCACGCCGCGCTCTGCGAGCTGAACTACACGCCGCAGAACCCCGACGGCAGCATCAGCATCGCCCGCGCGCTCACGGTCAACACACAGTTCGATCTCACTCGCCAATTCTGGGCGCATCTGGTGCGCAAAGGCGCATTGCCGCAGCCGGAACAGTTCATTCACGACGTGCCGCACATCAGCTTCGTTTGGGGCGGCGAAAACGTCGAGTTTTTGCGCAAGCGCTACGAAGCGATGAGCGCGCATCACTGTTTCAAGGGCATGGAATACAGCGAAGATCCACTCGTTCTCGCTCAGTGGATGCCCCTCGTGATGGAAGGCCGCGATCCCGGTCAAAAAGTCGCGGCGACGCGAATGGTTACCGGTACGGACGTCGACTTCGGCGCGGTGACGCGCGGATTGCTTGCGCACGTCCGCCAACAGCCCGGCGTTACGATTTCGTATTCGACCGCCGTCACCGGCATCAAGCGCAGCTCCGATGGCCGCTGGAACGTCACGGTGAAGGATCGTACCAGTGGTGCCTCGCGCACCGTTTCGACGCAGCGCGTGTTTCTCGGCGCGGGCGGCGGCGCGCTTCCGCTGCTGCAGAAATCCGGCATTCCGGAAGGCAAAGGCATCGGCGGCTTTCCGGTGAGCGGCATCTTCTTGCGCTGCGACGACCAGAATCTCGTGCGGCGTCACAACGGTAAAGTCTACGGCAAAGCATCGGTCGGCGCACCACCGATGTCCGTACCACATCTGGACTCGCGCTATATCGGCGGCCAACGCTCGTTACTGTTCGGTCCGTACGCGGGCTTTTCGACCAAGTTCCTCAAACATGGATCGCTCACGGATCTGCCGGCATCGATCAAGGGCGACAATATCAAATCGATGCTCGCGGTGGGGCGCGACAATTTCGATTTGACGAAGTACCTCATCAGCGAAGTGCTCAAGTCGAAGGACAGCAAGTACGAATCGCTACGCGAGTATTTTCCGGACGCCGATCCGTCGAAGTGGGATTTTATCGTCGCCGGTCAGCGCGTGCAAGTCATCATGCCGGACGAGCGCAAGGGCGGCAAACTCGAGTTCGGCACGAAGGTCGTTTCGTCGGCGGACGGTACGATCTCCGCAGTGCTGGGCGCATCTCCCGGCGCGTCGGTTGCCGTTGCAGTCGTGCTCGACGTGATGAACAGAACGCACAAGGCGCAGCTTCCCGCGTGGGAGACGAAACTGCGCGAGATCATTCCGTCGTACGGAAAATCGATAGCTGACGATGCGGAATTGTGCCGCACGATCCGGCGCGACACCGCTGCGGCGTTACATCTGGCGAATATCGACTAGCGCGGGCGTAACACCAACGTCGTGACGGTCGCGCGGGCCACGGCGCGCGGCGAGAACGCAAGCGGTACGACACCGCCGCTCACCCACGCGCGCACGGCGTCGTCGTAATGGCCGGAGCCGGGCTCACCCGACTCTCCGCTCGGAAGCGCGATGCCGCCCGCATCCCAATTGCCGATATCCCAGACCGCGCGAAATCCTTGCGCGAAGCCCGGCTCTTGCAGATGAATGGAAAACTCGTCGCCATTCCCGGGCAGCGGCGTGCCGCTGAGCAAGCCGTACCAGGCCTGCGAGAGCGGGTGCTCGACATTCACGCGGCCCGCCCGCGCCCACGTGCGGCGGTCGCTTTCCATTGCGCTCAGCGCAGCTGCGGCGTTTTCGTCGATGCCGTTTCGCGTATTGAATTCCGGATGGCGCAAATTCGCAAGAAGCGTTGCCAGCGAGGTGCTCTGCTCGAGCAAATCGTCGCGCATCTCGTGTTCGATCGACGCCGTCCTCGAGCGGGGAACGAAGCACCCGTCCCAGTGCGCGAGCGCTTGCGCGTGCGTTATGCGCGTGACGTCCCGCGCGATCTCCGCGTCGATCGGCGAGCACGCGTCCATCTGCATGCGTTCGAAGTAGGCGGCGTCGTACGTTGTGCGCGCGTGCAGCAGCGTCGCGATCCGGTACGCCCGGTACGGAGGTTCGAATGCCGCGGACAAACGGTACGGATATGTCGTGTCGTACATCTTGTTGTTCGCGCTCAACAGAACGGCTCCGCGCGAGGGCGCCCGCGAAGGCAAACGCGTGAATGGAATGATCGGCAGTGCTTGCCGCAGTTCCCTTTGCGGGTGGACGTAGCGTCCCCACGCGGGATCGTCGAAAATTGCCCCGGCAAGATGATACGCAACCGCGCCGCCAGAACCGGCGACGATGAAATTTTGCGGTGCGCCCCGGTAGCGCGAGAGCGCTCGCATCGCCGCTGCGATATCACTGGCCCGGTCGAGTGCAAGCAGCGCGGGAATCGTCGAGGTATTCTGCGTGTATTGCGGCCACCGGACGAAATAGGTCTCCTCATCGTCATCCGCATCGATGGAGAAGGCATCGCGCGTGCGATAGTACGTCTTGGTCACCGGCGCTCCGAAGCGCACGTTGAACCGCTCCACCACGCGCGCACGCTGCGGCGGATCCGCTTCCCGGTAGACGGCATCGGTGGAAACTTCCGCGTTCGTGACCGCCCACGCGATGCGATCGTTGTGACCGAGCACGACGCCCGGCAGCCCGGGAATGACCGCACCTGCGACGTGCATGCCGGGTGCTTGCAAGTCGACGACGTACCAAATCCCGGGAATCGTGAGATCGACGTGCGGATCGTTCGCAATAAGCGCGTGATGGTCGCTGCTTCGCCGTGCGCCCGCGGCCCATGCGTTGCTTCCGATTCTCGGCTTGTCGCCATGCAGCGCTACCGCGGTATCGCATCCCGGTGTGTTGCGCGAGCGGCCATGGATGAAGCGGCCATCGACCGTTACGTCATATCGCGGATCCGAAAGCGGAAATGCCGCGGCGTAGCAACGGCTTCCCAGCGCGCGCATTCGGCTGTCGCGATTCAGCACGCCGCTCCACGCGTCGCCCAGTTCGAGCGCGGCAACGAGCGATACGGCGATCGAATCTTGGGGCGCCCAGCGTGCCGGTTGATAGAGCGCCAGCCGGAATTCGACGGGCAACGGCTCGCGCGCGCGCGCCGCGTTCACGCCGTCGCTGAACGCTTGCAGCACCGCGCGCGTTTGCGCGTCGCTCCCGCGCCACTCCCGTTGCGCGAGCGCAACGATATCGGCCGCGCGCATCGTCTCGTCGATCGGCAGCGCCCGCGCGCCGAAAACTTCCGCCAGGCGCCCATACGCATAGCGGCGCGTGAGATCCATTTCGAACAGGCGATCCGACGCTTCGGTGAAGCCTTGTGCGAAATAGAGATCGTGCGCGTCGGCAGCGCGTATGTGCGGGATGCCGCGGGCATCGCGAGCCACGGCTACCGGTGCGAAAAGCGGCAGGCCCGTAATCGTGCCGCCGGTTTGCGCGGCCGCATGCAATCCGGCCCAGAGGTTCATGCCGTACGCAAGCGCCGCCAGCAAGACCAGTGCAGCGGCCGCTCGCGCGTGGCGCCACAGCATGGAAAAGAGCGCCCCGCTCCACGAAGGTTCCCGGCAGGCCAGTGCCCTGGGGTCCTTGCGAACGAAGACGCTCATATACCACAGTATAACGGCTGCGCGCCGTTATTGTGCCTGGACTAGGGAATCACTCCGCATGAAACGTACGTCTTGAGATCGTCCGCGCTCTTGTGTACGTTGATCGCGAACTTTCCGCCGGTGAAATCGCTGAGTTTTTTGCCCGAGAGCACGGTCAATGAATGGCCGTTCGTGAGCGGGCTGAGCGGCGCTTCGGGCGCCGGATTCAGCTTCGTGCACGTGCCCGGATGAATATGCGTCGGCTGATCCGTGGGAGGCGCGCCTTTGATCGTGACCTCGACTTTGACGCCGTTTCCGAGTTGTGTGAGCGTCGCGCTCCCCGTTTCGCCGCTGGCATTCAGCGCGTTCATTTTTACCGTCACGCTTTGCGGTGCGGAAGCTTGCGCGAGGCTCGCGCTAAAGAGCGCAACGGCCAGCATTGTGAGCAGAATCTTCATTGAGTTCTCCCTCCGTTGTGAAGTTGGAGATCGATATTTTTGACCGCGTCGAAGATCGCGGGAGTCACCGTTCGCGCGTCGGCGCCTTCGACGGCGTCGAGCAGTGCGCCGAGTTGGAAGTTGTACCGCGCATATTTTTTATTTGCGGTTTTCGCCATGAGATTCACGATCGTCTGGGCCATCGTGAACTGCGAGCGCAGTTCCGCGGACGTAACGTGCACGCGCGGGTCCATCTTGAGCGTGAGCGGCTGCGTGTACGTGCGGCCGTCAACGCGCAGTTTCACGGTGTAGCGCCCGGGCAACGCAAGCACGCCTTGCGGTGCGCGCGGCGTATCGTGCGGGATTGCGGAGATCGGATAGTCGTACCCCAGCGCTTTGGGTTCCGGGTACCGGTAATTCCACAGGAAGCGATGCATGCCCGCGCTCGCACTTGGAATGCGCGACGGACGTACCCAATACGTCGGCACCGTGATCTCCGGATCGATCGGCGCCGGTTTGTCCGTGCTGCTGTATGCGCGCACGAGTTTTCCGCTGCCGTCGTAAATCGAAAGCGTCAGCGGGCCGTGCGCATCCTGGGGCAGGTAGTAGTCGATAATCGCGCCGTCGGGCGGATTTTCACCCGCCGGCTCTTCCGGAGGTAATGGCGTGTCCGTCCACGTGTCTCTGCGCAAACGGTACGCAGTTGCGGGCTTGAAGAGATGCGCGGCCGAGACGGTGCGCATACTCGCAGCGTACTCGCGCAGCGGTTCGATATCGTCCAGGATCCAGAACGAGCGCCCGTGCGTGCCCACGACGATGTCGTCGTCATGAACCACCAGATCGCGAATCGACGTGCTGGGCAGATCGAGCTGCAGCGACGACCACCGGCCGCCGTCGTCGTACGAGACGTACACCGTACGTTCCGTTCCGGCGAAGAGCAGTCCGCGCCGCACCGGATCTTCACGCACGGTGTTCGCGGGAGAATCGTCCGGCAAGCCGTTCGTGATCGGCGTCCAGTGCCTTCCGCCGTCGTGCGTGCGGTAAATGTACGGGCGCAGATCGTCCAGCCGGAAGCGGCTCACCGAGACGTACGCGGTGTTGCGATCGAAGTGCGATGGATCGATCTGCGTGATTTTGTTCCAAGCGCCGACGCCGGGCGGCGTGACGTTGTCCCAATGCTTCCCGCCGTCGCGCGTGACCCACACGAGGCCGTCGTCCGTGCCCGCCCAAATGATGTTCTTGTCGATATAGGACGGTCCGATCGAATACACGACGCCGCGCTCTTCTTTGGAAAGCGGATCGGCTTTGAAGGCGCCGATGTTCGCCGGTATGCCGGGGTGCCGGCGGGTGAGATCCGGGCTGATCGGCTGCCATTTCCAGCCGCCGTCGCTCGTTGCGAAAATCACGCTCGAACCGAGATACAGCGTGTGCTTGTCGACGCGATTGAACACGAGCGGGTTCGTGCGGTTGTAGCGGTAGCCTTGCGCATCGAAACGTCCGCCGAACACCGGCGAGACCGTTTGCACTTGGTTCGTCAACTCGTTGTAGCGTGTGACGTGTCCCGCGCCTGCGCCGTAAATGATGTTCGGATGCAGCGGATCGGGCGCGACGTACGCGTATTCTTCCGCGCCTACGGGATGCCAGTAACGCACCCAAATCGAACCGTCGTTGCTGCGGCTGGCGACTTCGGCGCTGCCGCTCTCTTGCTGTCCGCCGAAAACCCAATACGGAAAGCGGTCGTCCGTGATCACGTGATAGAATTGCGCCGTCGGCTGGTTGTACCACGAGCTCCACGTTTGACCGTAATTCACCGAAAGCGTCGCGCCTTGGTCGACGCCCAGCAAAATGACGTTGCGGTCGTCCGGATCGATCCAAATCGTGTGGTAATCGTCGCCGCCGGGCGCGCCCTTGATGCCCGTCCACGTTTTGCCGGCATTGGTCGAACGGTACGTCGTCGTGTTCGTCGCATACACGATGTTTGCGTCGGTCGGATCCACCGCGATGCCCGAAAAATCGTCGCCGCGACCGCACACGCGGTCCTCGCCGTTTTGCTTGGTCCACGTTGCGCCCGCGTCCGCGGAGCGGTAAATGCCGCAGTCTTTGTCGGTGTTGACCCAGGTGTAGACGACGCTGTCGTCGCTGGGTGCGACCGCGATGCCGACACGGCCGAGTTTTGCCGGCAAACCGCCGTGCAATTGCGTCCACGTCGTGCCGCCGTCAGTCGATTTATACACGCCGCCGCGATCGTACAGCTGGAGAACGTCGCTCAAGCGCCATGGCGGATTGCGCGATGCCCACAGATCGGCGTACACGACGTCCGGATGTTTCGGATCGATAACGACGGTTGCCGCGCCGGTGTCGCCGTCGTTTTTGCACAACACGCACGACCACGTGCGTCCGCCGTCCGTGCTGCGGTAGAGCCCACGTTCCTTGTTCGATCCATATGGGTGCCCCATGACGGCGGCAAATACTTTATCCGGGTCGCGCGGGTCGACCGCGAGCATGTTGATTTGCTGTCCGTCGCGCAAACCGAGATGCGCCCACGTCTTGCCCGCGTCCGTTGATTTGTAAATGCCGTCGCCCACCGAAAGGTCCGGGCGGCGCAATCCCTCGCCGGAAGCAACGTAGATGACGTTCGGATCGCTCGGCGCGACCGACACCCAACCGACCGAGCCGGTGTCTTGGCCGTCGAAGATCGGCTTCCAGGTGCGTCCGTAATCCGTGCTTTTCCAGACGCCGCCGTCCGTGGGTGCCATATAAAACGTTCCGGGCTGCTGCGGCACGCCGCTCACCCCGACGGTGCGGCCGGCGCGGAACGGTCCGATGTTGCGCCAGTGCAATGCGCTTGCCGGCGCGTGTGCCGAAATTGCGGCAGACAAAAGAAGTGCGAGCATACCATTCGCTTTGCTGGTATGTCATGATAGTCATGCCGGGCGCTGCGGGGGCGTTCAGGAAATCTTCACACTTCACGTGGAGAGTCGGTTTATGAAGAACGTTCGTCTTTTTCTCGCGATCGCGCTTGCGCTTCAGACGGCTGCGTTTGCGGCCTCCATGCCGCGATCGACGCGTCTCCAGGGAACGATCGCTTCGATAGCATCGTCGTCGATCACCGTGGCGACGAATCGTGGCAATGAAACGATCGCGATCGATTCCAAAACGCGCATTCTCGACTTGCGCAAATCGTCGCTCGACAAAATCCGGAACAACTCATTCATCGGTACGACCGTGATACCGCAGCCGGACGGGAGCTATACATCAACCGAAGTTCACATATTCGCCGAAGCGCTGCGCGGGATGGGCCAAGGGTTCAGCAAGATGAATCCGTCCGGAACGCGCATGATGGCCAACGCCGCGGTGCGTACGCCGGTGAACATGATGGCGAATGCGACGGTTCATAGCGCTCGTGCAGCCGGCGGCGGCAAGACGATCTCGATGACCTTCCCCGGGCGGAAAATCACGGTGCACGTGCCTGCAAACGTTCCGGTGTCGTTCATAAACACCAGCACGCGTGCGGCCTTGCAGCGGGGGAAGACGGTGCTCGCGATCTGTAATGGCGCACCCGGCAAATTTACCGCAAAGACGGTGGTGATTATCGAACGCGGCGCCTCGCTGGGAAGCTAGACCGCGCTCGTTATCCGCGCTAACGCCGGTGGTGCGATGCGAAGCGGCAGTACCGCCGTTACGCAGTTGCCGTCGCCCATCCACTGGATGGAAAATGCACGCGCCAGCGAGCGCATGAGGAAGATCCCGCGCCCGCTTTCCGCAAGCAAGTCGCCGGCGTCCATCCCATCCGGCGCGTCGAAGCGCGGGCCGCGATCGCAAATGCGAAGCGTTGCGGTGTCACCCATCCATTTCAGGAGAACTTCCGCGGGCCCCGGCGTGTGGCGCGCCACATTCCCGATCATCTCCGCCAAAATCAATTCGGAGAGCGAGAGATCCGTGCCGTCTTCCGCTATCTCGCCGAGATGCCATAACACCGCGCGTGTGACGCGACGCGCCGACTCTTCAGCGCGTGCATCGAGTAACCAGGATGCGCTTTCGCTCTGCATCGCATCCTCACCCAGTGCGGTGACGCCCAAAAATAGCACGGCGCAATCGTCACGCGGTTCCGTACCGGCGAACATGCGCCGCTCGATTGCGTGCGCGATATTTCCGGCGCCGTTACGATACTCGTCTTCAACGGCCTCGCGCAAAAGCGCCGCGCTTTCGGTTGCACTGCGTTGCGATTCAGTCAAGCCGTCCGTGTAGAGAACGAGCGCCGAACCGATCTCGAGCTGCTCGGCGTGCGTCTCGAATGTGGAGCGCGGGTCCACGCCGAGAACAAAGCCGCGTCCCGGCAACTCGCGCAGCGTTTCGCCGGCGCGAGCCAACATCGGCGGCGGATGTCCGGCAAGGCAATAGCGCAGATTGCCGTCGTATAAATTAAACGTTGCAAAAATGGCGGTTACGAGTCCCGCTTCCGTGTCGCGGCACAGAATGCGGTTGACCTGGCGCATTACTGCGGATGGTTCATCGTTGACGAAGGCCAGCGTTCGAATTGCATGCCGTGCGCTCGCCATGAGCGCCGCGGCGCCCAAACCGTGGCCCGCGACGTCACCGACGCTAATGCCGATCAGCTGCTCGGATATGCGAAAGACGTCGTACCAATCGCCCCCGATGCTTTTTTCGGAACCTGCGGAAACGTACGCCGCGTCGAGCCGCAGGCCGGGAAACGCCGGAATCGTTTGCGGTAGGAGAGCGCGCTGCAACAGCGCAGCGCGATCGTGCGCCGCATGGATCCGCCGCGTCATTTCTTGATAGATAACGTCCAGCTGCGCGATCTCGTCGTCACCGCCCAGCGGAACGGTGCTCTCACCTCTCGCGAGCCGTATGGCGTTCTCAGCCAAGTGCCGCAAGCGCCGCGTGATTCGCACGCCGAAGCGCAGCAGCATCAATAATGTCGAAATAATCGCGAGCACGCACAACGCGACGAGAATATAGGTGAATGTGCGCACTTGCGCCTGTAAGCGCAATAGACGCTGCGTCAGCGCGATACGCTCGCCGCGTGCCAATGCCGCAGCGACCGGCGCGAACCGGGCGTTGAAGCTGCGTACCGCAGGTGATTGCTCGAGTTGATGCTGCGCACGAACATCGTGCGCATCGACGTCGCGCACGTACCGGTCGAGGATGTTCAGCCCCACCGCATATGCGCCCGCGAGGCGCAAGGCGCGCGCATGTTGCAGCGGATCGCCCGCGACCATTGCGGCCAGCGCTCTCGATGAGGAGGGAAGATCGTGCTGTGCCGCTTGTAGCGGCTGCAGCGAGCTCTTGCCGTGCGTGCGCGCATAGTTCACAACCGCGCGGCTGGCCTCACCCAGCACGCGCTGCTGCCGGTCACTTTCCGTGATGATTTGAGCGGCGTGCTGCGATGCGCCGGCAACGCGCATATTGCGAGATTGAATGGCGAGGGAAAGCAGAAGCAACGCTACGAGGAATGCCAGCGGCAGCACACCCAGGAGCATCGTCTGCAGCTCGATCTTGCCCAGCCGGCGCGGACGCCCGAAAGTCAGCACTCCCGATTCCTTCGACCGGACGGGCGGTTGTGCCCTGTGCGTGACACCGCACGTACCGGAGGACCGCGAGCCCAGTCGAGGGGAAGTGCGTCCCCGCAATGCTTCCGGCATATGGAATTTTTGCTGCCGCGCGCGCGGCGTGGGCGGCGCAGAACTATCCGCGCTATTTATCGTACAGCGTCCGCGTGACCGGCACTCTGCCGTCAGGCGACGTGACGGATACGTATGCTGCGGTAGCCGATACGCAAG
Source organism: Vulcanimicrobiaceae bacterium (assembly GCA_036826275.1). Lineage (GTDB taxonomy): Bacteria > Vulcanimicrobiota > Vulcanimicrobiia > Vulcanimicrobiales > Vulcanimicrobiaceae > DATGJX01. Next base: position 11,878 of record DAISWS010000059.1, read on the forward strand.
ACGGCACGATACACGTGCGCGCGACCAGCGCAGAGCAAGCGCAGCACCCGTACGTGCCGCACGGCGTCGATTTCCATGTGAAGCTGAAGATCAGCTATAGCAGGCACACACAGATCTCGCATCCGTCTGCCGACGGCGACGTGCATGTAAGCAAAACGGTAAACGTGAGCCCGCCATCCCAAGAGGATGTGTTCGGGGTGCCCGTGCTCTCGCCAGACTACTCGTTCGGTCTTCGCCCACCGTCCCTTACCGGTAACGGCCCGAATCCGGGCGGCGCGCCTGGACTAAAAACGATTGCGTCCGTAACGGCCGTGCGCCGAGACTATGCGGTGCGCTATGACGGCGAGGAAACTATCGACGGTGCTCCATGCTACGTTCTGGCGCTGCGTCCGCTGCGCAAGCCTGATGTGTTTCGCCTCCGCCGGCTCTGGATCGACGAAATCACGTTCGCCACGCACGAGGCGCTTTTGCAGGGTAATTTCACCGAAGGTCCGGGCCCCTCGTTGCCATGGCTCGTGCGCTTTATGCAAATTGGCGGCGCTACATACATTCGCGACGAAAGCACCACGAGCGCGGTCCACTATCTCGGACACGCGTATGCGACCGTGGCGATCGCGTTTGAAAACATCGAGCCCACAGCTGCGCCCGGCACGCTGTGGGCTCTGACGCTATTCGGCACGCACGGCGACGTGCTTAAAGAGCCTGCGCTCGATTCACCTTAACGCCTGCGCTTGCCGTTGCGGGGATGGCGCGGCTGAAACGGGGCGCCGATCTTGATCGCTTTATCCCGCGGCATGTCCGTATCGACGTCTTGACAGCCAATCGGCGTGAAGTCGCGGCAATCGCCGGGGCGCGCGTCGTAGATCCCGCAGTAAAAACGGCCTTTTGCGGCCTCTTTTAAAAAGACGCATTGATCGGCGATATCATCGGTGACCTTGCGCACCCAGCCCAAATAATATCCGTCGGCCGATTTCCGCTTGACGATGTATTCGTCCAGCACTTCTTTGGGAGACATGTGCAAAAATTTCGCCATGCGCTCGAGGTCCTCGCGGCTTACGAACGGCTCATAGCCGCTGCAACATTCCGCACAACCCGGCGGGCACGCGACGTTCTCCGGCATATCCTTGTGATGCTTGCGCGCGAGATCGATAACTTTGGCGATTGCCGCCACCATCTCTGCGTCGTCGTTGTATTTGTATTCCCATTCGGATTGCACGACTTCGTTCGCATTATAATAATGCGTCGTCTTCTGATTGTAGGTGACGGTGATGTGCTCTTCATCGATCTCGATCTTTTTCACGCGCGCAATCGGCCGTGAGTCGAGTAATTCCGGATGTGTAGGCTGTCCCGTTTCGCGCGTGAATTTGCGCAGGTTGATGAGGTCGATCGTTTCCATGAGGCGTAGGGGGTTCGACGCTGGTCCAGAAACAGCCCCCGGGAGGAAAGAGCAAGAGTGCGTAAGGCTATCGGCGTTGACCTCGGAGGCTCGCACGTCACTGCGGGCGTCATTCAAGAAGACGGCAAGATCCTCGGCCAGCACGAGAAGGACATCGTCGACCGGAGTTTCGACGCCGTCATTGCATCGCTCGAAGAAGTCGTCGGCGCCGCACTCAAAGAGGCCAAAGGTAAGGATTTCGTCGGCATCGGCATCGGTTCACCGGGCAACATCGATCCGAACAGCGGCGCCGTGCTCTACTCGCCGAATTTTCTGTGGAACAATGCGCCGCTGGGCGCGGCACTGCGCAAGCGTTTCGACGGCGTGCAGATCTACGTCGCAAACGATGCGCGCTGTGCGACGCTCGGTGAGTATACCTTCGGCACCGGCAAAGGCACCAAAGATTTCGTGCTGCTCACGCTGGGAACGGGCATCGGCGGCGGCATCGTCTCCAACGGCCATCTGCTCATCGGCAACCGCGCGGGCGCCGGCGAGATCGGACACCACCAAATTCGTCCGGCCGACGGCTTCATCTGCGGCTGCGGAAAAACCGGCTGTTTCGAAGCGCAGGCCTCGGGCACCGGACTCATGCGCCATGCACTCGCCGTGGCGCCGTCCTTTCCGCGCAGCCTGCTGCTGCCGAAGAATCCGGAAAAAATCGGATCCAAAGCGATCCGCCGCGCCGCGCAAGCCGGCGACGGTCACGCGCTCGCGGCTTGGAAAAATTTTACCGCCGATCTTGCGCTCGGGCTCGCCAACGTCGTCACGTTCGTCAATCCGGAAGTCATTGCGCTGGGCGGCGGCGTCAGTACCGCGGGCGATTTTATGCTCGACGCAGTCCGCAACCGCGTGGACGAATTGACGACCATGGTCCCCAGGAAAACGACCAAGCTCGTGATCGCGCAGCTCGGCAACGATGCCGGCCAGGTCGGCGCCGCGACGATGTGCTTCCGCGGCGGCTTGACTACCGAACATGGCCGCTAAACTCGCGCTCGTCACCGGCGCGTCGGGCGGCATCGGCCTCGAGCTTGCAACATTGCTCGCGCAGAGCGGCTACGATCTTGCGCTCGTTGCGCGTTCGCGCGCGAAGATGGAATTGCTCGCGGAGCAAGCCGGCGACCAGTACGGCGTCAACGTGCAAATCGTGGCGTGCGATCTCGCGCGCGCAGACGCGGCGCGCGAAGTGCAAGCGCAGGTGCCGCGATGCGACGTCCTCGTGAACAACGCCGGTTTTGCCAACAACGGCAAATTCGCGCAAATGAACGAGGCGCATATCCTTGAAGAGATTCAGCTCGATATCACCACGCTCACACAACTGACGCGCCTGTATCTGCCCGGCATGATCGAACGTAAGGACGGCAAGGTTCTCAACGTTGCTTCGACTGCGGGCTTTCTACCCGGGCCGAACATGGCCGTGTACTACGCGAGCAAGGCGTTCGTTATTTCGTTTTCCGAAGCGCTCGCGGAAGAAGTGCGCGGTACGGGCGTGACGGTGAGCGTGCTCTGCCCGGGCGCCACCGCAACGGGCTTTCAGAACCGCGCGCTCCTGGACCAGGGGACGATCCTCACGCGGCTGCCGATGGCGAAAGCTGCCGACGTCGCCAGAGCCGGCATCGACGGCATGATGCGCGGCAAACGCGTGATCGTACCGGGCATCACGAACAAACTCGTCGCGCTCTCGCCGAAGTTTTCACCGCGCGGTTTATTGGTTCGGATAAGCGGCAAGGCCGTGGAGCGTAGGACCTAAAAGCGCCGACCAGGAGATCTATTCCGGCGAGCTTTTATGGCCTCATTACGGCAATTTTCCTCGTTAAGGTAGGCGACCAGAGAGCAACAGCGGTATGCCAATCATCGTCGCGACCGCCAGAGGAATCTGCAATACAAAAAAGATCGTCATTGACGATGCAACAACTAAGGAAGGCTTGCAGGGATTGCACTTAAGAAGGGATTCGGTTAGAACAAAAGCTAGCGCGTAATAGAGCGCCGAAGCGAGCGCATAGCCTGCGAGGACCATGGCAAGTACGGCTGCGCTGTCGCGATATCGCAAGACGTTCTGCGGAGAAACGATCTGGTGCCCAATAACGAACAGAAAAGGCAAAATATAGGAGGCTGCGCCGATCGTGAGAAACATGGAAATGGGAACGCGCCGCGCTTGGCGCACTCGAACATTATAATAGAAGACGCAGTCAACGGCCGTGAGCAATAAGACCGGAACGATGACCTCGGCGATTATCATCGCAACCTTTCAACCCTGAACGCGCGGTTCTTCTTCAGATGCTTTTAGCGTCATGCGGGTAACGCTTTGCCCGAAGCGACGGAACCACATGGTCCGGCAGCAATGCCTGCGCCAAATGCTGTCGGCCGAGGCCTGGATCTACGCCGATAGAGCTATGATCGCGTTTAAACTTCGAGCGCCGGAATTTGAATTGAAAGAGCCGGTGCAGGGCTGTCTGGTATCCAGGCAACACCGCAATTGTCATTCGCCGTCCGGATTAGAAACGATGCGTAACCAGGATGCCGGGGTCGTTCGCATGGGATATCGATCGAGCGCATCTCTTAGCG
>DAISWS010000060.1:0-10722 GCA_036826275.1 Vulcanimicrobiaceae bacterium
GCCGACGCCGGCTTCGACCGCAACGCCGACGCCGGCTTCGACGGCAACGCCAACGCCCGCTTCGACCGCTACGCCGGCGCCGGCGGTATTCACCGGTGGTACGCAAGCCGTTTCATGCACGTCAGCCGGGTGTCCGGCCGACACGACGCCGTCCGCCGATAACGGCGTTACCGCTTCGGCGGCTTGGGGTGCGAACAATGCGACGAGCGGTTTCACGCTGACGATGTCGTGGGCCAACCCCTATTCGCAGATCACGGGAACGTTCGCGCCGGGCGCATTGCCAAGCTCGATCGGAACTGCGGTCATATACTTCGACTTCAAACTCAGCACGAGCGTCACGTTCAACCAGACGCCCGCGGTGACCGTAACGACTACGGGCTCGTTCCCCGGGACGAAATGCGGATTCGCCGTTTATGGTAACCCGGGCAGTGGCGGCGGCGGTACACCGTCGTGGTTCAGCACGACGGCCGTCGGAGTCGCCGAGGTCTCGCCGTCCGGCAACACCGTTACGATACCCGCCGCAACGCTGAGCGGCGGTGCCACGGTAAACTTAGGTGCAAACGACACGTACATCGCGTTGTACTGTCACTAATCCTGAGAAATGCGGGGGCCGCGAGGCGTTGCGGCCCCCTTCTCGTATCTAGCGGGCCTATGCCCAAGACCGAACACTGGCAGTGGTACGTCGAGGAGTTTTTCCCGACGGAGCAGCACCATCACGCGATCGAGCACCTCTACTACGCGGGCCGGACACCTTTTCAGAGCGTCGGCGTGGTGAAAACGCCGGTGCTGGGCAAGATGCTTATTCTCGACGGCGACACGCAAAGTGCCGAATACGACGAGAAGATCTATCACGAGTCGCTCGTTCATCCGGCAATGGCCGGGGCGCCGGACCGTTCCGACGTCTTGATTCTCGGCGGCGGCGAAGGGGCCACGCTGCGCGAGGTATTACGCCATCCCGGCGTTCGCCGCTGCACGATGGTCGATATCGACGGCCAAGTCGTGGAACTCTCCAAACAGTATTTACCCGAATGGTCCGCAGGCGCGTTCGACGATCCGCGCGCACGCGTGATCATCGGCGACGCCCTCGAATTTCTCGCAAGCGATCGCGACCGTTACGGCGTCGTCATATCCGATTTGACCGAACCGCTTGAAGATTCGCCGAGCAACCCGCTCTTTTGCGACGCCGTATTTCGCAACATCAAGGCACGGCTTGCCGAGGGCGGGATCTACGTGCTGCAAGCGAGCACCGCGGGCTTTCATAATATGTCGCTGCATGCAAAAATGGCGCGGACGCTGCGCGCATATTACAAGCACGCCGTTTCGTTCTACACGCACGTTCCGGCGTTCGACAACGATTGGGCATTTATCGCCTGCAGCGACGCGGCCGATCTTTCGCAGCTGGATCTGCGTTCGGTTGATGCCTATTGCAGCGAACTGCGCGGGGAGAACTTTTTCTATGACGGCACGACGCACAAGCGCATTTTTTCGCTGCCGCTTTACCTGCGGCGCGAGCTCGCAAAACACGGAGACACCTTTTGAGCACGGGGCGCTATTCCGGCAAAACCGTGTGGGTCACCGGCGGCGGCTCGGGCTTGGGACGCGCCATGGCGCAGGCATTCGCAGCGGAAGGCGCGGCGGTGTGCGTCGCCGGCCGCAGACAAGACGCGCTCGATGAAACGGCCGCGCTGATCGCCCAATCGGGTGGGACGGCGTTCGGGTTGGCGTGCGACGTGCGCGAGCCCGCGCGCGTCGAACAGGTCGTTGCGCAAATCGTCGCGCGCACGGGACGTATCGACGTGCTGGTGAACAACGCGGCCGGAAACTTCGTGACGCCGTCGGAGAAACTGTCACCCAATGGCTTCAAGTCCGTCGTGGACATCGTGCTCAACGGGACGTTTCATTGCACGCGTTATGCCTTCGATGCATTGCGTGAAAGCCGGGGCAGCATCCTGAACATCATCGCGACGTACGCTTGGAGCGGCGAGCCCGGGGCGCTCCACTCCGCGTGCGCAAAAGCGGGCGTCTTGGCGATGACCCGCACGCTTGCCGCGGAATGGGGACAGTTCGGCATTCGCGTGAATGCGATCGCCCCCGGCCCCATCCACACCGAGGGCACGGACAAAAATCTCTGGAGTATCGCCGACGTCGAAAAGCACGTCCTCGCGCAGGTTCCGCTCGGGCGTCTGGGCTCGCCGGAGGACGTCTCCCGTGCCGCGCTGTGGTTGTGCTCGGCCGATGCGGGCTGGGTCAGCGGAGCGGCACTGCCCGTGGACGGTGCCCACTGTCTGCACGGCGGCACGCTCAACTTCCGCTCGGCATACGACCGCCTCACGTCGGGACGCGGCTTAGGGGCGACGGAAAAGGCGTAGCCGAAGAGGGCCGTCTTCGCTAGAGTGGGAGTGCCCATGTCCATCGATCAAGAACGCGCGCGCCGGCAGTGGGATAAGGAAAAGTCGCATTTCGTCGAGCTGCTCGACTTAAAACTCGAGGCGGTTTCGCATGGCCGCGCCGTCATGCGGATGCCGTACCGCTCCCAAATTTCGAACGGCACGGGCGCGGTGCACGGCGGCGCCATCGTCAGTCTCTGCGACACCTGTTTTTACGTGGCGCTCGCTTCGATTTACGGACGCGACCAAGACACGACGACGGTCGCGCTGCAATGCAATTATCTCGCGCCTGCGCTGCCGCCTCACGATCTCATCGCTGAAGCGACCGTGCTCAAGGCTGGGCGCCGCATCGTTTACGGTGAAGTACACGTGCGAAGCGGCGAGAAGCTGGTCGCTCACGCGACGCTGAATTTTTTGAATTCGTATCCGCAAGAGAAACCCCGGAAGGTACAATGACGACTGAAACGAGCGCGGCGAAGCGGACGGCGCTGTACGACGAGCACGTGCGCCTGGGCGCCAGGATGATCCCGTTCGGCGGCTTCGACATGCCCGTCCAGTACAGCAGCATTCTCAAGGAACATGAAGCCGTGCGCGGCCGCGCAGGTTTGTTCGACCTCTCGCACATGGGGCAGTTCATTCTCGAAGGCGAGAACGTCGCGGCGTGGGCGGACCGGATGACCGTCAACGCGGTTTCGACGATGAAACCCGGACAAGCGCGCTACAACATTTTCACCAACGAGCGCGGCGGCGCGCTCGACGATGTCATCTTCTATAAATTGCCGGACCGCTGGCTGCTGGTCGTCAATGCCGGTAATGCGGATAAAATGTGGGCGCATCTGAATGCGAATCTCGCCGGCTCCGGCGTCAAGCTGACGAGTTTGCACGGGCGCAACGCGCTCATCGCTATTCAAGGGCCCAAGTCCGTCGAGATGGTCGCTCCGCATAGCGATGTGAACGTCAGCGCGCTCAAGTATTATTTTTGCGCCGAAGGCACTGTCTACGGAAAACCGGCAATTATAGCGCGCACGGGCTATACCGGAGAAGACGGCTTCGAACTCTTCGTGGACGGCGCCGATGCCGCCGAAATTTGGAACGCCTTGCTGCGCGACAATGAAAGCGCGGGATTGATCCCCGCGGGTTTGGGTTCGCGCGACGTGCTGCGTTTAGAGGCGGGCATGCCGCTGTACGGGCACGAGCTGACCGAAGAGATTACGCCGGTTCAAGCCGGGCTGAACTGGGCCGTCAAATTTAGTAAGCCGGACTTCACAGGCAAAGCTGCGCTCGAAGCACAGGCTCAGGGCGACGCCTATGCGCGCATCGTCGGCATCGTCATGGATGGCCGCGCACCGGCGCGCGAAGGGTATCACGTTTTCCTCGGCGACCGGCGCGCCGGCGAGGTGCGCAGCGGTTCCGTCGCGCCGTCCGTGCAAAACAAAAACATCGCGACCGCTCTGGTTGAAAAAGATGCCAGTGCTCCGGGCACGCCGCTGGTGGTGCACATTCGCGGCACCGCGTATGGAGCAACCGTCGTTCCGTTACCGTTCTACAAAAGGAGTTAAGAGTTGGCGCAGCCCGCAGACCTGTTGTACACCAAAGAGCACGAATGGGTGAAGATCGACGGCGGCACCGCAACCGTCGGCATTACCGATTACGCGCAGAATTCGCTCGGCGACATCGTCTACGTCGAACTGCCGAAAATCGGGGCGAACGTCGCTGCGCTTTCGAGCGTCGGCGTCGTCGAGTCGGTGAAGGCCGTTTCCGATCTTTTCACGCCTGTGGGTGGAGAAGTGACCGCGGTGAACGGCGACCTCGAAAACGATCCGGCGCTCGTGAACCGCGATCCGTTCGGCGGCGGCTGGATGTTCAAAGTGAAACTGAACGGCGAGCCCTCGGGCCTGCTTTCAGCCGCGGACTACGAAGCGTTGGTAGCTCAGTAGTGCGGCGCCCACGGGAAGCTAGGCCGGAGCGCCGTTAGACATGTATACTCCTCACACCGCGCGCGATATCGCGCAGATGCTCGAAGCGATCGGCGTTCCGTCGCTCGAGAAACTCGTCGAGGTGCCCGATGCGCTGAAGTTGCGCGAACCGCTCGACGTGGTTCCCGCGCTCGCCGAATCGGATATCGTCCGGCGCTTCGAGCACTTCGCCGGCAAGAACAGCGGAGCGTCGTGCGTCTCGTTCTTGGGCGCGGGCGCGTATCGTCACTATGCGCCTCCCGCGATCGCGGCGCTGGCGATGCGCGGCGAGTTCTTGACGGCGTATACGCCGTATCAAGCCGAAGTGTCGCAGGGGTATCTGCAAGCGATTTACGAGTGGCAAACGTACATCTGTCTGCTCACGGGCTTGGACATAGCCAATGCCTCGGTCTACGACGGTGCAACCGCGCTTGCGGAAGCCGCGATCATGGCGATCAATGCGAACGGGCGAAAGAAAGTGCTCGTGTCGCGCGCTATACACCCGAATTATCGCGCGGTTTTGAAAACGTACTGCGACGGCCTGGACGTGGAAGTGGACGAAATTCCGCTCGCGCGCGACGGCACCACCGATCTTTCCAACGTAGCGGAGCGCGTTGCGCGGAAAGAGTACGCCTGCGTAGCGATTCAGTCGCCGAATTTCTTCGGCAACGTCGACACGCCGGACGCGGCGGCCCAGAACGCGATCGCGCAAAGCGGAACGGTGCTCGTTGGGGTCGTTGCCGAGGCGCTCGCGCTGGCTGCGCTCGAAACGCCGGCATCGTGGGGAGCGCAAATCGTGGCGGGCGAAGCGCAGAGCTTCGGCGTTCCGGTCGCGTACGGCGGCCCCTACGTCGGCTTTATCGCGTCGAATAAAGATCACGTGCGCCGCATCCCGGGGCGTCTGGTCGGCAAGACGCTCGACGTGCACGGCAACGAGGCGTACGTGCTCACGCTGCAGGCGCGCGAGCAGCATATCCGCCGGGAACGCGCGACCTCGAACATCTGCACGAACCAAGCGCATTGCGCGCTTATCGCGACCATGTATCTCGCGCTCATGGGCAAGACGGGTTTGCGCGACGTGGCTTCTGCCAATCTCAAACGTTCCCGCGAGCTTGCCACGCGCGTGAGTTCGCTGAACGGCAACACGTTGCAGTTCGACGCGCCGTTCTTCAACGAGATCGTCGTCAACGTGCATCAGCCGGCGAAGGACGTTCTGGCAAAACTGCAGGCTCGCGGCATTTTGGGCGGCGTCGATTTGGGGCGCTATTATCCCGAGTACGCCGATTGCATCCTCATGGCGGCGACCGAACTGACGACGTCCGCCGACATCGATACGTTGTGCACTGCTCTCCAAGAGGTCGCGAATGACACGGTTAGCGTCTGATCACACCGCTTCGCCGGTCATTTTCGAACTCGGCCAGGAAGGGCGCGCCAACCGGTACGTCGATCCCGGCGCGCCGCTGACCGACTTTTTACCGAAGAACGTTCTTCGCGACGATCTCCCGCTGCCCGACAACAGCGAACTGGATGTCGTGCGGCATTTCACGCGGCTCTCGCAGCGTACGTTCGGCATAGACGTCGGGTTTTATCCGCTCGGGTCGTGCACGATGAAGTACAATCCGCGCGTCAACGACGCAATGGCCGCTCTGCCGCAACTGCGCGATCTTCACCCGTACACGCCCGACGAACTCGCGCAAGGCGCGCTGCAGATCATGTGGGAGCTCGAGCACACGTTTTGCTCGCTGTTCGGCATGGCGGCGTTCTCGCTGAACCCGGCGGCAGGCGCGCACGCGGAGCTCGCAGCGCTGCTCATTGCCAAAGCGTATTTCAAGGACCGTGGCCAGACGCAGCGGGACAAAGTCATCGTACCGGACACGGCGCACGGCACGAATCCCGCCTCCGCGGCAATGTGCGGATTCAAAGTCATCTCGCTCAAGAGTGACGATCGCGGACGCGTCAGCGTGGACGAACTGAAGAAAGTCATCGGCCCCGACACGGCGGTGTGCATGATGACCAATCCGAACACGCTCGGATTGTTCGAAGATCACATTCACGAGATCACCAAAGCGGTGCACGACGTCGGCGGTCTGATGTACTACGACGGCGCGAACGCGAACGCGCTGATGGGCAACGCGCGCCCGGGCGACATGGGCTTCGATCTCATGCATTTGAACACGCACAAAACGTTTACGATTCCGCACGGCGGCGGCGGCGCGGGGCACGGTCCGGTCGGCGTGGCGGCGCATTTGGTCGATTTTTTGCCGACGCCGTACGTCGTGGCGCGCACGCGCAGTTCATCGAAGGCGTCCGCTCCGAGCGATCAATTGGAGTTCCGCCTCGATTTCGACCGGCCGAAATCCATCGGACCGATGCGCTCGTTCTGGTCGAATTTCGCGCATGCCGTCCGGGCGCTCGCGTACATCTATGCCAACGGCGCCGAGGGTTTGACGAAAGTCTCCCAGCTGGCGGTGCTGAACGCCAATTACATCCGCGTAAAGATACGCGAGTTCTTGGAGACGCCGTACGATGAAATCTGCCGCCACGAGTTCGTCGCGTCCGCCCAGAATCTGAAGAAAGAAACCGGCGTCCGCGCGCTCGACATTGCCAAAGCCCTGCTGGATCGCGGGTTCATGGCGCCGACGATGTACTTCCCGCTGATCGTTCCGGAATGCTTGATGATCGAGCCGACGGAAACGGAATCGAAGGAAACGCTCGACGCATTTATCGAGGCGCTCCGGGACATCGTTGCAACCGCAAAGACCGATTCCGACTCGATCATGGCCGCGCCGCAAAACACGGTCGTCGGCCGTTTGGACGAAACGCGTGCAGCGCGTCAGCCGGACCTGCGCTGGCATCCGTCCAACGCCGGCTGACGATCCGTTCAGACGTTAACGCAAGCGCGCCGGTTCGTCCATGACGGCGGCGCGGGCGCTGCCATGAAGGAACTCGGGCTTACGTGCATCGGACCGCAGCCGCTCGTATAGATCTGCAGCGTTGAGGGCGCCGTGTACGTGTCTTCATAGACGATGACGTCCGGCGTACCGTTCGCGAAAAAGGACGCGGGTATCGTAAACGTTGCGGACGCGGCGTAGGGCGTTGCGGAATACGGGCAGAGATCTTGCACGGGCGAAGAGAGCGGCGAGCCGGCCGACGTGCACCCATCGGTAACGGTCCACGTGTTCCCCGAGTTGGTGCTTTGCTCGATCAAAACGGCAAAGCCGCGCACGTACCTAATGCAGCCGCTTTTCGCAATGCACCCGCCCGAAGTGTAGTAACTGCCCGTGTACGATGCTTCGTAGAGCATCGTGCAGTTCTGCGTTCGGCACGGTCCTGACCGCGCCGGCGATGGCGTTGGCGTACTTGCCGGCGTGACGACCGGTGTTGCCGCCGGCGGCACCGGCGCGGGCGTGGGCGTAGACGCCGGCGGCGCTGTCGGCGTAGGCGTCCGCGGCGGCGTTACGACGGGCGCCGTCGTCGGCGCCGGCGTTGGCAACGCCGGTGTTGCGGCGGGCTCCGGCGCTACCGTTCCAATCGAGATCGGCGCGCCCGCGACCGCGGCGTTGCACGGAATCGTGCGCGTGCTCGATCCGCGCGCGTCGCGGAACGTCAAAACGATCGAGTCTTCGCCCCTTGGACAACCGGGATCCGATGCGATGACAGTGCCGGGTGAAACCGCGCCGCTCATTGCACTGGCGTGGGCTGCGCCGTTCAAAAAAATCGTGAACGGGACGCGGCCGAGCTTTGCCTCGGAAACGTCCGCGCTCGATGCGACCGGAGCACGACCGGCGGTCAACGCGCTTCCGGAGGTCGGGCGTCCGGCGTAAACGGTCAGCATAAAACCGCCCGCACTCGCGCCCTGAAACACCAGCGTCGCGCCGTTGCCGCTATTGGCCGCAAGGGCTTGCGCAGCGGCAAACGCGGCATCGAACTGATTCGCAGCCGAACGCTCCGCGAACGGGCGGCCGCCTTGCGCCGCGGCCACGGCGGCGGCTGCCACCAGTACCGCGACGGCCGCCGCGACGACGACTTCCAAAAGGGTCATGCCCCGCTCCCCCATATTGGCGGTAGTGCCCCGGACCCTAGCCGCCTGGCCGTCCGCCAAGGTGAAAAAGGATGCCCCTGCTGCCAGGGTCTTCTTGGTCGGGTCGGCTATAATTGAGGTAATCAGGAGGCGCCGCTCGTGGCGCCTTTGCAGTCCTGCGGGGCTTGAAAATGCGAATCAAATACGAGGTTTCCGCCGGTGGGCTCGTGCTGCGCCGGCGCGAGTCTACGTACGATGCCTTGCTCATCGGACGCGGAACGCCGCGCGTTTGGACGCTGCCCAAAGGACATGTGGAAGCACGCGAATCGTACGAGCAAGCGGCGCTTCGCGAAGTGCGCGAAGAGACCGGCTGCTGGGCCGAGATCATCACCAAGCTCAACGATATCGCGTACTGGTTCTACCTGAACCGCGCCAAGCACAAGAAATCCGTCACGTTCTACCTCATGCGGTATCTCTCGGGCGATACCGCGAATCACGACCATGAGGTGGACGAGGCCCGCTGGTTCGATATCGTACAAGCCAAGAAGGCGCTGAAGTACGTAAACGAAAAGCGCCTCATCGATTTGGGCCTGGAGTACGTCCTGGCCAATCCCACCGCATTCGGCGACGTTCCCGTCGTCGCAAGGACAGCAGAACAGAGAACTAGTTGAGTGAACACGATGTTCCACCATTGCCGGCCACAGGATGTGGATGCCGGATGAAATCCGGCATGCCGCGGAGCGGCCCGGGATGACTACCGACACGCAACCAACGCCTGCGGCCGAACAAGACGAATCCAAACTGCGCGTCAGCGTGGAGGTCTTTGACGGGCCGCTCGATTTGCTTTTGAGCCTGGTGAAAGAGCGCCAGCTCGACATCGCTACCGTTCCGCTCGCGACGGTTGCGGAGCAGTATTTGGCGTACGTGTCGATGATGGAAGCGCTCGACGTCGAGGTCGCCGCCGAGTATTTGGTTATAGCCGCGACGCTGGTGTTCCTGAAGTCGAAAGCGCTGCTTCCGCCGATTCCCTCGGAATTCCAAGACGAAGAAGCCGAGACGCCCGAACAAGTCGAGGAGCGGCTGCGAGCGCGCCTCATCGCCTACTCGAAGTACCGCGAGGTCGGCGAGGAGCTGCGCGCGCGCCAACTCGAGGCGTCATCCTATTATTACCGCGACACGGGGGACCCGGTCAGCGAACTTCGCCAGCGCTACCGCATCGATCCGGACAAACTCACGCGCGCGTTCATCGCGATGCTGCGCAGTGCGCGTCCGGAAAAACGGACGATCGCGCGCGAGCGCCTTTCGCTGATGGCAACGATGGATTACGTCATGAAAAAGGCGCGCGAGCACGGTGAAGTGCTGTTCTCCTCGATTTGCCATGAAATGGGCATGACGCGTGATTCGATCATCGTGACGTTCCTCGCCATTCTCGAACTGATCCGCCGCCATCGCATCACCTGCGACCAGCCCGAGCCCTTCGACGACATCCGCATCCTGCCCATCAACGCAACGGTACATACGTGAGTACGACACAAGAAGTTACCCTGACGCAGCCCACCCAAGACGCGGAAGCAATCGACGCTGCCGTCGAGCGCTTGCGCTGTCCGATCGAAGCGCTGCTTTTTGTCGCCAGCGAGTCGCTGACGATCAAGCAAATCGCCAAGCTCGCGCACGCAACGGAAATGGAAGTCGCGGCTGCGCTGCAACGCATTGAAGCCGATTTTGCGGACCACGGAATCGTATTGCGCGAGATTGCGGGCGGCTACCGCTTTGCGAGTGCGCCTGCGGCGCGCGAAGTCGTCGAGGCGTACTTGCTGCCGCCCAAGTCGAATCTGTCGACGCCGGCTCTGGAAACGCTCGCGATCGTCGCCTATATGCAACCGGTGACGAAAAGCGAGATTGAATCGATTCGCGGCGTTGCATCCGACAGCGTGGTGTCGACGCTGCTCGATCGCAATCTCGTCGCCGAAGCCGGCCGCAAGGACGTCGTCGGCCGTCCGATGCTGTACAAAACGACGCCGGAATTCTTGGAATCGTTCGGACTGCGATCGCTGGACGACTTGCCGCCGATGGAACTGGAAGCGGGGCAGCCGCTCGAATTGGATTTGCTGACCGCGAACATCACGGCCAACGTACCGCAAGCGCAAGAACAAGAAGAGGAAGCGCCGCCGCAGGAGGAGCCGCAGCATTTCAAGCGCACGCACGGACGCATCATCGAGGATTATGCGCGCTACGATCAGATCGGCGAATGCGGCGGCTGGCTCGAGCTCGCCGGCACGCGCGTCGCGCTCGATGGCTGGTGGGCCTGTCGCGACCATTCCTGGGGCGTGCGCGAGCGGGTCGGCATCGTGCTCCAGCA
>DAISWS010000060.1:10732-15717 GCA_036826275.1 Vulcanimicrobiaceae bacterium
GCGCAGGCGCCGCAGCCGCAGGCATGACGGATCACTGGGCGGTGCTCGCGCAGGACCTGGCAACGCTTCGCACCGGCTATTCGAACGAACTTTACGACGCGATCGCCGCCTACGGTTTGCGCCGCGGAGCGTCCATCCTCGACGTCGGCTGCGGCACGGGCGTGGCCAGCGAACCGTTCGTTGCGAACGGTTTTCCGGTGACCGGCGTCGACCCGTCCGATGCGATGCTCGCCGTTGCGCAGCAGCGCTTGCCGAACGCAACGTTCACCAAGGGTGAGGCGGAGGCGCTCCCGTTTCCGAACGAGCGCTTCGACGTCGCGGTCAATGCGCAAACGTATCATTGGGTCGACCGCGCCAAAGCGCTTTCGGAAGCGTATCGCGTGCTTCGCAAAAACGGCATCGTTGCAGTCTGGTGGAAAAATCTGATGGCATACGATCCGGTCAAGATGGCGCGCGACGAGGTCTTCCTGTCGCTCGGCAAGGAGCCGGCCGAGAGCGGTCTGACCGGCGGATTCCGCGAGTTTTATGCATCGCAGTTCAAAGAGCAAACGCTGCGCGTGCTCCCATGGCGCATCGCGACGCCGCTGGACGAGTATATAAAGTACGAGCGGGCGCGCGGCGTCGTGCATGTGGCGCTCGGAAATCAGCTCGACGAGTATATCGGCCGGCTCGAACGCCGTCTTCGCGAACAAGCCGGCGCGGGCAACCCGACGCTCTCCATCGCGTTCATTCAATATCTCTACATGGCCAAAAAGCTTTAGGAGCACGTAGAGTGCGTTTGGGAATGCACGTGCGGGTCGGCGCGGGCTACGCCGCGGCGATCGACTACGCGCGGCGCATGCAATGCTCGGCAATTCAAATTTTCTCGAGCAACCCGCGCACCTACCGCACAAGTCCGATCAATAAGCCTGCGCTCGAAGCGTTCCGGACGGCGCGCGTGCAAGCGGGAATCGATCCGTGCGTCATTCACACGCCGTACCTGATCAATCTGGCCAGCGACGATCCGAAGATCAGCGCCGGCTCTCTCGGCCTTCTCAAGAACGATCTCGCCGCAGCTGCCGCAGGCGGTATCCGGTACGTCAATACGCACCTAGGCTCGTACGGCAAGCGCGACCGGAACGAAGGCTTTGTGGCGGCCTGCCATTTGCTCGAACAAGCGCTCGAGGACATCGATCGCGGCGTCGTTCTCGTGATGGAGAACTCCGCCGGCTCGGGGTCGCTGTGCGGCGGCACGCTTGAAGAGCTTGGGCGTTTTATCAAGGCGCTGGATCATCCGCAGCTCGGCGTTTGTCTCGATACGGCGCATGCGTGGGCGGCGGGTTACGCGATCGACACGCAGCAGGGCGTCGACGAATTTCTGTATCAAGCCGCCGAACATATCGGGCTGGACCGCGTGCACGTGTTTCATTTCAACGACACGGAAGTACCGCTGGGCGGAAACCGCGACCGGCATCACCACATCGGTGAAGGCAACATCGGCTTCGAAGGATTCCGAGCGCTTGCGGCGCGTACCGAACTGCGAGAGAAAACGGCGATTCTGGAGACGCCGGGCGAAGAGGCGGACGATCTGCGCAACATGGAAACGATCCGCGCAATCTTCAAGGGCGCCGGACGTGAGGCAGTGTAGCGTGTGATCGCGCATTTTGACGTCGACGCGTTTTACGCGAGCGTCGAGATTCGAGACGATCCGTCCCTGCGCGGCAAGCCGGTCGCGGTCGCGGGATCGAGCCGTCGCGCGGTCGTGCTCACCGCGTCCTATGAGGCGCGTCCCTTCGGAGTGAAGTCCGCCGTCCCGCTGTGGCGCGCACTCGAGGCATGTCCCGATTTGGTCGTGGTGCGTCCGAACATGCAGAAATACCGCGACGTGTCGCGCTGCATCTTCGAGATCTTCGGCCGGCGCGGGCATCCCGTACAAGGCCTTTCGATGGACGAGGCGTTCGTCGATTTCGGCGCCCTGACGTTGGAAGCAGCCACGGAGCTCGCGCAGATACTGCGCTCGGAGATCCTCGAAGAAGTACAGCTTACGGTCAGCGCCGGCGTTGCAAGCGGAAAGATGGTGGCCAAAATTCTTTCCGACTCGTGTAAACCGAATGGAATACAGGCGCTCGCGCCGGGCCAAGAAGCGTCATTTCTCGCGCCGCTGCCGGTCGGACGTCTCTGGGGCATCGGACCCAAGACGCAGACGCGGCTGCTGGAACGCAACATCGCAACGATCGGCGACGTCGCCGCGCTGAGCGACGAGCGGGCGCGAGCGATTTTCGGATCGTGGGGAATCGAAGTGCGCGATCTGGCGCGCGGCATCGATCGCCGTGCGGTCGATCCGGACCGCGAAACCAAGTCGATCTCCACCGAAGAAACCTTTGAATACGACGTGCGCGACGAGCGCCGTTTGCGCGAAGTGCTGCGCGAGCAAGCGATCGAACTTGCGCAGAAATTGGAACGCGAAGGGCTCTGCGCGTGTACGATCGGTATCAAGATCAAACGCGCGGACTTCAAGATTGTAGCGCGTCAAACGAACCTTGCCGAACCCACGGCGCAGGCGCGTCAGATCTTCGTGGCGGCGGTGCACTGCCTTCGGCGCGCAAGTTTGGAGCGGCAACCGGTGCGGCTGCTCGGAACGCGCGTCGCCTCGCTCGTGCCGGGCGAGCCCAAACAGCAGACGCTGTTTTAAATGTGATCCAGCGCCCAAACGCCGTCGGCGCCGCCGGTTTTAAGAGCCGCATCCAAAAAGCGGCGTCCGCCTTCCGTGAGCGGCGAGACCATCCAAATTGCGTCGTTTCTTTTTCGAACGGAACCGCGTGGAAGCGCCGCACGAACCGGTGCGGGCGGAAGCCAACCCGCGATGCGGCGCAGATCGCCGGCGGCGCAGCGAAGCAGCGGTCCGACGAGCGGTGCATATTCGGCTGCGCTCACGCCGATCTCGTCGACGACGTACGCGTCGTGCCGCGGCTCGCGGCGGCCGATCGCATAGGCGGCCACCGTGCGTCCCTTGCGCACGAGCAGCTCGACCGGTTGCGCGTTTTGCGCGTGCGATGCTTGCGCGATGCGCGCGCGCACCCAGCCCCAAACGGCCGGCGTACGAAGCAACGCGAAGCTGCGCGCGCGCTCCATCGCTTCAAAACACGCGCGCACGCCGCTCCAATCGCGCTCGCCGATGGCATGCGCGTCGATGCGCCGCGCCTCGAGGGAATCAGCGCGAAAGGATATCGAACGCGACGGAAGCTCCGTGAAGCCGATGTCCTTGTAAAACTGCGGATGGATGTCGGAGAAAAGAAACGCGAAATCGGCACCCGACGCCCGCGCGTCATCCAATGCCATGGCAAGCATGGCGCTTGCGAAGCCCCGGCCGCGAAACTCCTCGGGCGTGAAAACGGCGCCGATTCCGATCGCGCGCAAACGCTCGTTGTCCGCGCGCGCGTCGCGCTCGTAGCGCTTGAAACTGGCGAGCATGCGCGGACCGTCGCAGAGTGCGATCGTCCGGTAGGACGATTTGCCGTATGCCGTGCGCGCCAATTCGGTGGTTTGCGCTTGGTATAGTTCCAGCGTTCGTCCGTTCGACCACAGCGGCTGCGTGAGCGGCAGCACGAGTTCCGCGTACCGTTGCGCGGCAACCTCTTCGAGCCGGTACGTCATCCCGCGAAGACGGCACGCGTCGGACGCCAGCGGTCCGACACGTCGACGACGCCGGGCAGGCGCGCCGCTTGCAGTTCCGCGAGAAACTCCGGAGCCGTCACGCCGCGCGTTGCGCGTTCACACGCGGTGACCAGCGCCGTTTTCCGCGCCCGCCGCAGCGCGTAGACGAACGCGCGGCGTTCTTCTTTGTTGTACGCCTCTCGCGTCTTCGTGCGGAACATGTAATAGGTGAACTTCGCCGTGCGGGCGGCGCGTGCGTCGCCGACGTTTTCCTTGGCGATCATGCCGAGACTCGGACTGTAGAGGAACGAATCGGGGGCGTACCACCGCGGGAACGAGCCGGCGCGCGCGCGCGGTATGACGACGTGGTCGAATTCCCGTCCCCGCGCCGCATCGATGCTCAACATTCGCACCGCGCCGGGCAGTTCGCCGATCTCCCACGTTTCAAAGCCGCTCTCCATGCGGGCGGCGGCGTAGTCGAGAAATTCGCCCAGCGATGCCGCCGGATGCGTTTGCGCGAACCGGCGCACCCGCTCGTGCAGGCGCTTCAGCGTGAGCTGCTGGTACTCCGCGCGTGCGCTGCCCGGTGCACCCGTCAGCGCAAGTCCCTCGCTCCAGACGGCGCGGACAAAATCGCCGAGTTCCATCCGCGTCAGCAGATCGCGCCAGCGCGCGATTTGCGCGCGCAGCCATTCGATGCGTTCGCGCGCAAGTGGCGTGAGCTGCGCATCTCGATCTCCGCGAAGCAGGTTCCACGCCAGCCGTACATCTCGCTTGGGATCCCAGCGACCGGAGCGTGCGCCGTGTTCCTCCTCGAGCTCTTCGAAGAGCACCGCCTGCGCGTCGGGCGGATCCGTGCAGAGCGTATAGACGCTGGCGTCCGAAAGCGCGAGCGCCGGGCCGGACAAAACACGCATCAAATACTCATGGCGGAACGGGTCGTGTACGCTCCAAAGAATGGCCAGCGCGTCGAGCGCCTCCGGCTCGCTGAAAACATTCACGTCGCCCGCAACTTGCACGCGAACGTTGCGGTCGAGCAACGCCTCGCGATACGGGCGAATATCACAGACGGAACGGAACAGGATCGCAATGTCGTCGTGCGATGCGCCGGCAGTCAACAGATCGACGACGTGCTCGGCGACGAACTGCGCTTCGGCGCGGCGCGTGCTCGCGCGAAAAAGCGTGAGTGCGGCGGGCGGATCCGGCGGCACCGCGGCAGGCCGCGCGGCGCCGAGCAGATGCCGGCATGCGACGTCGAGAGCAAACGGGCTGCGATGCTGCTGATCGAGCGCGACGCGTTCGCCGGGCAGCGAGAGCACCCGGTCGGGACGCGCGCCGCGGAACGCGGACGT
>DAISWS010000061.1:0-477 GCA_036826275.1 Vulcanimicrobiaceae bacterium
CACAGCGCACGCTCGTACGCGTTGCGGACGTTAGCGTCCGTTTGAGCGGCAGCGGGATGCGATCGCGCAAACCGCCGATATGCTTCAATCGCTCCGGCGCGATCGCCCGCGCGCAGCAATTCCTCAATCAAACCATGAATGACTGCAGCATCGGAAGTTTCGGGAAGTCGAGCATGCACGGTGCGTTAAAATTCGAGCATCAGGCGTTTGCTCCGCTAAACATAAATCAAAGAACGGGGTTATAAGACGCCGTCAACGCACTTACAAGATACTCTAGAAGTTGACTCAAGTCACCCTTCGAACCGAACCACCTACCGGCCAAGCGGCCGGTTAGTCGCGCAAGCCCGGCTCGAGCACGAACTGGGCGTCACAGAAAACGCGTTCGGCTTGTTTGTCACGCACCGCCTGCACGCCGTTTGCCCAAGCCTTTTCGCATGCCGCCCTCAATGCGGGCTGCTCGAGGGCGGCAATCACGGC
>DAISWS010000061.1:487-15089 GCA_036826275.1 Vulcanimicrobiaceae bacterium
GGCGCGCTGCAGCGCCGCCATTGCCTGGTCGTGGGCGGCATGCCATTGCGGCAAGAGCGGTTGAGACGTCTCCACGCGCAGTTGTTCTGCCGCTCCCAGCAGGCGTGACGCCTGCTCATATGCACCGGCTGATTGCAAGCACCAGCCCAGCCCTTCGAATGCTCCGGCGATTGCTCGCGCATTCCCGTCATGTATCGCGCGCTCGGCGCACCGGAGGAACATATCGGCGCTGAGCGATGCCTCCAAGTGATATTGCTGAACGGCAAGGTTGAGCAGCCAGAACGTACTTTGAAACGATTCGCCGGTGTGCCGGCAAAGATCGACGGCCTGCGACAGCAGCGCAACGCTTTCCTCACGGCGCCCCAGCAAGCCAAGCCGCATCCCTTCGAGTGCGAGCGCATACGAGTGCAGCCATGGATCGCCGATCTCGCGCGCGCGTTGCAATGCTCGCGCGATCGCATGCTCCGATTCATCGCGATCTCCGGCAAACGCTTGCGCGATACCCAGCTGCAGCTCGAGCACCGTCTGCTCGACCGGCATGTCGTTGCCGTCAGATGCGTCCTTTGCGCGTTCGAGCGCCGCAATCGCACCGCTCGTGTCGCCTTGCTGCAGGACGAAAAACCCGTACGTCGCGAGCGCTCGCGCATAGACCGGCGAACGTTCGAATCGGTAGGCGTTGAGGCTTTCGGCAAGGCGTTCGCGAGCCAGCTGGAACAGACCGCGGAACCAGTAGAACCAGCGCAGAGCCGAAGCAAGTCGCAAGCGCATGCGCAGATGTTCGCGATCGGCGGTCTCCCATACAAACGCGGCACGCAGATTATCGCGCCCCAACGTGAGCGCCGCCATGGCCTCGCGTTGATCCGCGCGCGTCAGCCGCGGCTCGAGTCGCTCTGCGAGATCGACGAAGTAGGCAAGATGCCGCCCTTGCACCTGTTCGAGTTCGCGGCGTTCGCGCAGCTTGTCGATGAGATACTCACGAACGGAATCGAGCAGTCGATACCGGTTCTCCGTTCTTTCGCGATCGACGATGACCAATGACTTTTCCGCAAGCTGTTCGATCAGGTCGAGCATCTGATCTTGCGATTCGCCGCCGCACACGGCGTTGACCGCCTCCAGCGAGCACGTTCCCATGAACACCGCAAGGCGTTCGAGCACCGCGCGTTCCGCGGGCGCGAGCAGCGCGTAACTCCAATCGATCGTTGCCCGCAGCGTCTGTTGATGCGGCGCCCCCGCGCGCGCAGACGTGCGCAGCAGCGCGAAGCGATCGTCGAGGCGTTCGTGAATCTGCGCGATACTGAGCATGCGAAGCCGTCCGGCGGCCAGCTCGATGGCGAGCGGAATCCCCTCCAATCGCGCGCAGACCGCATTCACGGCCGGAGCGTTTTCGGCACTGAGTTGAAATCCCGCGCCGGCCGAGGACGCCCGCTCGCGGAAAAGATGCACGGCGTCGTCTTCAGCCAGCGGCGCCAGTTCGTAAATCGCTTCGCCGGGCACGTGAAAGCGTTCACGCGACGTGGATAAGATTTTCAGGTTCGGGCAGCGCGGCAGCGCATAGGCCGCGAACTGCGCGCACGCTTCTATCGCCCGCTCGCAGTTATCGAGCACGAGCAGTACGCACTTCTCCCCGATGTCGTCGGCGATGCGTTCCGGCAAATCGGCACCTTCCAACGTATGCAGTTTCAACGTAGCGGCGACGGCCTGCGCAAGCGCGCGCTCCTCGACCAGCGGTGTGACGTCGATGAACCACGTGCCGTCCGCGTGAGACGCTTGCAAATCCGACGCAACGCGCAGCGCCAGGCGCGTTTTGCCCACGCCTCCGGAACCTACGAGCGTTACCAGGCGGTTCGCTACCGCAAGATCGCACACGGCGGCGATTTCGCGCTCGCGGCCGACGAAGCTGCTGATAGGCGCGGGCAGGTTGTGCGCCCGCCGGATCTTGTTTTGCACCGCCGCACCGTCGCGCACGCGTTCGTACGCCGCCTTCGTTTCCGCAGTCGGCGCTACGCCCATTTCATTTTGGATCGCGCGCTCGAAAGAGCGGTACTCCGAAAGCGCACCCGCGCGGTCGCCCGCGGCAGCGCGCAACGTTACGATCGCCCGAACGAATTCCTCGTGCCACGGATCCATTTGCAGGCCGCGGCGCGCCATCGCGATCGCACCTGCGGTATCGCCGGCGTCTTGCATTTGCGCGATGCACGAGGAGACGAGGCGCATCTGCATGTCGCGATACTGCGTACGGGGTTCTTGCGTCCATTCGTCATCGATGCCTTGCAACAGATCGCCGGAGTAGAGCTGAACGGCGTCGGCGTTCCGCCCTTGCGCGACCAGGCGATCGTACTCCTCGACGTCGAGGCTGTACGGCGCGTCCGCGTTCCACGCGACCGAACGCCGATCCGCAACGAGCCACACCGGTCCTTTCGGCAACCAGCGCTGAGCGAGGTACAGCGAGCGGCGCAGGTTTGCAAGTGCGTTTTCTTCCGTTGCGTCCGGCCAGAGCGTAAATGCCACCTTCTCGCGCTCGAGCCGGTCGTCGCGATGCAGCAACACATACGCCAGCAACGCAATCACGTTCGAAGACAGCGGGCCAGCAAGCGGCTGTTCGCACGTAAAGCGTGGGAGCCCGAAGAGCCGGATACTGAGCGTAAGCGTTAGCATCGCACGCTTTCAAGCATAGCCCCGAAAAAAGTTCAGCGTCAAATAATACGGACGCTCGCGGACGATTTTGCGACGAACGCGGCACGCGCGCTCACTAACATATGCATCAACGGCGGCTTTCGCCGGACACAGCAGCGAGGAGAGCACCATGGAAGCCAAGACGATTCGCACGAACAAGAGCATCGAAGAAATCGACAACCGCAACGACGCCGATCGTTCGCGTCTCGTTCATCACGTCGGACCGGCAGGCGCCGGACTTTTCCCCGGATGGGGACCGAAACTGTAGATGGACGTGCACGGCAGGGGAGGGCCCGGTAAACCGGTCCTCCCCGTTCTTCGTGCGAAATGGGCGGAAGGTCACAAAGCGACGCCGCGTTGTGCGTCGAAGACGGGCCGCCCACTGTACAGTGAACGGAGCGCGTTATGGCACTTCATCCATCTCACGAATCTCTCGCGCGCGAGTACGTTGGCCTGCTTCTTACCGACCCTGACGCACGCGAAGAAGCGGCACGATTCCCCGAACACGATGAGAGTCCTGACGAGTATCACGCGAAGATGGCCGATCTCGTCAACCGTCGTCTGCGCCCGCAAACCCCACTAACCGCCCAAAACGCTGAGGAATTTCACCGCCACGTAGCGGACCGTCTTGCGTATTTCCGTTCGAATCTTCGCGAGCACACCGCAGGCGAAGAAAAATACACGCTGGCATGCGACGGTTTCGAATGTGGTGAATGCCCTACATGAAGCACGCGTAGCGGCCGACCGCGATCTTCCCCCGGCGGAGGCGCTGGCGCGCCTTCCGGAATTGTGCGCGCGCTTCGCCGTGACGCGCATCGGTGACACGACGCGTTTGAATCGCATCGGCTTACCGACGATGTGTGCGGTCGTTCCGGACTCACTCTCCGATGTGAGTATTTACAATGGCCGTGGCGAATCGAAAGATCAGGCCGCTCTCGGCGCCGTGATGGAGGCCGTCGAACGCCAGACCGCGGCGCGTTGCGCCATCCCGGAAACGATCGCAGCCCCGCACGCCGTTCGCAACACCATCGATCTTCAGCGGTGCGGACTGCGCGACGAGTACGCTCGCACGCCTATGCCGTTTGTGCAAGCGTTGGACATTCTTTCCGGGCGCACGCTTGCGGTTCCGAAAGCGCTCGTGCAAACGCCTTGGCGCGGATTGCCCGCGTTTCAAAGCACGCATACGAATGGACTTGCTTCGGGATTTTCACTTCGCGAAGCGATCTATCACGCGCTGCTCGAGCTCGTCGAACGCCACCTCTATGCCGTTACGCACGCACGCGCGCATCTTCGGCCCAAGCGATTGCTGCAGCACATCTTCGGCGCCGGGCCTCTGTCCTTCGTCGACGATCCGGTCGATGAGATCGTGCAGCCCACGCGCGTCCGCTCGATCGATAGCGTGTGCGAGCGGTTCTCGCAGGCCGGGACGGAGGTGCGGCTCGTCGCGATGCGCGTTCCGCCGTTTCCGCTCGGCGTGCTAGCATCCGTTTGCGATCGCGAGCGAACCGACTTTCACGCGGGGTTCGGCTGTTCGAGGTCGCCGGTTACGGCAGTTCTGCGCGCGCTCTCCGAAGCGGCGCAGGCGTGCACCGCCAACATTCAGGCGGCGCGTGAGAACATTCTGCGCGCGGGCGATCCTCCGTCGCGTTTCGCGACGCACACCCGGCGGCGCACGTCGTTGCCGCACGGACGCTGGTACTTCGATGCGCCGTCGCGCTTCATACGTTTTGCCGAATTGGCCGACACGGAAGCCGGCGATCTTTCCGCGAATATGCAGGCGCTCATCGACGCGCTGCGCGCCTTTGCTTCGCGTGTTGCAATCGTCGACTTATCGCCTCCCGATAAGCGCTTTTTCGTCGTGCGCGCGATCGTGCCGGAATTCGAAACGACGTTACTCGACGGCCGCATCGGCGCGATTGCGCGGAAGATCGTCGACGAACCGTGAAGTCCGCGATCGTCTTCGCCGGTCCATCACTTCCGCCGGAAGATCGGATACCGCTGGCCGGCGTAACGTACCGCCGGAGCGCTCGGCGTGGCGACATGGCCGACGCCGCGCAGTACGCCGCTGCGATCGTTTTGATTGACGGCGTCTTTCAAGAAGAGCTGGCGCCAAGCCCGAAGGAAGTTCGAAATGCATGCCGCCGTTGCACGGTGGTCGGCGCGGCAAGTTTGGGCGCGCTACGCGCCGTCGAATGCGTGCCGTACGGTGCGCGCCCGCGCGGCACGATCGCCCGGTGGTACGCGACCTCGGCCATCGACGGTGATGACGAGGTTGCCGTAATCATCGAGCCGGAGCACGAGCGAGCGCTCAGCGTGCCGCTTGTCAATGTCCGCTACCTGCTCTACCGCGCGCGCAAGCGAGGGCTGCTCGATGCCGCCGAAAGCGGGCAAATACTCGAAGACGCGCGAGCGATATTCTACGCCGACCGCGTATGGGACGACATTTTTGAGGCCGCGCCGCCGCTCAGACGTGAAGCCTTGCGCTCGCTCGCAGGCGAGGGCGCCGACCTCAAGCGCATGGATGCCCGGTTTGCCCTGCGCTCCGTCCTGCGCTCGATCCAAGAAAGTGAAGATACGACTTCACTATCTTGACTATCGCCCCTTCGCGGGGTAGCCTGAGAAGGCAATGGCGACGCAATTAAAGACCGCACCGGTCGGCGGCGAGTACGAGCACGGCTTCCACGACCCGGAGAACTACATCTTCCAGTCGGGCAAAGGCCTGACCCGGGAGATCGTCGCCAACATCAGCGAGCTGAAGAACGAGCCGGGCTGGATGCGCGACTTCCGTATGAAGGCGCTGGATGTCTTCCTTAGTAAGCCGATGCCGTGGTGGGGCGACACGCAGCGTCTGGCCGAGATCGATTTCGACAACATTCAATACTTCGTGCGCGCCAGCGACAGAGCGGAGAAGAACTGGGACGACGTCCCCGAGGACATCAAAAAGACGTTCGACAAGCTCGGCATCCCCGAGGCCGAGCGCAAGTTTCTCTCCGGCGTTTCGGCGCAGTATGAATCCGAAGTCGTGTACCACTCGATCCGCAAGGATCTCGAGGAGCTCGGCGTCATCTTCTGCGACATGGATACCGCCGTTCGCGAGTATCCCGAGATCGTCAAAAAATATTTCTCGACCGTCATTCCGCCGGGCGACAATAAATTCGCCGCGCTGAACTCCGCCGTCTGGTCGGGTGGTTCGTTCGCTTACGTTCCGGCTGGCGTCGAAGTGAAGACGCCGCTGCAAGCGTATTTCCGCATCAACAGCGAGAACATGGGGCAGTTCGAGCGCACGCTGATCATCGCCGAGCCGGGCGCGAAGTTCCATTATACGGAAGGCTGCACCGCGCCGAAGTTTTCGTCGAGCTCGCTGCACAGCGCGGTCGTCGAACTCATCGCGCTGGAAGGCTCGACGATCCGCTACACGACGATCCAGAACTGGTACAAGAACATCTTTAACCTCGTCACCAAGCGCGCCGTCGCATACAAGAACGCGACGGTCGAATGGGTCGACGGCAATCTCGGCTCACGCCTGACGATGAAGTACCCCTCGATTTACCTCATGGGCGAAGGCGCGCGCGGCACGGTTCTTTCCATGGCGGTCGGCGGTGAAGAGCAACACCAGGACGCGGGCGCGAAAGTTATTCACGCCGCACCCAACACGACATCCGTCATCACGAACAAGTCGCTTTCCGCGCACGGCGGCAAGACGACGTATCGCGGTCTGGTCGAGATCATGCCGGGCGCGGTGAATTCGCGCACGCACGTGAAGTGCGACGCGATCATCATGGACGAAGAATCCTCGAGCGATACCAAGCCCACGATGAAGGTGCACGAACAGCGCTCCACCGTCGAACACGAAGCCAGCGTCAGCAAAATTAGCGAAGAGCAGCTCTTCTACGCGATGAGCCGCGGACTGAGCGAAGCCGACGCGCGCGCTCTGATCGTCAACGGCTTCTTCGACTTCTTCGTCAAAGAGCTTCCGATGGAGTACGCGGTCGAACTCAACCGCCTCATCAAAATGGAAATGGAAGGCTCGGTCGGTTAAACGCCGCCTGCGCCTCCCGATGACCCGGGGTTGAAAACCGCTCGAAAAAGCCCATCCAGGGCTTTTTCTACTTATCTGCTTTTTTGCGAAAACAAAGTTTTGAAACGGCCATCCATGGCCGGCGCAAAAAAAGTCAGAAATTTTCAACCCCGGGTCATCGGGAGGCCGAGCCGACGTCTAGCCTTCTTTGCACGTGCTGACGCGGTTGCGTTTTATTTAAGAGCCGTTCGAAAAGGGCGGCCCCGATGTATTTTCGAACGCGGACGCATGGCCGATTATCCCGTTGCGAAAATAAACGATATTGAGCCCGGGCGCACGCTTCGCGTCGTCGTCGACGGTACCGAAGTGCTGCTTTGCAATGTCGACGGCAAGCTTTACGCTATCGAAGACGTCTGCACGCACGACGGCGCGCCGCTCGATCAGGGTGAACTCGAAGAGTGCCGCATCGTGTGTCCTCGGCACGGCGCCGAGTTCGACGTACGCAGCGGCGCGGTGCTCAAACTGCCGGCGGTTATGCCTCTCCCCACGTATTCCGTACGCGTCGAGGGCGATGACGTCTTCGTCGACCTCTAAACGGCGGCGATTTCCCGGACCGGTCACGCGCGCGCTCGGGGTGCTTCTTCTGGCGTTTTTACTCGTCATACTTGCCTGGATCGTTTGGGTCGCAATTGGTTTGCGCGCTGCGGCACAGACGTCGGGCACGATCGTCATTTCCGGCTTGGATGCGCCCGTGCGCATCGTCCGCGACGAGCGCGACATTCCGCACATCTATGCGAGCACGCAGCACGATCTCATGTTTGCGCAAGGCTACGCGGAAGCGTCGGACCGCCTGTTTCAAATGGATCTCATCCGGCGTTTCGTGTACGGACGCTTGTCCGCAGTACTTGGACCGGCCGTCTTGAGCGCCGATGAAAACGCGCGCGTGGTGAACATCCGGCAGCTCGTTGACGAGCAGTGGGCGCATTTGGATCCCGGCAACCGCCGCATCGTTGAAGCCTTCACGCAAGGCGTGAACGCGGCGATGCAGCGCGAACCGCTGCCGGTCGAATTTCACATCCTGCTGTACAAGCCGGAGCGGTGGACCGCGCAGGATTCGCTCGCCGCCGGAATGGCAACGGTGTTGGATTTGATCGATCCGTGGGACGACGTCGTGCGGCGCGACGCCGTGTCGCGCGAAAAGAACGCCGCGCCGCTGCTCGATCTCTACACCGTGACGGATCCCGCGTACGACGCGCCGATCGACGGAACCGCGATTCGACCCGTGCCGCCGCTACCCAACCGCGTGCAATCGCTGCGCGCGGCGCTCGTGCTGCCGCGCTTCAGTGGACGTCCCCCGATCGGCAGCAACGAATGGGCTATCGGCGCCGCGCATTCCGCAACCGGACGCGCGCTACTGGCAAACGATCCGCATTTGCGTCTGGGCATTCCCGGCGTCTGGTACCTTGTGGACTTACACGGCCCCGGCGGTTTTCACGTTGCAGGCGGTTCGCTCGCGGGGACACCCGGCGTGATCCTTGGTCACAACGACTCGATCGCGTGGGGCGCGACCAATGGGACCGTGGCGACGGAAAGCGTGTACCGCGATTCGCTCGACGGCGCGCGCCCGCGCACGGAAGTCTTTCACGTCCGCTTCGGCGGCGACCGGCGTTTCACGTACTACGATACGCGACACGGTTTCGTGGCGCAAACCGGCGGCTCGACTGGGTACGCCGTCTACTGGCACGGCGTTCGATCGCCCGTGACGCCATTGCAGACATTCGAAGGATTGGACCGTGCGCGATCGATTGCGCAAGCGGTACAATCGCTGCGCGGTTATCCGGGGCCGCCGCAAAACTTCGTCATCGCCGAGCGCAGCGGTGCCGTTGCCTATCAGCTCGCAGGCCTCATTCCGAACGACCCGCTTTGGGGATTGCGCGTGCATGCTGCAGGCGATCCGGTATATCCGGCGGTCACGTTCTCACGTTTGCCGAGCGTTGCGCCTTCTCGCAACGGCATCGTTTTCACGGCTAACAACCGCATGTACGGCGCGGGATATCCGTTGCGGCTCTCACCGAATTTCGCCGCGCCCTACCGCGCAAAACGCATCGAAACGCTGCTCCACGGCAAGCCGAAGCTCTCGGTCGCCGACCTCGCGACATTTCAAACCGATACGCTCTCCCTGCCGGAGCGTGACATCGCGCGGAAAACCCTGGCGGCCATACGCCGCAAGCATCTCACACATGACGCAGGGCTCGGACCGTACGTGCGCGCGCTTTCGCGTTGGAACGGACGCTTCGATCGCGATTCGCGCGGCGCGGCCATTGCTTGGGAGGTGCGCCAAATCGCCGTTGCAAGCGTAGCACGTTACAATGCGCGCTCGATGGCCAACGCATATCAGAGCAGCGCCGGAAACGCCGACCTGATGCTGCTCATGCGCGTGTTGCGCGAGCGCCCGCGCGGCTGGTGGATCCGAAGCGACTACGATGCACTGCTCGTCCATTCGTTGCGTTTAGCGGTGAATACGTATGGAACGAAGTTGCTCGAGCCCTGGGGCACCTACGGCCGCTTCAGCGTCCAGCATCCCCTTTCTATGCTCGGTATGTCTTTTTTGAATGGTGCGACCTTCGACGGAAACGGCGACAGCTTCGGTATTCACGTGCAAACGCCGACGCACTCGCAAAGCTTTCGCGCCGTTTGGGACGTCGGGAATTGGGACGCCGGCGGCATCGTGATTCCGAGCGGCGAGTCCGGCGAACCCGGTTCCGGCCATTACACCGATCAAAGTGCCACGTGGCAGCGAGAGCGTCTCGTTCCGCTGCCGTTCAGCGATGCGGCGATCCGCGCCCACACCCGTGCAACGCTGACGCTACGTCCGTAACGCCTGCTGCAAGAACTCGCCGATGAGCGGCCACGCCGCGTTCGCAGCCGCAACGTTCGACTGCTCCGAACCGCCGAGCAGCAACGTCATCGGACCGAGCGCAGCTTGTGTGTCCGCATGTCCCGGCCGTGCAAACAGAAACATGTGTCCCGCGCCCGCATAGTGCACGTATTTGTCGGCGTATGCGTGATGGTGCTGCTGCAAATAGGCGAGCGCAAGCGCGCACTGCGCCTGCGAATTCCAGATTTGATCGTCGTCGCCCGCGAGCAGCAAGACCGGCCCATGAATGTTCTGCAGCGGAAACATCGCGGGTGCAATGTCCGCCTCGTTCTCCATCATCGCGGCATCGTAGCCTTTACGCAAATCGAGCGGCTGATGCATGGTATAGGCGTTCATAAACTGCGCGCCCATCGTACTCGTGTACGGCACGTAGGGAACCGGTTTGCCGGCAATCGTCCAGGATGATTCGGGAGCGCCGGGTCCGGCCGCGATACCTTCCCATGCAAACGGGCTGGGCACGTCCGCGACGACGGCGTGGATTTGCGGATACGTCGAAGCGACGAGAAGCGCGAGCTCCCCGCCCTTCGAACCGCCGAGCACCGCGATCTTGTCCGGATCAACGTCCTCACGCTTGGCGATACCGTCCAGTGCCGTCCCAATCGTTTCGACCGGAATATTTTCGAGCGTCTTCGGCAAACCCGGAGCGCCGAAGTACGCAACCGATGCGGCGACGTAGCCGTAACCCGCAAAACGCTTCGCGAGCTGCGCCATACTGTCGCCGCCTTCCGAACCGCCGAGCAACAGAATCGCCGGATGTTTTCCTGAAGAAGACGGTACGCAAACCGTTCCGGTGAATGCGCGCGCCGCGGCGCACGTGACGTTTGCCGGCGAAGCGGACGCAGCGGCAAGCAACAATCCAAACAGTGGAAGCATGTTCTTCTCCTTAGACGCTCGCGCGGCGGCGCGCGAGCAGCGTTTGTGCCGTAATTCCGAAAATATACAGGAGAGCGAATACCGCCCAGCCGTACGCACGATCGACGGAGATCGCTATCGTGCCGGCGAGGATTGCGCCCGTGAATATCTCGGCGCGCAAACCTTCTCCCGCCGAGGGGTGAAGACTTGAAATGGCGCCGGGCGTCAATCGCGGGAAGAACTGCGGCACGTATGCGCAATAGGCGTCGAACGCATCGCCATGCCGCTCGCGCATTCCGCGTTCTTCCCAGCGGATGAGCATGACGATGAACGCCATCTGCGCGAGATTGATGAAGAGCCATCCGAAAGGCGGCGCGAAAGCCCCGATGCCGAGCGCCATCAGTACGTTGCCGAGATACAACGGATTGCGCGTGTATGCGAACGGGCCGCCCGTGATCAGAGAACCGGTGAGCGAATTCACGCTCCATACCGTAGCAGCGGTGAGGTAGCTCGAGCCCCAGACGCGCAGCGCCCAAGACGCGACGACGAGCGCCACCGCTACGGGTACGGCCCACGGAACCGCGTCCACGACCGGCACGTATCGCACATGAACGATGGCGTCAAATAGCGCGGCACCGAAGAAGCCCACAAGATAGATGAGCCCCATGATGAGCGCACGCCGGCGATACCACCAGGGAGAAATCGTGCTTTTCATGTCTATATCCACGCTACGCTATGACGTAATGTCAAAGTCAAGATTGGGAGGTTTCGAGTAGTGATTGCATCTCGCGCACGTGCTGCACGAACGCCGAGCGCCCGGCGGGAGTCAAACTGTACCGCGTCTGTGGGCGGCGGTTGACGAACGCTTTTTCCTCCGCGACGTAGCCCGCTTCGACCAGTTTCGCAACGTGCGCGCCGAGATTGCCGTTCGTCGTTTGCGTCGCGCGCTGCAATTCACTGAACGCGACCCACTTTGCGGTGAGCAGCTCCGCGACCACGCCGAGGCGGATCTTCGAGAGCAGCAGATCGTCCACTTATAGATCACCGCACGGAGGCTTGAACAGATACAGAACGCCGGGCACCGCGTAGCCGAGAATAAAGCCGCCGGCAAGGACATAGCCGGGTGCGTATGGCGTTGCGTAATTCGCGATAAGAACGGAAGCCAGCAGAACCAGTCCGCCGATCAGGCCGCGGCGATCGCCGTTGAATCCGGCCATCAGCATCATGATCGCTGCCCCCATCGTCCATATTGCAGCGCCGCTCCATCCGGCAAAGACGTGCGGCTGCGCAAACGCGGCGACGATAACCGTGAACCACACCGCGCCCATCGTGCGTGCCATGCGCTGCTCCACGATGGAGATGCGCTCGTAGCGGTGGTTGCGAAATAACGAGACGCTCACGCCGACCGAAAAAAGGAAACCCATCAAGAGGGCGATGTCCGCCGCCAGCGCGCCGGCGTGGCCGCCGATATGCTGGACGTATAATTGCTGCCCCGCGTCAATGACCGCTGCGGCAATGCCCCAGACGATCAGCATGCCTGGAATCATCCTGACCGGCTGCTCGCCGGCGTTGACCAAAATGCGGTCCACCATCTCGAGGTGCTCGCGGGCTTCCCATGCGTCCATTCCGAAAAACTCCATTCTAGATTAGTCTATATTTTAGACTTCTCTGCGGAGTATAGGGCAGGCAGCCGCCCAAGTCAAGCCGGGGCAGGAAACCTGGACGGCTGCGAATTCAATTGACAGCCTGCCGGGGGTCTGATAATCTTCCAAAGTTATGTACGCGATTATCGAGACGTGCGGAAAGCAGTTCAAAGTCTGCGAGGGCGACGTCATTAAGACGGACCTTCTGGAGAGCGAAGTCGGGAAGGACGTGACGTTCGAGCGCGTCGTCCTTGCAAGCAAGGGCGGCGACAAGGTCACCGTCGGTTCGCCCCTCGTCAGCGGCGCCACGGTCACCGGCACGGTGCTGCGCCAGGATAAAGACAAAAAGATTTTGGTCTTCAAATACAAGCCCAAGAAGCGCGTGCGCAAGCTGACCGGCCACCGCCAGCCATTCGCCGAAGTGAAGATCACGAAGATCTCGCTTCCGTAGTTCGGGTGCTCACGGTTATTTTTCGCAGGGACAGCCGCAAACGGCTGTCCTCTGTTTTTGCGGCGGGGCACGTCGAGATTGCACCCGCGAGTTCCGATGAATACTCGCTCGTTTGCGCGGCGGTGTCGGCTGTTTTGCAGGCCGCGCGTTTGGGGCTGGAGGAGCACGTTCATGCACCGCTCGAGGTGAGCCAGCAGAGCGGTGAACTATCCCTGCGGTGGGACGCGGCGTCCCGCGAGGACGAGCGGCTCGTAGCGATTATGGAGACGGCACGGCTGGCGACCGTGCAGATTGCATCGCAATATCCGCAGCACGTCACCGTCCGGGACGAACCGGAAGCGTAACCAGGTGACGGCAAACGGGTATGATAAGTGTCCACCTCGCTATTTGGAGGCACTCGAATGTCTGAGACATTCCGGTCGGCGCCGTCGGAAGAGCAATGGTCCGGCAGCAACGGCTACAAAGGCACGTATGCGGAGAACGCCAGCGTGAGTTACGAAAATACGGAAAACACCGGCACGAACGAAGTCGGCAAAGCGCTCCTCGTCGGCGTGCTGGGCGGACTGCTCTCGGCGGCGGGATACCTGGTCTACCAGCGTCTGCCCGAGGATCAGAAAGAGCGCCTGCAAAGCCAGGCCCGCACCCTTCTGCAGCAGCGCATCAGCGAAATCCGGCAGAACTTCAACATCTAGTAAGCGCGGCACGCGCGAAACTTGGGCATTGAGACGATCGTGCGTTACGCGATCGTCTCAGTGTTTCTGCTGCGACTGCTCGTCGTCTGGCGGAGGCGTAGAACTTTCCACCGGCGGCGGCTCGGGTGGCGCAGGCGGCTGCGTGGTATCGGCGGGGCGCTCCATCTCTCGAATGAACGACTGCGAGGTGTTCTGCACTTCGCGCATGACGCGACCGGCTTGCCGCATGATTCCGGGCAGCTTTTGCTCGCCGAACACGAGCAACGCGAGTACGCTGAGGATGGCCATATCGGGCAGAGAGAGCACGACGCCCACTTTTCCCCCGTGCGAATGGACGCCTGTCAAGGGGTAGCAGGGCCCTCCTGCGCCCCCGTGCAAGGTTGGGCGGCTCGTGAAGATCATCTACACGCGCGGGAACCGGACCGAGACGCTCGCGTCCCTCGCGACCCTTCGCAAGATCCTCAACCGCTTTGTCGCGCATCGTGTCTTCTACGAAGTCTCGAGCCGGAACAAGCGCGGCCACGAGTTCTTTTCCGCGAAGAACGTCTTCGTCGTAGGCTCGATCGAGGTCGTGAACCGCGACTATCTGACCATCACGATCTTCGATGCCAACAATCAGAGCCACTCGATAGAAATTTTGAATCCGGCGACGATGCGCATTTACGATGAAATGCCCGGTAAGGGTTTTGCCGTATCGTTCATCAGCGACACCGAGTCCGGCGTTGAATCGCGCTGTTACTTGCGCGACGAGGGCGAGGACGGCGAAGGCATCAAGCAGCAGACCGCGCTCGAAAAAATCACGCTGCCGCAGCTCTTCGAGTATTTGGAAGAAATAACGTCAGCCGATCTGGTGAAATAGCGGCGGCCCCCGCTGCGTTACAGTTTGTAAATAGCGTCGGCGAGAACGCCGGGTTCGACGCGGATCGCGGTTAGCAGTCCCGGTGCGTGAATGGCTTGCGCCGCAAGTCCGAGCGCGAGATGCTTTGGAAAATAGCGATCCTCCACGCGCTGCGCGCCTTCGACGAAAATCGTGTACGCGTCTTTGTTGAGCCACATGCTCGCACGCCCGTCCGGCGTTTTGAACGCGAGCGTGTCATAGCGCGCGAGCGCGGGCTGCTCGCCGTCTTGCATGCGTTCTTCGACGAGCCGCGTCATGCCGGGGCTTTCGGAAACCTCCGCGGAGAGCACTTTGTCGCGGCTCACGACGTCCGAAATCGCCGTTCCCAGGGACGGATCGTCCATCAGTGAGAGCAAAATCGCGCGCGGCGTGATGAACGGCTCT
Source organism: Vulcanimicrobiaceae bacterium (assembly GCA_036826275.1). GTDB lineage: Bacteria > Vulcanimicrobiota > Vulcanimicrobiia > Vulcanimicrobiales > Vulcanimicrobiaceae > DATGJX01. The sequence goes on from DAISWS010000061.1 coordinate 15,037, forward strand.
TTTAAATCAATCGCTCGCTGCGCGGAGCGGCGCATGACCGTCATCAGCTCGGC
>DAISWS010000062.1:0-15018 GCA_036826275.1 Vulcanimicrobiaceae bacterium
AGCAAAATGCCGGTGCCGTTGATGACGGGCACCAGCAGATCGAACGCGCTGCGCTCGAGCTTTTCGAGTACTTGCGCGACGAGTGTGTCGAACGGGGGGGCCTCGATACCTCGGCCGTCCTTCGATACCTCAGGATGACATCGAAACTCGTCCAGCGTGGTGTCGATGCGTTGCTTTACGTGCTCGCGGCCCAGCAGCGCCTCATACGCGGCAATGCGGGGTTCGGATAAAAAACGATGCACGGGAGGTATCCCGCGCATACTTTGATCAACCATTCAGACCAACAAAGGGCCTGGGATTTTCGTCAGGCCTAGGCGCCGCAAGGTGAAGTTTACTTTGGTAAACGAGCCTTGCGGCAACAACGGCATGACGGAAATAGCAGGCTCTTTAGTTCAAGTGCTTGCTGAGCATTGACGTAATCGTTTGTTCCGACACGTAGCCGACGATGCGATCGACCGGCTTGCCGCCCTTGAAGAGAATCAGGCACGGGATGCCCGACACCTGATACTCGCCGGCCAAACTCGGATTGTCGTCGGTGTTCAGTTTGACGAACTTCGCGCGGCCCGCATGCGAGCCCGCGACCTTCTCGACCACCGGCGCGAGCATTTTGCACGGCCCGCACCAGGGTGCCCAGAAATCGACGAGCACCGGCTGCGGCGAGCCAAGCACCTCTTGCTGAAAGTTCGTTTGCGAAACGTCGGCTAATGCACTCATGTCTGTTTTAACCTTGCCTCCTACGCCGGGGTTTCAAGGGGTTCGCCGGTGATGTCCGTGATTTGCTTGGACTGTTTGCCCAGGTTGGTGACGGCGATCACTTCATCGCCTTCGCCCAGCCGCTGCAGACGCACGCCCTTGGTGGAGCGTCCCGCTTTGCGGATGTCGGCGACGCGCAGCCGGATGACCTGATTGGAAGTGGTGATCATCAACACCTCGTCCTCGGGCGCGACCAGAATCTGGTCGACCACCTTGCCGATGTCCTCGCGCTCCTTGGCGAACGCCTTGACGCCCTTGCCGCCGCGGGATGTGTGGCGGTAGTCGTCGATCGGCGTGCGTTTGCCGAATGCCAGCGTCGTAACCAGCAAGACTTCGCGCCGGTTGTCCTCGAGCACGTCCATCGCGACGATGGCATCGCCCTTATCGAGCGTCATGGCCTTCACGCCGCGCGCGTTGCGCCCCATCGGACGGACGTCTTTCTCGTTGAAGTGCACGGCCATGCCGTTCACGGTTCCGAGAATGACGTCGCGGGAACCGTCGGAGAGATCGACCGCGAGCAGTTCGTCGCCGTCGTCGAGATTGATCGCGTTCAAGCCGTTGCGGCGCACGTTGGCGAACTCTTCGAGTTTCGTCTTCTTGATCACACCGTTCTTGGTGATCATGATCATGAAGCGCTCGCCGCCGAAGTTGCGCACCGGGAATACCGCGCTGACTTCTTCACCCGGCGGCAGCGTGAGCAGATTGACCAGCGCCGTGCCGCGCGCTTGGCGCGTGGTGTCCGGAATCTCGAAGCCGCGCAAACGGTACGCGCGTCCCTTGTTCGTAAAGAACAAGACGTGGTCGTGCGTCTTCGTAATGAAGAAATTGCGCACGACGTCCTCTTTTTTGAGGTTCGAGATGCCGGTGACGCCGCGTCCGCCGCGGTTTTGCGTCTTGAACGTATCGACCGAGACGCGCTTGATGTAGCCGCCCACGGTGTAGGTCACGACGACGTCGATGTTCGGAATCAGTGCTTCAACGGAAAATTCGTCTTCCGCAGGGATGATTGCCGTGCGGCGCTCGTCTCCGAATTTCTTCTTGACGTCGAGAATTTCGGTCTTGACGATGGCGGCGATGCGGCGCGGGCTCTTGAGAATGTCTTGCAACTCCGCGATCAGTTTGATGAGCTCGGCGTACTCGTCCTCGATCTTCTGCCGTTCCAGGCCGACCAGCGTACGCAGGCGCATGTCGACGATGGCGCTGGCTTGCACGTCGGAGAGTTTGAACCGCACGGTGAGCTTTTGCTTGGCTTCGTCGGTCGTTTGGCTGCCGCGCACGATTTCGATGACTTCGTCGATGTTGTCGAGCGCGATCCGGTAGCCTTCGAGCAGATGGGCGCGCTCTTCGGCTTTACGCAAGTCGTATTGCGTGCGCTTGGTGACGACGTCTTTGCGGTGCGCGATGTAATGTTCCAGCAGCTGCTTGAGTGAGAGCACTTGCGGCTCGATGGCCACGGTTCCGTCGGCGCGCGGTTCGCCCACCGGCACCAGCGCCAGCATGTTGAAGCCGAAGCTCGACTGCAGCGGCGTGTGCTTGTAGAGCTGATTGAGCACGACTTTCGGCGTCGCCGATTTTTGCAGCTCGACGACCACGCGCATACCTTTGCGGTTCGTCTCGTCGTCCAAGCGCGCGATGCCCTGGATGCGCTTTTCGGTGTGCGCGTCCGCTATCGCCTCGACGATGCGGTTCTTGTACACCTGGTAAGGTATCTCGGTAATGACGATCTTATGGCGGCCTTTTTCCTCGACGATCTCCGCTTTACCGCGAATCGTTATCGAACCGCGGCCCGTCTTGTATGCTTCGCGAATCGCTTCCTGACCCATGATGATGCCGCCGGTCGGAAAGTCGGGGCCGCTGACGATGTCGCACAGCGCATCGTCGCTAACATTGGGATCGTCGATGATGGCAGCGACCGCGTCGGCGATCTCATTCAAATTGTGCGGCGGAATATTGGTGGCCATGCCGACCGCAATACCGCTCGAGCCGTTGAGCAGCAGCTGCGGAAGTTTGCCCGGCAGCACGCTCGGCTCCATGCCTTGATTGTCGAAGTTCGGAACGAACGCAACGGTCTCTTTATCGATGTCGCTGAGCACTTCCAGAGACGGGCGCGCGAGGCGCGCTTCCGTATACCGGTATGCCGCCGGCGGATCCGGATCGATCGATCCGAAGTTGCCGTGGCCGTCCACCAGCGTATAGCGCAGCGTGAAATCTTGCGCCATGCGTACCAGGGCATCGTACACCGAGCTGTCGCCGTGCGGATGGAACGACTTGAGCACCTCGCCGATGATACCGGCGCATTTGCGGTGCTGCTTCGAAGGCTCCATGCCCATCTCGCGCATCGCGAACAGAATGCGCCGCTGCACGGGTTTGAGACCGTCGCGCACGTCGGGAAGCGCGCGCGAGGCGATGACCGACATGGCGTACGAGAGATAACTCTCCCGCATTTCATCTTCGACGTTGATTTGAGAAATGATATCGTTGTTCAAGGGCCCTACTGTTCGTTCACATCAAAATCGACGAGTCCGCCGACCGCCTGGGGCGGTACGTCGAATTCGCGCGTCGCGAATATGGGATCCGTTTCCGGCAACGGCTCATCCTCGAACGGTTCTTCGGACACAGGGTCATCCGTCAGCGCTTGCGGTTGCAAACGCAGCACCCCGGCCCGGAGTCGTTCATGGGCGGCCGCCGCGGCGGCTTCAAGTTCTTCGAGATATGCCTTGGCTTGCGCGCTTATCTCGGCGCGGTGATCCTTCATCGCTTGGCGTATCTTATTCGCCACGCCTATGGATCGAACATTTCACACCGAGCAAGAGTTCACCGACTTCGCGGCCGCGTTCGCGCGGGGACTCAAAGCCGGGGACGCGGTCGGCCTCTCGGGTCCGCTGGGCGCGGGCAAAACGACATTTGTCAAAGCGGTCGTGCGCGAGCTCCTCGGCAGCGATCCCGCAAGCAGCCCGACCTTCACGTTTTGGCACCGCTATGGCGGAACGCCGCCCATCGATCATCTCGACCTGTACCGCGTGGACGACCCGGCGGACGTGACCGAGCTGGGGCTGGACGACGCGTTCGACGGCGGTTCGATCGTGCTGGTGGAATGGTGGCGAAACGCGCCCGGCCTGCTGCCGCCCATGCGCTACGAAATCGACATCGACGGCAAAGGCGACCAGCCGCGGCGCGTAACGATTCACCGCTCGGGTGAGGCCGCATGATCGTGTTCGCGATCGATGCGGCGCTCGGCGGATTCTCCGCCGCGGTTGCCCGGGACGGCGATCCGCCGGCGGTCGTCGAGCTGTCCGGAAACGTCGCGCTCGAGCAGGGCCTTGGCGCCGTTCGCGAAGTGCTCCTGAAAGCGGGAACCGCCGGTCCGGGCGATATCGACCGGCTGGCGGTCGGCATCGGTCCCGGCAGTTTCACCGGCGTGCGCATCGCCATCAGTTATGCGAAGTCGCTGGCGCTGGGATGGCGCCGTCCGCTCGTGGGCGTGAACTCATTCGATGCCATCGAGACCGGCACCGAAATCAAGCCCCCCGTCCTCGCCGTTGTCCGCGGCCGCAAGGGCGTGGTATCGGTCCGCTTGCGCTCCGAAAACGGTGAACGGCGCGCCTCCGGATACATCGCAGACGTGCTCGACGAAATCGGCGCTCCGAGCGGTCCCCTCGCAGTTATCGGCGATGCGGAGGACGTGCTTCCGGGCCTTGCCGAACGCGGTTGGAGCGTGAACATCATGCAACGCGCCATCGTCCCGACCGCACTCGCCGTAGCGGCAGTCGCCGCGCAGCGCGAGCCTGCGCGAAGCGCACACGAAATCCGCGCGGACTACGGCGAACTTCCAGCCGCAAAGGTTCCCAAAAACCTGTGAAGCTGGAGCCACGGCCGGATCTCGGCGGCAACGCGCCGCTGCGCATCGAACCGATGATCGACGCGGACGTCAAAGAAGTGCTGCGCATCGAGCAGCAATCGTTTACCACGCAATGGCCGGGCAACGCGTTCTATCAAGAGCTGCACGATAACAAGCTCGCGCATTACTACGTCGGCAAAATCGACAATCTCGTCGTCGCGTACGGCGGCATTTGGGTGATTCTCGAAGATTCACACGTGACGACGATTGCCGTGCATCCGCGTTTCCGCGGACGCAAGTTCGGCGAGGTCATGCTCATGCGTTTGCTGGACGAAGCGATCGAACGCGGCGCCTCGTGGATGACGCTCGAAGTGCGCGAAAGCAACTCCGTGGCGCAAAACCTCTACCGCAAATACGGTTTTACGACGGTCTCGACGCGCAAAGGCTATTACAGCGACAATAACGAGAACGCGCTCGTGATGTGGGCGGGCAACCTCAAGAGCGAGATTTACAAGAACCGCCTGCACGCATTGCGTTCCTCACTCGCTTGAATACGTTCACGGAGATCGCCGAACGCGTGCGCGAACATCTGGGGCAAGAGCACCGCTACGCGCATTGCGTTCGCGCTGCGCGCATGGCAGAAAATCTCGCACGCCTGCATGGTGCGGATCCGCGCAAGGCGCGCGTTGCCGGAATGCTCCACGATCTCGCGCGCTTGTATTCCGGCGACAGGCTGCTGCGCGAAAGCGCCGCGCACGGCGTAGCGATCGACGCTTATGCGCAAGAACATCCGGTGGTGCTGCATGCTCCGCTCTCGGCGGCGCTGGCATTCTCGATGTTCAAGGTTACCGACGCAGAGATTCTCTCTGCGATCGCCAAGCACACGCTCGCCGCAGGCGAGATGTCGCCGCTCGACTGCATTCTCTACCTGGCCGACGGCCTGGAGCCCGGCCGCGACTACCCCGAGCGGGCGGAGCTGGCCGCGCTGGCGCAGCGCAACCTGCACGCGGCGATGCGTGCAACGATTCTGTCGTCCCTGCGGTATCTTACTCAGAGGCACTTGCCCATCGCTCCGCAAACCGCGGCAGCCATGCACACCTTCGGCCTGGAGGCACCAGCTGGACATTCTTGAGATCGTACGCGCCGCGGCGCTCGATAAAAAAGCTGAAGACCTGACCGAGATCGACGTCGCCGGACGTACGATCATCGCCGACACGTTCGTCATCGTAACGGGACGCTCGAAGATTCAGACGCGATCCATCGCGGACAGCATCGCCGAAAAGATCGAGGAGAACGGATTGCGCGTCTCGCGCGTCGAGGGATACGCCGACGGCAATTGGATTCTCATCGATATCGGTAACGTCGTCGTGCACGTCTTCACGCCCGAGCAGCGCGCGTTTTACAACTTGGAACGCCTGTGGGCAGCCGCCAAGGAAGCGCAGACGCAAATCTCATGAGCAGGCGCAAAGCCCCGCGAACTCACTTCACGCGCGCCGCGCGCAAGCGCAAGGATCTCATGCTGCGCGCCGGTGTGTGGATATTTATCTTCGTCTTCGCGTTCAGCATCGTGGGCGGCTTACTGGCCGCGGGAATACTCGTCAAATGATCGCAGCAGTGATTTTGAGCGCGGCTCTCGCGCAAACATCGTCCTACGTGCAGGACAACGCCGGCATGTTCAGTGCCGCGACGGTGTCCCAGCTCGATTCACGCATCTCGAACTTCCACCGCGATACCGGCAAAGAGATTGCCGTGGTAACGGTACCGTCGGTCGCCGGAAACGACGATCGCACCGCTGCCGAAAACACGTTCGCGCAGCAATCGGTCAACGGCGTGCTCATCTTCATCGACAAAGGCGACCGGCAGACGCGCGTGGTCCCGGATAACGCCGCGATGCAAGCGGGCTGGTGGAGCGCGGCGACGTCGCAATCCGTCGTCAATGCGATCAACTCACAATTCAAAGCCGGCCACTTCGATGCGGGCATCACGGCGGGCGTGAACGCGGCGTTCGACGTCTACCGTTCGCATTTGAGTTCGCTGCACGCGGCGCCGCGGACGGCATATGCCGCGCAACAATCGCAATCCGCGGGAGTACATATAGGCGTGTTTTGGTGGATTATCATCGCGCTCTTCGCGTTCTTCATCATCCGCTCGCTCATCCGCGCGCGCCAAGGCTCGTATTACGGCGGCGGCTACGGCGGGCCGGGGTATGGCGGCGGTCCGGGCTACGGCCCCGGATACGGACCCGGCTATGGCGGCTTCGGCTACGGCGGCGGTTGGGGCGGCGGCTTGTGGAGCGGACTGCTCGGCGGCCTTGGCGGCGCGTGGCTCGGCAACGAACTCTTCGGACATCAAAACTACGGCGGCATGCAAGGCGGCGTCGATCCCGGTTCGGCGCAGCAGCAGCCTGACGCCGGCGGCTGGCAAAGCGATCCCGGTCAGGCCGACATGGGCGGCAGCGCCGGCGGCGGCTGGGGCGGCGGCGACTTCGGCGGAGGCGATATGGGCGGCGGATTCGGCGGCGGCGACGCCGGCGGAGGCTGGTAGCCGCTAAGCGCGGCCAACAAGAAGGCATCGAGGGCGCCCCTTGCATTGCCGGGAATCGGCAATCATGCGACGCTCTTTTGCTTTGTTCATCGCTCTGCTGTTCCAGCTGCCTTCGCTTCTCGCGGCGTCTCCCGCGAACGCCTCCGTCAACGCGTCAATGTTCGGCGGTTTGCACTGGCGCAACATCGGTCCGCTACGCGGCGGCCGCGCGATTACGGTCGTCGGCGTTCCAAGCGATCCCGACACGTTCTACTTCGGCGCGGTTGGCGGAGGCGTGTGGGTGACGCACAACGCCGGGCGCACGTGGACGCCGATCTTCGACTCGCAGCCGATTGCCTCAATCGGCGCGATCGCGATGGCGCCAAGCGATCCGAACGTGATCTACGTCGGCAGCGGTGAAGCCGATATGCGCTCGGCCATTCAGCAGGGCGACGGCATGTACAAATCCGTCGATGCAGGCAAAACGTGGTCGCATATCGGTTTGACCGATACGCGGCAAATCGGCAAAGTGATCGTCGATCCGAAAGATGCGAACATCGTTTACGTGGCCGCGCTCGGCCATCAGTACGGTCCAAATGCTCAGCGCGGCGTGTTCAAGAGCGTCGACGGCGGCAAGAGCTGGAGCAAAGTGCTCTACAAAGATCAAAACACCGGCGCGATCGACATCGCGATGGATCCCACAAATCCGAACGCCTTGTTTGCATCGCTTTGGCAGACGCGGCGCCCGCCGTGGAACGTCTATCCGCCGAGCAACGGTCCCGGCAGCGGATTGTATAAGAGCACGGATGGGGGCAAGACGTGGTCGCACATCACCGGCAACGGTTTTCCGGGTGGAGTCCTGGGCCATATCGGCATCGCGATTTCGCCGGCGAACCACAACCGCATTTACACCATCGTCGATACGAATCAGGATAAAACCGGCGGCATCTACCGCTCGGACGACGGCGGTGCAACGTGGACGCACACCTCGGGCGACGGACGCATTTGGAAGCGCGGCTGGTACTTCGGGCAGATCGTCGCCGATCCGAAAAATGCGGACGAGCTCTACGTGATGAATACGTCGACATACCGCACGACGGACGGCGGCAAAACGTTCATTGCGATCAAAGGCGCGCCCGGTGGCGACGACTACCACGCCGCATGGGTCGATCCAAACGACACGAACCGGATCATCCTGGGCAGCGACCAGGGCGTCGTGGTTTCCGTCGACGGGGCCAAAACGTGGAGCTCGTGGTACAACCAGTCGACGGCACAGCTGTACCACGTCATCACGGACAACCGCTTCCCGTATTGGGTGTACGGTGCGCAGCAAGACTCGGGCGCAGTGGCCGTACCGAGCCGCAGCATTCACCGCAACATCTCGGCACGCGACTGGCGTCCCATTGATGCCGGCGGAGAAAGCGGGACGATTGCGGCGGATCCGCTGCATCCGGCACATGTCTACGGCAGCGCGCCCGGCGTCGAGGAAAACATCGACACGAACTGGGAGTTAGTGATCGATCCGACGATCAAATATCCGGACACCGTGTGGCGCAATACGTGGACTCTGCCCATCGTCGTCTCGCCGCAAAATCCGGACGTCATCTATCTCTCGCATCAGAAGATCTTTCGCAGCGCGGATCGCGGGCGTTCGTGGCAGGTCATCAGTCCGGATCTGACGCGTCCCACAAATACGGTCCCACCGAATCTCGATCCGCCGACCGTCGCCGACAACTTGGGCATTCCGCACCGCGGTGTCGTGTACTGGATCGCGCCCTCACCGGTTCGCGCGCACGAAATTTGGGCGGGCACGGATGACGGCTTCATCTGGATTACCCGCGATGAAGGCGCGCACTGGCAAAACGTCACGCCGCCGGCCCTTACGCCGTGGAGCAAAGTGGGCATCATCGATCCCTCGCACTTCGATGCGCAAACGGCATATGCGGCAATCGACCGCCACCGGCTGGAAGATAACCGGCCGTACATTTACAAGCCTCACGATGGCGGCAAACACTGGTCGCTCATCACCAGCGGTATTCCCTCAAACGAATCAGTGAACGTCGTGCGCGAAGATCCGAAGCATCGCGCGTTGCTCTACGCCGGAACCGAGCGCCACGTCTACGTTTCGTTCGATGACGGCGCGCAATGGCAATCGCTGCAACTCAATCTTCCCGTAACCTCGATGCGCGACATCGTATTTAACGGCGAGGACATCGTATTGGCGACGCACGGACGCGGCATTTGGGTTCTCGACAACGCGTCGCCGCTGCGGCAAGTTGCAAGCGTGCAGGGCAGCGCGTACCTCTTCAAACCGGCCGTCGCGTATCGCGTGCGCCCCGGATCCGACGAAGGTACGCCGATTCCGCCCGAAGAGGCGCAGCTGCCGAATCCGCCGGGCGGGGCGATGATCGATTACTACATCGGAAGCGCAAGGACGCCCGTCGTCATTCAAATCACCGATGCAACGGGGCGCACCGTCCGGCAATGGTCGTCGACGGATAAGCCCGTGAGCGTCAATCCGCAAGCGGTCGATATTCCCGCATACTGGCTGCAAACGCAGTATCCGCCGTCGTCCGAACCCGGCGCGCATCGCTGGCTTTGGGATTACACGTACGCGGGCGCGGGACGCGGGCGTTTCGGACGCGGCGGCGGGCCGCTCGCGCCGCCGGGAACGTACACCGTGCATCTGCGCGTCAACGGCAAAACCTACACGCAGCAGCTCACGTTGCGCCGCGATCCTACGGCCCCGGCCACGGACGCGGATTTGCGAGCGCAGTTCCAACTCGCCGAGCAAATCGACGCGCAGCTGCAAGCCGTGCAAACGGCCCGCAGACGTGCGGAATCGCTGCTGAAAACGCATCCGCAGCTCAAGGCGATCGCCGGTGAAGCACCCGTCTCCTCGCCGGACGATTCCGAGGGCAAGCCCGCGCAGGACTTCAACAGCCTACGTTACATCGGCGATGCGCTGCAGAGTCTGGAAGGCGCCGTTGAAAGCGCCGATGCGCGGCCCACGCCGGATCAGTATGCGGCGTTCGCCATCCTCAAGAGCAAAGCGGCAAAGGCGTTGGGCGCGCTAGCTACCGTGCATTAGCGGCTGCTTACGCTCCACGTCTGCGGGTCCACGGGAAAGCGCAGCATGTTGCGCGCGAATCCGTGGACCCGCGTGCTTACGCCGTCAAAGTACGTTTCGTAATACAGCGGGATAACCGGCACGTCGTCGTGGATGAGGCGCTGCATCGCCATAAAATCGGCGGCGCGCCGCGCGGTGCTGCGCGTACGTTCCTGATCGCGAAACAGCGCCTCGAAGCGCGGATCGCAGTAGCGCGAAATGTTATCGCCGTCGGCATTGGCCTGCTCGCAAAGAAACACGATGGACTGCTCCGGGTCGGCGCCGCCGAGCCAGCCGTCGATCGCGATCGTGAAGCGCGCATTGCGGATCGGCCCTTCCGGCGCGTTGAACAGTGCGGTCGGGAACTGCTTGATGCTCACGCGAACGCCCGCTTGGGCCAACTGCTGCTGCACCACGGTCGCAATGCGCGTATAGAGCGGATTTTCCGTGATTGTTACGAGCTGCGCGTCAAGCGGTTTACCGCCTAAGAGTTCCCGCGCTTTGCGCAGATCGTGAGGATACGGCCGGATGCTCGCGTCATGCCACGCGAGCTCGGGCGGCAGTATTGCGCCCGCCGCAGGATAGACGCGATCGTATGCGTCGGCAACCGTGTTGAGGTCGAGCGCATATGCAAACGCCTTGCGAACGCGCACGTCTTGCGCGGGCGGGCGGCTCGTCTGCAGGCTAAGCCAAAACGTCGCGTTCTCCGGCGTCTCCTGCACCCTGACGTCGTGCAAACCGCGCGCCTGCGCCAGCATTTGCGGATAGAGCGGAGCGACGTCCACATCATGCGCGCGGAGCGCATCGAACGCCGCCGTGGCGTCCGGTATGATCGTCAAAATGATGCGCGCGAGTTTAGGCGCCGGCCGGAAGTATGGATTGCGTTCGAGATCGATGCGATCCCCGCGACGCCACTGCGCGACGCGAAACGGGCCCGTTCCAAACGGATGCTGCTCCCACGGCGCACGCCCGAGCTTCGTGTCGCGGAACGCGTGCGCGGGCAGAATGCCGAACGCGAAATCAGACTGTGCGAACAGGCGTGTGACGGCCGCGTTCCACGCACTCTTCAAGCGCACGACCACCGTATGGCGGTCGGGGGTTTGCAATGACGCGATGCGCTGATACGCGTCGACGGAAAGCACGTTATTGCGCGGGTCGATAATCGCCCGGTACGTGAACGCGACGTCGGCGGACGTGAGCGGCGTGCCGTCGGCAAACCGCACGTCCGGACGCAAATGATAGGTGATGCGCTTTCCGTCCGGCGAAATGCCGCCGTTCTCGCGTGAGGGAATGCGCGTTACGAGAAGCGGCACCAGATGATTGGAAGCGTCCAGGCCGATCAGGGTTTGGCAGATCAGCAAGTCGTAGCCGATCGTCGCTTGATCGTGCGCGAGCAGCGGATCGAGCGACGGCGGGTCGACGATGTCGGCGATGCGCAGCGTGCCGCCGGTCTGGGGCGGGCTCTGCGCGCTGCATGCGAACAGCAGCGCGCAGAGCAGTACTCCGGCTACCGCCCGGAGAGCGTTTTGTCGTACCAGCGGTCGAGATCGGCCTTATAGGCCGCCCGCGCGCTCGGACTGAGATAGATCATATGCCCTGACTCGTACGAGCGGAACAAAATGTTCTTCTGCAGCGCGGGCGCGATGTCCAAGTGTTCAAACGTGTACTTCGTCGCGAAGTACGGGGTCGCGAAGTCATAATAGCCGTTCGCCGAAAACACCTGCAGATGCGGATTCTCCGACATGGCGGCGGCAATATCGGGAACGACGTTTGCGGGCGGATCGTCGCCATTGTGATGCATGTCCCAGCGCGCGCCGAGCAGCGGACCGTACGACGTGGGCCGGTAGAACAGATTGGTGTCGTAATGCAATTGATCGCGAACGTACTGATTCCAGGTAGAAACGACCGCGCTGTTCATGCCGACGTCGGACGGATCGTAATCCGGATAGTCACCCATCCGGTTCACGCCGTAGAGTGCGTAGCGTGCATCGTAGCGGCCGAGCACGATGTTCTGGCCGCGCATGAGTTCCTTCTCGAACACGTAGTACGAAATGCGCATGTGCGCGTTGCGGATGAACTGTTCCGAAAGTCCCAGGTAGTCATGCAGTTTGGTCACGACGTCCGAGCGCGTCGAGGGATCCAGCATATCGCCCGCTTCGAGTGCGTGCAGATACTCGGTGCCGGCAAAATGCTCGACGACGTTGAGAAACGACTGCAAGCTGCCGCGCCGGCCCGGAATGCGGTGATGGTACCATGCCGTAGCCGCCTCGCTGGGAAGATACAACACATACGCCCAGTCGCCGCCGCCAATGGGATCGAAACCGCCAAGGCCGGTCAATCCGAAGTTCAAGATCGAAGATTGGAAGACCACGCCGTTGATCTGGACGTTTGCGTCCTGCAGCATGTTGGCGAGCACCGCATCGCGCGTGGTGCCGTAGCTCTCACCGAACAAGAACTTCGGCGAATTCCAGCGATCGAATTGCGTAAGGTAGCGCTGGATAAATTGCGTGAAGGCGCGCCCATCCTGATCGACACCCATGAAGTCTTGCGGCTTGCCGTATCCCAGAACGCGGCTGTACCCGGTGTTGGGCGCATCGACGAACACCTCGTCCGTCTTGTCCAGGATGCTGTCATGGTTGTCGACGAGCGCGTACGGCGCGGGCGGGGGTGCCGCGCCGTTCGTGACGTTCACGCGTACGGGCCCATAGGACGCCATACGCAGCCAAATCGTCGAGCTGCCCGGCCCGCCGTTATAGAAGAACGTGATCGGCCGCTTGCCGAGATCCGCTCCGTCCTTCGTGTACGCGACGTAGAACATGCGCGCCGTGATTTGATCTTTCTCGTTCCGTAACGTGATCGTCCCGGCGCGCGCGCTATACGCGATCGCCTGTCCGTCGACGTGATTCACGTGGTGCGTCACCGCATCCGGCGTTGCCGGCGGAACGTGCGGCGGGGGCGATGATTTCGGCGCCGGTGCCGCTGCCAGCAGCACCACTGCGAGAAGGCTAGCGACGCAACGCATTGTCATACCACTTTCCAAGATCGGCTTTGTATTGAGCGAGTGCGGAATCGTCCAGATAGATCATATGGCCGGCCTGGTAGAATCCGTACGTAATATTGCCTTGCAGCGGCGGCGCAATCTCCAAGTGCTGGAGCGTGTACATCGTTGCAAAGAACGGCGTCGCGAAGTCGTAATAGCCATTCGCGGAAAAGACTTTGAGATCGGGATTCTGCGTCATCGCATCCGCCAGATCGGGCGCCACGTTCGTGGGCTCCCGCCGGTTGTGCGTGAAATCCCACGAACTGCCGTTGGCATAGATGATTCCGTAGATGTTCGGCCGGTAGAGAATCGGCGGATTGTATTGCAGGTCTTCACGGATGTACTGGTTTACCGCGGTCGTGTACGGCGCGTCGATCGACGAATCGGTCGGATCCCAGGGGGGCCCTTCGTTGGAAGCTTCGTGCAACCCGTATGTCGTGTAGCGCGAGTCCAGACGGCCGACGACGATGCCCTGCCCGCGCAGAAGCTCGCGCTGAAACCGATCGTACGGAACGCGCAGATTCGATTCGACGATGTACGACTGCGGAATGCCCAGATAATAGCTCAGGCGGCGGGCAACCGAATTACGCTCCGCGCTGCCTATCGCATTGCCCTTATAAAGCGCGTCGAGATACGGCCCGGTAGCGTAGCGCTCGACTTCGTTCATGAACGCGCCTAGATCCGCCGGTTTGTTCGGAATCTTGTTGTGATACCACGCGGTTGCCGCTTCCGTCGGCAGATACAGGACGTACGGCCAGTCGCCGGTCGCATTCGGTTCGCCGTTTCCGTAATCGAGGCCGAAATTTAGAATGCTCGACTGCAGAATGACACCGTTCAGCGAGATGCCGTGATTGAGCAGATAATCGGCGAGCGCGGCGGAGCGTGTCGTGCCGTAACTTTCGCCGAAAATAAACTTCGGAGAATTCCAGCGGCCGAATTTCGTAATGTAGTTCTGGACGAATTGGCCGAACGCCGCAACGTCCTGATCCACGCCGAAGAACTCTTTGGGATTCCCGCCCGCCAAGAAGCGGCCGAAACCGCTGTCCGGCATGTCGATGAACACCAAATCGCTCTTGTCGAGCAAACTGTATTGGTTGTCTTCGATGCGGTACGGCGGCGGTCCCGAAGGCCGGCCGTTTCCGGCAAGCACTCGCACCGGACCGAACGACCCCATGCGCAGCCACATCGTCGAACTTCCCGGACCGCCATTGTAGATAAAGGTGACCGGTCGCGACGTCGCCTGTTCGTTGTCCAGCGTGTACGCCGTATAGAAGACATTGGCCGCCGGTTGTTCCTTCGAGTTGACCAGCGTAATCATGCCCGCGCGCGCGGTGTACGCGTACGGCGTGCCGCCGATGGTGACGCTGTGATGCGTCACGGCGTCGGGCGTTTCACCGGCAGCAGCTGCCGGTTGCGGCGAAGGGGAAGGCGAGGGAGCCGCGGGTCGCGGTGCGGCACCTATCAGCAAAATGCCGGCAATCGCCATCGCCAGAATATTTCTCGCGAAGTACATGCGAGAATAGTACTACAACGCTTTGCCGCTCTCCGTGGTGCCGGAAATTAGACACGCATCCGCACCGAGCGGCGCGTCCTCCGGCGTCATCATCGACTCTTCGGCGCTGATTTCGTTCGGAACGTTCACTTCGGTGACGTGCCCATTTGCGCACAATAGGTGAACGACCATCTCGGCGGGCGGATCGTCCGGCGAAAACTGCACGGGATCGCCGTCAAGCGTAACGATGAATGACCGCGCAC
>DAISWS010000063.1:0-3128 GCA_036826275.1 Vulcanimicrobiaceae bacterium
GAACATGTCGGCAGACTCATAATTGTCCATGAGTTGGGCGATCTGTGGGCCGTTACTCGCAACGTAGGACCAGAACTCCGACCATTTCGCACGCTTACCGCTGCCGATGTCCAGGTATCCGTCTTTGCCGTCATGGTTGAAGTCGGCTTGACCTTGCGCGCCGCCCCAGAGTGCTTCAATCGGCTGAAACACCGCCTGCAAAGACTGCGGAAGCTGCGATGTCTTACCACGGAACTTCGCCACGAAGTTTTCCATGACAATGTTCCAGCCCTTATTATGCGTGGCTTGGTTCGTCCAGGAATCGGGGTTGTATTGCTTGCCGTTTGCGGTCCATTCTCCGCCCGTCATGTCGGCGTTTTCTTGGCCCCAGGCGTCTTGCTGATAGATGTCCGGTTCGTTTGCGGGGTCGAAGTGATTACCGAACAGTGAACCGAGCCCACCGCCGAGCAACGCACCGCCCAGCGTCATCGCCGCAAGTGCAGCCCAACCAACAGGGCCAGCGAGCGCCATTGCTGCTGCTGCACCGAGCGCGCCGCCAACGTCGGCATAACCTTTCCCGCCGAATACCGTTTGGCCGATCATTGCGCCGCCTGTTGCAGCGGCCATGTACGCACCCAAGCCGGGGTTTGCGGTTGTTCCGAATCCGCTTGAAAGTCCGAACAGGCCCTTTCCGCCGGACGTACCGCTCGCTGCAGAGATTGCAGCAGACGGTGACATGCCGTTCGCAACGTACGCTTGTGCAAGTGACGCATCATACGTTCCGGCCGCTCCGGTGAACGCTGAACCGCCAACTCCCGTCGCGCCAGCTCCGCCAAGTCCCAAAAGGCCGGCGATGCCACCGCCGCCGAGCCCGTTGACGCCGAGTATTTTTCCGAGAAGTTCGATAAGCGCCGATTTCTCGAGCGCCTGAAGCATGTTGTCCAGCATCTGCTTAAACGCATCGGCAAACGACTTGAAACCGTTCTTGCCCTTTTGGAAGAACGTATCAAACAGCGCAACGCCTTTGTTCGCCCAATCGTCGATGAGTTTGAGTTGATCGTCGTGGGCCTTCTTGGCGGCGTCGTATTCCTGTTTGTATTCTTGCGTTTGCAGGTCTTGAATCTTTGCCGTAAGCTGCGCTGTGCGCTGATAGTAGTCCGCATCGAACTTGTCGAGGTTCGCAAGTTCCTGCTGGAAGTACGCGATCTGCTGCTGCACCGACATGCCGTAGGTGGCACGCTCATCTTCGTTCTTCTGCTTGTTCGATTCAATGGACTTGTCCATTGCAAGAATCTGCTTACCGAGCGCGTCACCCGTTGCGTACAGTTCGTTCGTGAACTTCTGCTGATCCTTTGCGGTGAGTTGAATCGCCTCGTCGTATGCTTGAACGCTCGCAGTACTCTTCCCAATGGAAGACTTTCCGGCGCTTCCGGAATGGCCGGAGTGACCGCTTCCGCTCTTGCTGCTTCTGGTGAATCCGGTCTGCGGATCGTTGTCGAGGAAAAAATCACCCATTGCGTGATTGTGCTGATAGATCGCCTCGTTCACGACCGAATGCCCGATCTTGTGCATCGTGAACAGGTCTACCATGCTGTTAAAGATGTGCGGGACCCAACCTACTGATGCATCGTACAGGTCCTGCAGATCGCTCTTAAGGCTCTTGAGCGCGTTGCCCATTTCGTTTTTCGCGCCACCGAAGTTCCCGTGCATGGCGTCCCAAAGGGCCATTACGGCATGAACGCCGGCCATAAGCGAATCGACGAACAGAAAAATTGCGCCGTGCGTAAACGTCCCCACGGCTTTGCCGAACTCGCCGACCGTGTCGATGAGCCCAATCGTTACCTCGCCCAGGTACTGCAGCGCGGGAAGCACAGCATCGCCAATGGACTCGCCCATCGCTTCAAGCGTGACTTTCGCGCGTGCCCATGACATGTTGGCACTGTTTTGATCTTCCAGCGCCTTCACGTTGTCATCATGCAGCACTTTGAGAATCGTGTGCATGTCGGCGTGATCGTGAATCAGGCTTTTCAGGCGAGGGTCGAGCTGCGCGAGCTCCATGCCGCGGCCTGCTTCCGCTTCGAGCAGCGCGTTCGTAATTTCTTCGAGGCTCTTGCCGGTCGCGATGGATTCTTCTTCGGCAACGCGCATGATAACTTCGGCGTCGTGTACGTCGTGAATCTTGCCGGCGAGCTCAGAGAACGCCGCGGCAAGCTGCGTCTCCGGGATGCCCGACGCCATCGACTCCGTTTCGATGAATTTCTTGACCTGCTCGCTAGCCGCGCTCCAGCTCTGGCCCTGCTCATCGACAACCGCGCGCAGGCGGTCCATATCGACCTGAAGCTGTTCGGCGTCTTGTATGCCGTCCTTGAAGAACGTGAACGCGCCGCCGATTGCTGCAATGCCTGCGCCAATCGCAACCAGCTCCGGTGCCATCGCCCGCATCTCACCGAGCACGCCGGTAAATGCCTCAACGCGCGCCGCGGCTTGACCGGCCTCAATTCCGAGTGCCGAGAACATGCGCGCGCCCGCACCACCTGCGCGGTTTGCATCTTCCAGCAGTGTTGCCGTTGCACCGGCTGACGTACCTACCTTGGCAACGCTTTCCGCAGACTTCGTAGCGTTCGCGGACATCTGCGTAAAATCGATTCCAAGTTTTTCGATTGCCGCAGTCAGCGAGGCAATGGCCGTATCCGAAACGCCTTCCATGCCTTTAAGTGCGTTTCCGGTTTGCTCCGCGGCAGCAACCGCGGAATCCGCATTTCCGGTAATCGTTACGGCTAAAGACATGCCGTCATTGCCAATCGAATAGTCCATCTTAGTACCGTCCCGTCCGCAATAGGTTAGCAACCCCGGCACTTACACTGCCATAGTGCGGGTATTGCTCCAGCGTTTGATTCGTAGTCGTCACCGTGCCGTCAGGGTTGTATTGCACCGAAGTGCCGTCGCCAATAGCGATTGCCGCGGCGAAGCCCTTTTTTGCGTTTGCCAGCGCAATGCAAAACGCATCGACCATATCATCGTGGTCACCAGCCGGAAAATCGCAAACCTCGGTTTCAAAGTCGGCCAGCCAATGCGCCGACGTCGGCAGGTGCACCTTACCGGCTTCAATCTTGCCGCTCTCTGCCTCAACGCGGCTTTCCTTGCTGCCC
>DAISWS010000063.1:3138-6774 GCA_036826275.1 Vulcanimicrobiaceae bacterium
CGTCGTCGCG
This sequence comes from Vulcanimicrobiaceae bacterium, assembly GCA_036826275.1. Lineage (GTDB taxonomy): Bacteria > Vulcanimicrobiota > Vulcanimicrobiia > Vulcanimicrobiales > Vulcanimicrobiaceae > DATGJX01. The sequence goes on from DAISWS010000063.1 coordinate 3,149, forward strand.
CGCCCGCTGGCCGTGTTCGCCTGCCTGCTGCCCTTCGGCTTCACGGCCACAATGGGCAGGTGGCTCTCGCCTTTAAGCTGCTGAATAAGCGCCGTCGCGTTGCTTGTGTCTTCGATGTAGATCCGGCTTGGTTTGTGTTTTTCATGCGCTGCCTTCACCATGCGAAGCAGCTCCGGATATTCCACGCGCCGCCGCACAACGTCCAGGACGTAGTACGCATTGGCCGTGACGCCAAGCGTGACGATCGCGCTGTAGTCGTTCCGAACGCCCGTCTTCGACGCCGCGTCGAGCGCCTGAACGACCTTGCGAAACTCCGGCGGCCTATCGTACCGCTCGAACCATTCCGCCCGGATGACGTTGCCGCCGTCGTTCATCGGCGCACCCTGGTACTGCGCCGCGAAGTGCCGACTGCCGATGTCTTCGCGAATCGCTTCGAGCGCCGCGACATCGAACCGCTCCGGCCAAAGCGCTTCACCCGGTTGCCGTCCCAATTCGTCCCCATCTTCAGCCAGCGCGGGCATTCGGATGTACGTCCACTGCGAACCGCGCGGCCCGTTCATAAGTCGCCGCGGTAAATCGTCGTTCGGCCAGCGCGTCTGCACGATGACGACCGCGCCGTTTGGCTCCAGCCGCGTTAGCGCTTTGCCGCGGAACCAATCTTCGAGGCCGTCGAGCTCCAGCTTCGAGCTCTGCCCGTCCTCAAGGTCGTCACACAGCAGCAGCGGCGCGCGCCAGCCGGTGATCGTGCCGCCGACGCCAACACCGAACAGCCCGCCGCCTTCGCTCGTTTCCCATTGCACGGACGCGGTAGCATCGGCAGCAAGGCGCGCATCGAACGGCCATGCCGAATCCACGAAGCAATCGCGCACCGCGCGGCTGTTGCGTACCACAAGACGCTCCGCCGCCGACGTCGCGATGATCTTCCGCTTCGGGTCACGGCCGATGTTCCAGGCCGCGAACATTTGCAGCAGCGTTGACTTCCCCGAGCCCGGATGCAATGACACGATGACACGCTTGAGCTCGCCGCGCTCCACGCGCTCCAGAATCTCGGCCAGCTTGCGAATGTGCCGCTGCGCTTGAAAGCCGGGATACATGCGCGCGCAGAAGTCGAGCAGGCCGCGCCGTGCAAGCTCCGCGCTTGCCGCTTGCGCGATCGCCTGCGCCTGTGCCTTATCCGGCGCGCTCATCATGCGCCTCCGTGGGTTGCGGCGTCCACGCGCTCCACGCGGTGAAGTCCTTGCCGCAATCGTGGCAGCGGGACGTAACGGCATCGACGTACTCGAGCCATCCGTGCGGGCAGTTCATCGTCATCTGGTCCTCTGGGCAAAATAAAAAGCGGCGTTCTTGCCGCTTTGCTTGGCGTGTGGCAGCGTTCACGAACGCCGCCGGGGTTGTCTATTGCGCCGCTACCACGGAGCCCGTACATCGGCCGTTTTTCGCTGCGCTGTTGTTATCTTGGTGGATACTCGACGGCTCTGCTGCCGTTAATTCCGCTGCATTTCAGTGCAATTCCATGCAGTAAACCAATTGACTAAGACTCAACGCATGGCGAAAATCAGGGGCTTAACGCCGCCAATTTACGCAGCTCGTCCGTCGTCAGACCGCTCAGGTTCAGCGTCTGCCGGCGGTTGTCGATGTACGTCTGCGACTTGTCGCGCCACAGGCCAATGCACTGCCCAAGACGCACGCTCGTTTCCCGCGCCTCTTTGAGCAATCGCGCGAAGCCAGCGCGATCGTTGTCGGCTTTTGCGCTCGCCATCATCGCTTCGGCGTCTTCCAGGTAGCCGACGAGCTTTTGAACGAGCGCATCCGCCGAAAGATCCTCGCGGCGCGCCGCTGCACGGGCGACGGCCGGCCCCACGTGGTTAACCTTGTGGCGATGGACGGCGCCGTGATTGAGACCGAACTGCTTTGCTATGCTACGCTCCGACGCAACACTGAGCGCGGCGTCGATGGCTTTGCGTTGGGCGTGGTCGCAGACCGTACAGCGAGGACCAGGCATCAGTAAATCCTCACTCCGCCGTTTCGGATTGCGCGGTCCATCAAACTTTCATGATGATCTGTTGACCCAGCGGTTATGACGCGCAGGCCATGGTATGGACTGGGTTTATTTTCGGGCATTTCGCCTGCTCTAATCTTTGAAGTGATGAATGCTTCCCAATTTCGTACACCAGGATACATCGACGGAGATTCCCTGGCCCAAACCTCTTTGAGTTTTTCGCGCGCGGCTAGCGTGCTGGTTTCGTGCTGGGACGTGCTGGGAGGCGCTTCGTGCACGGTCACCAGTGAGGTGCCAACCCTGTCACTAGTATTGGTGTCGGATCTGTCACCGGTTAAGTCTGCCACTGGTGTCGTTTCTGTCACCAGTTGCGGAATGTGCAGGGTGAACGTCGTGCGCTCACGCTTGTGTTGCGTTGTCGTCAAAAGTCCGCATCTCCGAAGCGCCGATACGCCGCGGATAATGCTGCGGCGGGCAAGGCCGGTTTCTTTGGTCAGGTCGGTATAACTCATCGCCCACGTATTGTGAGCGTCTTTCCCGATGTGCCCCAGGACGCAGTAGAATACGGCATACGCGCACGCGGGCAGACCGGCCAGCAGTGGAAACGCTGCTCGCGACTTCTCAAACCATTGGCGAGCGTCACCGCCTGTGCTATGATCCATAGAGTCAATCTCGCTTGAAGTACGATGTAAAGGCCCGCCGTCACGCGGGCCGCTTCTTTTTCCGTCCGCGGTTCCGTCCGTCGTGGGGAGGCGCCGGAAAGGCAAACAGCGCCTCCGCAACTATGCAGCAAGCCGCCTCGGCAGCCTGCTGCGTTGCGTTGAGACACTCCGTCGATTAAAGAGTGTCTCGTTGCGGCGCGGGAGCACGCGCCTATCGTCGCATTGCGCGAACCAATGCGACGAGTTCTTTTCCCGGTGCTTACCGCCGGCTATCGAAGTTACTATCGACGGGCGGCTGTAACCGCGGCGAGCTGGTTTGCGTTCTTTGCTGCGCCTCTGCGCGCTGAAGATCGCGAGACGCGCGCAGATAGCCCTCAACCCCGCGGCCGGCTGCGTCAATTTGCGCGCGCGTCGGTATCGGCATGGGGCGAGATGCCGACAAGTCACGTGCTGCTATTGCTATGTTGTCCGCAGGATCGCTGCGGTCGAGCACGGCGACGGTGGCTTTTTGTGCCGCGCCGCTTCGGATGACTTGGCCCATTTTTGTGATAAACGCTTTACGCATCGGCGTAAACCTCCGGATGTTGCTGTTGATGCCGCTCGATGTCGCGGCGCAGGGAAAATACGCGGCCATGCTTTCGGTCGCGCTCGCGTAAAAGCGAGTCATGCTGTCGGCAGAGGTCCTGCAGGGCTTCTTCGGCCGCACGAACGCGCAGCAGCGATTCCTGGACCGCGTCGTCCAGACAGTGCTCGGAGCCGATCGCGAGCCTTAAGGCATCCGCGAGTTTGTCGCGCACCTCGGCCGGCAAACGGCGCTCGAGTTCTGAAATGAGAAGTTCCTTCTCGTCGATCCGCGCCTGTACGGCGCTCCGCTTCTTGACGACGGCCTCAGGTGTAAGGCGTTGGTCATCCGCCAGCTTCGCGGCCTCTGCGCGCAGCGCGGACGCTTCCGCACGCTCGGCGGC
>DAISWS010000063.1:6784-14966 GCA_036826275.1 Vulcanimicrobiaceae bacterium
GAGCCGGCTTTCGATGTCAGCGTCCGGCTTGTGTTCCGTTTTCGTAATCATTGTTTGCCTCCATTGGCGATATCGCACAGCGCCGCCAATAGACGTTCCGGCGGAATGTTGTTTTTGCGTGCAATCTTGGATACCGAATCGGGAACCGGCGCGGCTTTATGCGTTTGCGCCGTGCCAAATTGCTCCCGTATGATTTTTTTGTACCTGTCGGCGGCCGATTGCGGCTGTTCGCCAAGTGCCTTGGCGGTGTAATCGCGTGCCTCGACAGCCGCGCGCGCAATTTCGCGAATGAAGTCCGCATGCGTCATACTTACGCGCTGGTCCGCGAACGGGACACCTTTGTTGTTCATTGTGGAATCTCCAGAAAGACAAAAAAGCCCGCGGACAAACGCAGACTCTGTATATACTAGTTTTGCTATTTTGCGAAGCGCTATGGGCTTATGGAGACATCATATCATCATGGGGTTTTGTTCGACAAGTCCAATGCGGCTCCAATACGTGAAATGATTTCATCGGTGGACAGTCCCGCTACCGCAAGTGGTACAGCGAATCTGGCGATTGTGCGGTAGATGGCCGACGCATTTACCTTCGCGTGACCGAGCGCCTTGGTATTCGCATCGCCCGTAAATAATTGGGTTATGCGGTCAGGCGAGCAGAGGCATTTTTCGTACTTGATCTCACCGTGGCAGACTTCGCAGATCTGTGCCTTACGACGTCGGGCACTCGCGGCGCTCTTGCGACTGCCACCGCCGCTCCTTCCCGGCTGATTCTCAGGCTGAAGATCGGTCCTGCTCTTGCGCCATGCGTCCTCATCATCCGTGACCTCTTGAACAACGCGGTCTTCTTGCCGCTGTTTCAGTTCACGCTGTACGGCAAGCTCCGCCGCACGAACCTCCGGGTCGTTGCGCGAACGGGTGGGATCGTACGCGGGATTTACGCGTTCGCTCACGCCGCCGGTACTCGACAGCTTTGCTGATATGCGCGCAGATCCGACTCGAGAACGCGCACGGCGCGCCCGTGGCGCACGTGTGGCAGCGTTCCCTTGCGAATCAAATCCCAGACAAACCGCTCGCTCATCCGTGTCTCTGCCGAAACTTCTTGCACAGTTAGTTCTCTCATGGTGCTTACAGGATACGGCTTGCGGGGAATTGCGCCAATACTACAGAATGGTACAAAACGGGGTTATGTACTAATCTTGGGAGCGAATCGGCATGGCGAGACCCGCAAAGGTAGACAACTTCACGCCGGACGAGGCACGGCGCTTCCGCGACGGCATCCGCGACGCGTGCTTATGGCTCGGCATCCCAATTAGCGATCTAGCTCGCCCTACGGAGATGCCCGGGCACGGCGAGCGGCCGGCGTCCTGGGTATACAATGCGCTCAAGCACAATACACGCGCGCTGACCAGGGACACGGCGGTCAGTTTATGGATCCGGCTTGACACTCGGGCGCGCCAAGTACGCTTTCAAAGGGCGGGGAAAAGTAATCGGGAGCTTTATCGGCAGTACAACGCGTGGCTGCGCGAACTGTCGAGATGCATCCCGCTAGCGCTTCGCACGAAACTCGCTGGCCCCATCGTGCCGGTGAAGGGCCAATACCGGGCATTGAATGAGGCATTTCAGCAGAAAGATGCCGGTAAGGTGGCCCTGAGACTTAGCCGGTTAATGGCCCCGAACTCAGCGTCCAAGCGGGCTCGGATTCATGCCGAACTGCGGCGGGCCTTTGGCGTCCTGTACGAGCCAGCCACCGTAGCGTTCATAGCCGACTTGGAGAAGCGGCGCGCGTCTAGACGTAACAACTAAATATCCACTAACGTCTGCGAAACGGTGCATGCCGGTGCAACCACAAGCAACTGTGCAAAATAATCGGCAGAAACAGAAAACGCCCGTCCTTGCAGCACTTTTTGCGTAAGGACGGGCGTTTTGACTTGGTGCACCGCCAGGGACTCGAACCCCGAACCAATTGATTAAGAGTCAACTGCTCTACCATTGAGCTAGCGGTGCATTCTGCGCCCTCCGGGACTCGAACCCGGGACCAATAGATTAAAAGTCTACTGCTCTACCAACTGAGCTAAAGGCGCCCTTCGACCGGCTGGAGGGCAGGCACGACGCCTAGTTTAGCCGGGAATGCACCCTTTGACAAGACGCGTGCCCACGTCTCTTATCATTCCCCGCATATGCATCCTGCCCGTAGGTGGCTCGCCGCCCTTCGACAAACTAGCGCGAAGCACTTATGACGCTGGACGACCTCCGCCAGAGCGCGACCATCGCCGACGTATTGCGGGAGAATGTGTACGTCCGCCCTAGCGCCGAGGCCGTTACCGACGGCGCGCGCCGCCTTTCTTGGCAGCAGCTGCACGACGCGGCGCTTTCTTCGTGCGCGCACTTCACCGCGTTGGGCGTCAAGCCGGGCGATCGCATCGCCGCGGTGTTGCCCAATCAAATCGAAGCCATCGTGCTCTACTGGGCGTGCGCGATGAGCGGTGCCATTTTCGTCGGCGCAAACCCGCGTTTGGGACACGACGATCTCGAAAACGTCTTGCGTCACAGCGGCTCTTGCGTCGTGTTCGTTTCGGACGATGCGCTCGCTAAGCGTATCCGCGAAATGGGGCTCGCGCAGACGCGCGAAGTGATCAACGTCGACGCGAGCGAGCCGTTTTCACTTCTCACCGCCCCCGTTCGATCCCATGTTCGCACCGCCGACGTCAAACGCGACGACGTCTTCGCCATCTGCTACACGTCCGGGACGACCGGACAACCGAAAGGCGCCGTGCTGACCCACGCAAATCTCGTGTGGAACGCCGCGACCACGAGCGCGGTGCTCGAATGCACGGAGCGCGACACGTTTCTCTTGACTGTCGGCATCACGCACATCTTCGGGCTTTCCGCAGCCGTGCTCGCTGCGGCGGCCGCCGGCGCGCGCATGGTCGTGCTAAAGACGTTCGCAGCCGGTCCGGCACTGGATTTATGCGAATGGGAAGGCGTGACGGTGCTGCACGGCGTTCCGACGATGTTCGTTTTGGAACTCGCAGCGCAGAAACGCGCGCCGCGCGACCTGAGTAAACTGCGCACCGGAATCATCGCCGCCGCGCCCGTCGAGCCGGAACTCGTCGATCGCATCCGGCAAGATCTTTCTTGCGACGTCCAAATCGCGTGGGGTTTGACCGAAACCTCGCCGGCCGTCACCATGACGCGCTTCTCCGATGCGCGCCACGCGCGGCGCACGTCCGTGGGACGCGCACTTCCGGACGCGCAGATCCGCATCGATCTGCAAGGGCACGAGTACGGCGAGATCCTGGTCAAGAGCCCCGGGGTTTTTCAAGGCTATTACAACGATCCGGACCTCACGCGAGAATCGTTCACCGCGGACGGCTGGTTCAAAACCGGCGACCTGGGTTACATCGATCCCGCCGGCTTTTTGCACTTGAAAGGCCGCAGCAAAGAGATCATCATCCGCGGCGGCCTCCACGTGTATCCGCAGGAAGTGGAACAGCTGCTCTCATCGCTGCCGTGGATCGGCGGCGTCTCGCTCGTCGGAATTCCGGACCCGGTTTTGGGCGAGCGCACGTGCGCGTGCATCGTCGTCGACGAGGCTGCGCCGGTTCCCGAGGATCTGCTTGCTGCGGTACGTGAGACCGTTTCGCAGCGGCTTGCGGATTACAAAGTGCCGGATACCGTTTTGCGCGTTGCGGAACTGCCGCGTACGGCCGGCGGCAAAGTGCTTCGCGGCGTCTTACGCGAGGATGCCATCGCGCGCATCGCCGCTCATTAGCGACTCGAGCGCATCGGCCGGCATCGCGGCCCAATAGTAGTGGCCCTGCGCGCGGCTGCAACCGCGTGCGAGCAAAAAGTCGCGTTGTTCGCGCGTTTCGACGCCTTCCGCAACGACGTCCAAACCGAGCGTCTGCGCCATCGAGATAATCGTACCGGCAATGATGCCGGCGCCCGGCGCCAGCGGATCGTGCGGCATGAACGAGCGATCGATCTTCAGACAGTCGATGGGAAAGCGCTCCAGATAGCTCAGGGATGAATACCCCGTGCCGAAATCGTCGATCGAAATCCGCGTACCCACTTCCTTGAGCGCATCGACGATCATCGAAGACGCCGCAGCACTCTCCATCAGCAGCGTTTCGGTCAGTTCCAAATCCAGGTACTGCGCCGGCAGTGCCGATGCATCGAGGGCTTCGCTTACGGAGGCAACCAAATCGCTGTCGAGCTGGCGTGCCGAGATGTTCACGGCAACCGGAACGGTGAACAGCCCGCGCCGCTGCCATTCGCGGTTTTGCCGGCACGCTTCGCGTAACACCCAGTCTCCGAGGGGCACGATGAGGCCGGTTTCTTCCGCGAGCGGAATGAAATCATCCGGCAACAGCACGCCTTTTTCCGGATGCTGCCAGCGCAGCAACGCTTCGAGCGAGGTGATGCGCTCGGTGCGCATTTCCACGATTGGCTGGTACATCAGCACGAACTCGTTGTGCGTGATGGCGCGCCGCAGTTCGTTTTCCAGGATGAAATAATCGAGCGATCGTGCGCTCATCGACTCATCGAAGATTTCGTACGTGTCGCTCGCGCGGCGTTTGCTTTCGAACAGCGCCGTGTCGGCCTGTTTGATGAGCGTTTCGGCATCGGTCGAATGGTTCGGGAAGAAACTCATGCCGATGCTCGCCGTCACGACGAACTCGCGCCCTTCGATGTTGAACGGGCGGCGGATCGCATCGAGCACCTTGCGCGCGACGACGATGGCTTCGTCGGTGCGGTCCAGGCCAGGCAGCACGAATACGAACTCGTCACCGCCCATGCGGGCGACGGTATCGCCGGCACGCACCGCTGCGCGCAATCGCGTTCCGAGTTCTTGCAGCACGGCGTCGCCGGTGCGGTGTCCGAGCGAATCGTTGATGCTCTTGAAGCGGTCGAGATCGACGAACAACACCGCGACCATTCGGCCGTCGCGCTGCGCCCCCGACATCGCCATCGTCAGGCGATCGCTCAGGAGCCGCCGGTTCGGAAGATTCGTCAGCGGATCGTGATACGCGAGATGCTCGATGCGTTGCTCGGCGGCTTTGCGCTCGGTGATGTCGACGGCCGTTCCCGCAACGCCGACGACCCGATCGGCCTCCTTGAGCGGCAACAAGCTGCACGTGATGATGCGCTGGTGACCGTCGGCATGCGCGACGTGTGCCTCGAAGCGCTTCTCCTTGCCGCCCTCGGACGTGACGAACGCGAGCATGCGCTGGACGTCAAGCGCAGTGTCCGACGGAAATACTCGAGCGAACGGCATGCCGATCAGCTCGTGATGGCGGTATCCGGTCATCTGCGTGAGCCGCTGGTTGGCGAGCGTGAACTTTCCACCCATGTCGAGCGCGAACACCGCATCGGAGATCGTCTCGAGAATGTTCTTGAGAAACTCATTGGTTTTTGCGAGCGTCACTTCCGCGCGCTGGTTCTGCGTGACGTCGACGGCGACGCACATCACGAACACCCGGCCGTCCTCGAGCGCGATGGGGCGCTTGACGATATGCAGCAAGCGCAGCGTGCCCGAACTGTCGACCATCTCCCGCTCGGCGGTTTTGGATCGCCGGCTGGCAAGTACTTCGCGATCTTCGCGCAACTCCGCGTCATTCGCGTTGGCGGCGATCGTAAATGCCGAAACGGGCTTGCCGACGATCTCTTCGACCGTCGTCCCGTGCAAATCCGCAAACGCTTGGCTCACCATGACGTAGCGGCCGTCATGGTCGCGAATGCTCACATAGTTCGGCGTCAGATCGAACAGGCGCCGCATGAGTTCTTCTCGCACGCCTTGCGTGACCGCGTCCGGCGGCACGTTGGCGCGTTCGCTTATCGCGCGCCGGACCGACTCGACGAGCCGCTCCGCGTCGTCTCGCAGAACGACGTCATGCGCGCCGAGCGATGCGGCGTTGCGCACGACGTCCATGTCGATACGCCCGGTCGCAATAACGAGGGGGCGCGTCGCCGATATGCGGCGCAAGATCGCCGCATCCAGTTCGTCGTGCGATCCCGAATCGAGAAAGACGACCGCATCCCATTGGAGATGCCTCTCGGCGACTCGCGCGGCACGCAAGAAACCGCGCCCGTAATAGCCTGCCCCGGCTAGCGTGCCGAGCACGTCGCGTGCGCGCGTCGCGCCCGCGCCGATGACCGCGATCCGCAGGAGATTCAGATTCTCGTTCACGCGGACGCGTGTCTGGGCGTCAGTCCGAAGACTGCCGGGTACATCGCCGTGAGTTCGTCGGCACTCAGCGCCCGGGCGTAATAGTAGCCCTGTCCGTAGCGGCAGCCGGCGTTGCGAAGCACTTCGCGCTGCCGCTGCGTCTCGATGCCTTCTGCGACGACGCGCACGCCGAACGCTTCAGCAAGCGTCATCAGCGTACGGACAATCGGTTCGCTTGCGACGTCGCCATCGTGACCCGAGACGAACGAGCGGTCGATCTTGATCGCATCGACCTTGAACTGCTGAAGGTAGCGCAGCGAAGAGTACCCCGTACCGAAATCGTCGATGCAGATATGGAAGCCATGGCCGCGCAACCGCTCGACCAGAGCATTGGGCCGCGTTCCGGCATCGAGAACGACGCTTTCCGTGATTTCGAGCGTCAAATCGCACGGATCGACGCCGAACTCGCGCGTCGCGCCCATGACGACGGTTTCAAATTCCGGATCGAGCAATTCGGCCGCGGAAACGTTCACATTGATCGGGAACAGCGTCTTGCCCGCCGCGCGCTTCCAGCGCACGATCTGCTGGCATGCGGTGCGTATGACGAAACGGCCGATGGGAATCGCCAAACCGGTCTGCTCGGCCAGCGGCATGAACTCGCTGGGCAGCATGATGCCTTCGGTCGGATGATTCCAGCGTAGCAGCGCCTCGCAGCCGACGAGATCGCCGTCGGCAAGATTGACGATTGGCTGATACAGCAAATCGAATTCCTGATGCTCGATCGCGAGCCGGAGATCGGTCGTGAGCTGCAAGCGTTTTTCCGCGCGCGCGTGCATGTTGGAATCGAAGACCGCAAAGCGTCCGCCCAGGCCCTTGGCGTAACGCATGGCGATGTCCGCATCGCGCATGACGTCTTCGCCGCGCTGATACGTTCCCGAGGCGATCGCGATACCGACGCTGGCGGAAATGAAGATGGAGCGTGTGCCGAGCGAGACGGGCTTTGCCAGCGCGCTGAGCACGCGGCGCGCGATGAGTTCGACGTGAAGCACGTCCGGGAGCGAGCGCACCAGTACCGCGAATTCGTCGCTGCCCAGACGCGAGACGATATCGGCAGCTTCGATCGCGGCACGCACCCGGTGTCCGACTTGCGAAATCACAAAATCGCCCGCTTCGTGGCCCAGGCTTTCGTTGATGTCTTTGAAGCGGTCCAGGTCTACAACGAGAACGGCAAACGAGGATTGCGGCGAGGTCTTCGCTTCGGCGAACTGCTCGCGCACCTTACCCTCGAAGAGCGTGCGGTTCGGCAATCCCGTCAGCGCATCGTGCGTCATGTCGTGCAGCATGCGGCGCTCGTTGCGTTTGAGCTCCGTGAGGTCCCGGAACATGCAGATCGCGAAGTACGGATTGCCGGCATCGTCGTTGACCAGCGAGACCGTCGAGTCGGTCCAGGCTTCTTGGCCCGCGGGCGTCATGACGTGATGTTCGAACTCGAAGAGATCCCGTTCACCGCGCATCAGCTCCGCGAATTCTTCTTCGTGCCCCTCGAGGATGACGCCGGAGTTGTCACCGTACACGTTGCGGAAAACCGCGTTGGCATCGAGCATCGCCCCGCTGCGATCGAAGATCGCGATGCCCAATGCTGCGCCGTCGAACACGGCACGGAACTGCGCTTCGGAAAGGCGTAACGCGCGCTCGGCTTTCTGACGCGCGAGTTCGGCGCTCAGGCGCGACGATTCTTGCTGCGCCTTGTTGAGCGCATCCCGGTCGCGCCGCGCCGTGAGTTCAGCGACCAGAAGCATGATGCCGATCAGCAGCACCGCGCCGAGCAGCACGATGCCGTACATGTAGCGGTTGCGCAGCACTTCGTAGCCGGTGCGGACTTGGAGTTGCCGGTCGAGCAGCGTACCGAGATCACCGTGCAGTTGAATGGCGGCGATCATCGTGCTGTGCGCCAGTTCCCTGGTAGCGGCAGGCGCCCCGGCCGGATGGTCGCGCATCAGCACGCGGTCGTTCA
>DAISWS010000064.1:0-14872 GCA_036826275.1 Vulcanimicrobiaceae bacterium
GTGAGCGCCGCAAGACGCGCGTCCTCGTCGCGATCGCGTTCCTTCACGATGCCGTACGTGTATCCGACGAGATCCGCATATCCGCCAATCGAATCGGCATCGTACGCGCGATCGGCCAGCGCTTGCCGCTTCGCGGCGCTCACCAGTTCGGAGTCGAATCCCTGCGCCAGCGCCGCGTCCATCGTACTCTGGAAAAGCTGTTGCGCCTGCGCGCCCGTATGTCCGGGATTGAGCACGATATAGACGTGCAGCAAACCGCCGCGCAGCTGCGTGTCGCTGTTCGCTTCAATCGCGAGCGCGACGTTGCTTTCGACGAGGGCTTGATAAAACGGTCCGCGCTGGTTGGGAATCAGGTATGACAGCGTGCTGACCGCCGGCTCGCCGGCCTCACTGTCTCCCGGCACCGCATACGCAAGATCGAGAATTTCGAATGGAAACGGGAATTCCGCGTTCACGGTTTTTCCGGTCGCTGCGACCGGATGTACGGCCGCGTGCCTGGGGAGCGCGCGTGCGGGGATCTTGCCGAAGTAGCGCTGCGCCATCGCGAAGACGTGTCGATGCGTTATGTCGCCGGCGACGACAAGGGCGGCATTGTTCGGCGCGTACCACGCTTGGTAGTACCGGCGCAGGTCCGCGACGCTCGCACCGGCGACGTCTGCGCGCAGTCCCGTCGGCGTGCGTCCCGCCGGAGAGCCGGGGTACGCCGCGGCGCGAACGCGAGAGAGCAAATTGAAAAACGGAGAACTCTCGTCGCCGTCGATCTCGCTCAGAACGGCGCCTTGTTCGATGCGCCAGTCCTGCGGACGCAGCGCGAGATGCTGCATGCGATCGGCTTCTATCTGCAGCGCGACCGCGAGCCGGTCCGACGGCATGTCGAACAAGAAGGAGGTGTAATCGTATTGCGTTTCGCCGTTCATTTGCGCGCCCAGGCGCGCGACGACGTCGTCCAAGCCGCCGGCGCTCAGCGACGGCGTTCCGCGAAACATCATGTGCTCGAGCGCGTGCGCGAGTCCGGTTTTTCCGGGCGTCTCGTACAACGAGCCGAAGCGGTAAAACACGGAGGTATGCACGACCGGCGCGGCGTGATCTTCAACCGCGATAACGTCGAGCCCGTTGGAGAGGCGTGTCGTGAAGACGCCGCGGTCGCCAATACCCTGGTCCGCGGGCGTAGCGCTCGCTGTCAGCGGAGCCGCGAGCAGCGCGAACGCACAGAAGGTGAGCAGAATCAGACGATGCACGGCGGCCCCGAATCTTACGTAGTGGACGTGGCAAGCTTCGCCGCCGTTGCTTTGAGATCGGCAACGTCGACGTTCGTGTGTTGCGCGATGCGCATGAGCAGTTCGTTCTGCAGTTGCTGATGATAGAGCAGCCGCGAAAGCGTATCGTGATCGGCTTCCGCGCGCAGCTCGTCGTGCTCGGTTTGCTGGCGCTGCGCAACGGCGATGACGAAGATCAAAATCAGCTGAATCACGTTCGAGCACGTCAATAAGAAAACGAATGGAAAGGGATCCCAATGCGTGGCCGCGCCCGCGACGATCCAGACGATTTGCACGACGATGGCCAGCAGCAAGGCCGTTGGCGCTCCTGTGGCGTCGGCGATTTTGCGGCAGAATTTTTCGGTCACGCTCAGACGCTGCTGATGCAGGGCATTGACGTCGTCGACGAGCGGGTGATCTTCGGTGCCGCCCATCACGAGCGGCATGGCGGGCTGGGTGCTGGTCATCTCCGTTCCTCCGGGGCGTGCAGTCCGAGGTAGTAATGCGCGGATTCTTCAACGGCGGCATACGGCAAGCATCCGATGAGTTCAGAACGCACGAGCGCAACGCCCGCTTGATCTGCAAGACCGCGAATGACCTCCACGATCCGGTAGAGCGGCGTCGCCCGGTAATCCGTGACGTTCAACGACACCTGAACGAGATCGTCACCCAACGCAAGTCCGAGCGCCTTGAGCGTGCGCATGCCGCCGTCGCGCTCGCGCAGTATGCGGGCGATGCGCTTTGCCACGCGCAGGTCGCCGGTGGCGAGTTCGACGTTGAACGCGATCAAGACGTCGCGGGCGCCTACGGCGATTGCCCCGGCGCTCGGATGTTTGGGGATGTCGCCGAAGTCCGGCCGCCAATCCGGAAGCTCGAAGCGCGCGTCCAAACCTTCGAACTGCCCCTGGCGCACCGCGGCGAGATTACGCCGCAGCGGCGTGGCCGCCGCCTCGCCATATAAGAAGGAAGGCACGCTCAGCCGCTCCCAAAGTGCGGCGGCCGTTTCGCGGGCCAGACGCACGGCGTCGGCCATTCGCGCTCCGCGAAGCGGAACGAACGGAAGCACGTCCAGCGCGCCGATGCGCGGATGAACGCCCGCGTGCGCGCGCAGATCGATCCGCTCGATGGTGACGGCGGCGAGCGCGAGCGCCGCTTCACGCAGTTCCTCGTAGCCGCCGGCGATCGTCAAGACGCTTCGGTTGTGCACCGGATCGCTCGTGCGGTTAACGACGCGCGCCCCGCATGCCGTCACGGCTTGCACGCACCGATCGATCGTTTCGCTATCGCGTCCTTCGGAGATGTTCGGAACGCATTCTAAGAGCATGCGTTTTCGATTGCTTGCGCGATGTCCGTGCAGTTCTGCGGCGTGTAGAGCGTGCGATATCCGAGTTTGTTCGCTTCGGCAACGCGCCGCGCGGCGGCGTTCACGGCGCGGATTTCGCCGGAGAGCCCGAGCTCGCCGAACGCCGCGGCATCCGCAGCGAGCGGGCGGTTTCGAAACGACGACGCAATGGCGAGCGCGATGCCGAGATCGGCGGCCGGCTCTTGAACGCGCAGGCCGCCCGCGACGGATGCATACACGTCGTGCTGGCCGAGTTGCAAGCCGGCGCGGCGCTCGAGCACCGCGATGATCATCGCGAGGCGCGCCTGATCGACGTTGTTCGCAAGCCGGCGCGGCGTACCGTAACTGCTTTCGCCTACGAGTGCTTGTACTTCAACCAGAACTGGGCGCGAGCCGACGATGCTTGCGACGACGCACGAGCCGGTGCGCACGCGGCCGTCGGCAAGCGATCCGGACAAGAACACTTCCGACGGATTGCTCACCTCGTGCAGCCCGTCGCCGTGCATCGCAAATACGCAGATCTCGTCGACGCTGCCGAAGCGGTTTTTATAGGCGCGCAAGATGCGGTAATCGCCGCTCGCTTCGCCTTCGAAATACAGCACGGTGTCGACGAGGTGTTCGAGCAGGCGCGGACCGGCGATGGCGCCTTCCTTGGTGACGTGTCCGACGATAAACGTCGCGCAGCCGGTGCGTTTGGAAAACTCCATCAGCGCTTGCGTGCAGTCCCGCACCTGCGTGACGCTTCCCGCATACGATTCCGATTCCGGAAGCCACACCGTTTGAATCGAATCGACGACGAGCACGCCGGGCGCGTGCTTTTCGGCGTGATCGAGCACGATGCGCAGATTCGTTTCCGGGAACAGCACGACGCGGTCGACGCCGCCGCGCTCGAAAAGACGCTGCGCGCGCAGTTTTACTTGCGCCGCCGATTCCTCTCCGCACAGATACATCACGGTTCCCGGTAGACGCGCCGCGATTTGGAGCAGCAGCGTCGATTTGCCGGCGCCGGGCGGTCCGCCGACGAGCGTGAGACTTCCCGGAACGATCCCGCCGCCCAGAACCGCATCGAATTCGTGCAAACCGGTGCGCGTGCGCTCGACGCGCGCTTCATCGACCTCGCCGAGCATGACGGGACCGGCATCGGCACGGAGCGGAGCCGCCGCCGAGGCACGCGACGCCACGACGCGCATCGGCCGCTCGTCGAATGAGTTCCACGCGTCGCACTGCGGACAGCGGCCGAGCCAGCGCGGCGATTCAAAGCCGCACCCCGAGCAGAAGTAGACGGATCGCGCTTTCGAGCCTTTTGCCACAAAGGCAACTGTTCACGGGCGCAAAAAGAGGCCCTCCGTACCATGACTTCGCACTTGCAGATTGCCATCGACGGGCCGGCGGCGTCCGGAAAAACGACTGTGGCGCGCCGCGTCGCGGAGCGCCTGAGCGTCCTGTATTTGGATACGGGTGCGATGTATCG
Organism: Vulcanimicrobiaceae bacterium; assembly: GCA_036826275.1. GTDB lineage: Bacteria > Vulcanimicrobiota > Vulcanimicrobiia > Vulcanimicrobiales > Vulcanimicrobiaceae > DATGJX01. The sequence goes on from DAISWS010000064.1 coordinate 4,070, forward strand.
CGCGCTTGCATACGCGGCACTGCATACGCAAACGGATCTCGACAACGAGAACGCACTGGTGCGGCTCTGCGTACAGCACCGCATTCGCGTGACGCTCGATGCGGCCGCGCCGTTGGGTTTTCGCATCTACGCCGGCGAGCGCGAACTCACGCAAAGCGATTTGGAGTCCTCCGAAGTCACCTCCGTCGTATCGACCATCGCGGCACATGCACGCGTGCGTGAGGCGATGGTCAACGAACAGCGGCGGATAGCGCAATCGGGTTCGGTCGTCATGGCCGGGCGCGACATCGGCACGGTGGTCTTGCCCCGTGCGGACGTGAAAATTTTCCTGACGGCTTCCGTGCAAGCACGCGTCGCTCGCAGGCGAGCGCAGCTCGAAGAAGCCGGCGTCGACGTCAGCACGCACGAACTGACCAAAGAGATCGAGGAACGCGATCGCTTGGACGAAACGCGCGCCGTATCGCCGCTTCGCAAAGCCGCCGATGCGTCGGTGATCGATTCGAGCACGTTGACGGTCGGCCAGGTGGTGGAAGAGATCGTCGCTCTGGCGGCGCCCTCGAGGAGCGCTCGTGTCGGCAATAACGCGTAAAATATGAACGCGTTTCTGTACGATCTCGCCAGGTACACGTTCCGCGGAATGTTCGGGACGATGTGGCGCATGCGCGTCTACGGCGCAGAAAACGTGCCGGCGTCCGGGCCGCTGATCGTTGCGTGCAATCACGTTTCGTATTTGGATCCGCCGGTGCTCGGCGCAGCAAGCCCGCGGCGCATTTCCTACATGGCCAAGCAGCAGCTCTTCGCTATTCCGGTGCTCGGGCCGGCAATTCGCGCGGTCGGAGCCTATCCGGTGGACCGCGAGGGACCGGCAACCGCAGCGATCAAGCGCTCCGTCGAGGTCTTGCGCGCGGGCGGCGTCATCGGCATCTTCCCTGAAGGGACGCGGAATTTAACGGGCACCAATCAGGCGCGCGGCGGCGTCGCGCTGCTTGCCTCGCTGGGCAAGGCGCCGGTCGTTCCGGCCCGCCTGGACGGCACCGGCGGCGCCAGGCGGCTACAGCAGATTCGCGTCTATTTCGGCCGTCCGTTAAGTTTGCCCACGGACCGGAAAGCGAGCCGCGAAGACATGGCGAATTTCACGGACGAGGTGATGCGGGCGATTCGCTCGCTCCCGGCACAGCTGTGATTGAACAAAAGGAACGTTTTGAAGTCCATCTCGAGGACTTGATACAGGCCTACCGGGGATCCGAGCAGGTCGCGGATATGCTGTGCTATCACTTTGGCTACCGCGAGTACGGCCCGGCGCGGCGCGGCAAACGCTTGCGTCCGCGGCTGCTCTTGTGCGTTGCCGAAGCAGAAGGCGCGCCGCCGGAAGACGCGCTCGATGCGGCCGCGGCGATCGAGATTCTGCACAATTACTCGCTGGTGCACGACGACATCGAGGACGGCGACGAATTGCGCCACGGACGGCGCACGCTCTGGTCCGTGTACGGAATTCCGCAAGCGCTCAATGCCGGCGACGCGCTGTGCGCGCTGAGTTTTCTCGTGCTGATGAATGCCACGCACCGCCATGCCGGCGAACGCGTGCTTCGCATGGTCCGCGCGCTTCATGAAGCGCACGCCACGATGTGTGACGGACAGTCGCTCGATCTTGCGTTCGAACGCGCGACCTCCGTCGACTTGCCGCAATACCACCGCATGATTGGCGCGAAAACGGCAGCCCTCTTCGGCGCATCCTCGGAGCTGGGCGCGCTCTGTGCGCCGTGCGACGATCAGAGTGTGCTGCGCTACCGCGAACTGGGACGCGCGTACGGTTTGGCCTTTCAAATTCGTGACGACGTGCTCGGCATCTGGGGCACGCTCGACGCAACCGGTAAGGTGACGGGCAACGACATCGCGCGCCGGAAATGGACGTTCCCGGTCGTGTGGGCACTGGGACAACGGGAGTCCCGGGCGCGCGAACGGATTGCCCGGGCATACGCGCAAGGGGGCACGTTGGACGCTCAGACGGTGACCGGGGTCGTCGAAGCGCTCGACGAACTCGGCGCCAGAGAGGCGGCCAATACGGCGATTGCCGAACATTTGGGCGTCGTCGAACGCCATCCGGTGGCGAGCGTTCGCGATTTTTTGTTGAGTTCGTTACAACTCGCCGCAGGATGACGAAATAGCGTGAATACGAGTAAAGCGGAGCTGCGGAACGCGGTCTGCGCGCAAGAACCTACGCTCGCCGTGGGCCTGTGGCTCGGCCTAATCATCGCAGCGGGTTTCGTGATCCGGCTGCTGTTCATCGGCAACCAGGGCTTCAGCACGGACATCGGCACGTTCGAAGCTTGGGCCACGACGCTCATCCAACATCCGCTCTCGCAGTTCTACACGTCCACGAGCTTCGCGGATTATCCGCCGGGCTACTTTTACGTTTTGTGGCTCGTGGGCCACGTGTATGCGCTGCTCGCGCCGCACGGCAACTATGCGCTGTTCGCCGATCTCGTCAAACTGCCGGCCATTCTGATGGATCTCGTCGACGGTGCGTTGATATACGCGATCGTGCGGCGCTTCGCGGGTGAGCGCTGGGCGCTCGGCGCGGCAGCGTTGTTCGTACTCAACCCGTCGACGATTTTCGTTTCAGCGGCGTACGGTCAGGTCGATTCGATTCCTGCGGGTTTCGTGCTCCTAGGCATCTATCTGCTGCTCAAGTCAGACGATGCTCCATCGCCCGTCGTGCCGATCGCCGTCGCGTGGGTTGCGCTGTGCTACTCGCTGCTGATCAAGCCGCAGGCTGCCGTGCTCATTCCGCTGTTCGTCGTCTTCGCGTTCGTGAACAAGGAGCGTCGTCAGGCACGCGTCGCCGGTACCGCAGCCGGCATCGTTGCGGCACTAATCTTCGCATTTTTGCTGACCGTGCCGTTCCACCCGAGTGCCAACCCGATCGCGGTGTACGGCTTCTTGCTCGCCAAATACACGTACGCGTCGGGCGTGTATGCGGTCAACTCGGTCAACGCGTTCAATCTTTGGTCGATACTGCACGGCTTCTGGGACCGCGACTCGCAAACGATCCTGTTTGTGCCGCAATATATTTGGGGCATCGTGCTGGTGCTCGCGGCCGTCATTCTCACGCTCGTGCGGTATTGGCAGGCGAAAACCGCTCAGGCGCTGCTCGAATCCGCGGCACTGCTCACCCTTGCGTTTTTTATGCTGGCAACGCGCATGCACGAGCGGTACATTTACGACGGCGTCACGCTGACGATCGCGTGCATTCCGTTTGCAAGACGGTATCTCTGGGCGGCGGTTGCATTCTCTGCGACGCTGTTCGTGAATTTGCTGTACACGCTGCAGTATCTGCACGCCGCTTCGAATCCGCAGCCGGGCGTCAATACGATGGACCTGTGGCCGGCCGTGACGCACCCGCTCTCGCTGCTCAACGTCGCGGTCTTTTTCGCGCTGGGGTATCTGTTCTTGGGGACCGACAACGAAACCGCGAGCGCGCCCGCGCCGGCGCCGGCGAAAACCACCGCGCCCTTCTTTGCGGCTTTTGCGAACGTGCGGCCGTGGTTCAATCCGCGCGAGGGCCTGGCCTCGATGGTGTGGCCGCTGGATTATCTGCTCGCCGGATCCTTCGGCGTCATTTCGTTCGTCGTTTCGTACGTGAACTATTGGCTGCCGAACGAAAAGATTTTCGATGAGATTTATTTCGCACGCGCGGCTGAAGAGTACCTGAGCGGAAAATACATTTACGAAAACACGCACCCGCCGCTGACCAAACTGATCATCACGCTGTCCACGATGCTCTTCGGCGGCTTGCCGCATGGCGACAATCCGGCGGGCTGGCGTTTTCTGGACGTCGTGTTCGGCGCGATTGCCGTCGTCGTGATCTACGCCTTTGCCAAGCGCCTTACGCGCTCGAAGCTGTTTGCCTCGTTCGCCGCGATCATGCTTACCGCGGACGGCATGCACTTCGTGCAGTCGCGTATCGCGACGCCCGAAGGCATCGTCGTCGTCTTTTCGCTGGGTGCGCTGTACGCGTTCTACCGCTTCTGGATCGCGTCGCAAGCGACGGTGCGGCGCCACGAGCCCCGGACGATGCTGCGTTCCGGCGTTTCACTCGTTGGTGCGATCGTGCTGGGCTGCATTTCGGGCTTCCTTGCCGTGCGCTTCGGGAATCCGCCGGGTACGACGCCGTTGCCGGACTGGATCAATCCCGTGTCGTTCGCCGTCACCAGCGCGTATTTCGCTTCGGGCTGGTATCTGCTGATGCGCCTGGTCGTAGTACCGCGTCTGTTTCCGCCGCACGGCGAGTTCGTGAGTTACGCGGACGGCACGCGCATTCTGCGCCACGGGGACCAGGAAATCGAAACGCCGTACAATCGTCCGTTCAAAAAAGATCTGACGATACGCGAAGCGCAGGCCTCAATCACGTACCGTCGCGACGGCACGGTCAGCTATGCCACGCCCGAAGGCAGCGCGACGTACAGTCCGGACGGAACGCTTAGCGACGATGACGGCGAAACGGAAAACGGCAAGCATGCAACGACGTGGCTGATCGTCTTTACCGTGCTGCTCGGCGCGCTGGTTGCCAGCAAATGGTACGGCGTCATGGCGTACGGCGTGTCGTTTATCGTCATCGCGTTCGTGTGGCTGCAGCGCTTGTGGGCGGAAGGCCGTGCAAAACGTTGGGGAAATCCATACGGTTTCCGCCTGGACGTTGCGCTCGCAACGATTGTGTTCGTCAGTATGTCGGTGTACGTGTGCGCGTGGATTCCCGAGCTGGTACGCCACGTGCAGCCGCCGGGCGACACCGGGGCGGCTAACGTCGGCGAACTGGTGTACCGGCAATACACGATGTTCGAGTATCACGACAAACTCGTGGCCACGCATCCGTATTCATCGGAGTGGTGGCAGTGGCCGCTCGATCTGCGGCCGATCGCCTACTATTGGAAAGATCTGCGCACGGGCGTGAATACGAACAATCCGAATGCGTGCTGCGTCGCGGAGATTACCTCGCTGCCGAATCCGATCATCTTATGGCTCGGACTGCTGTGCGTACCGCTCGTGGCAATTCTGGCGTATCTGGAGAAGAACAAGGGCTACGCGCTGCTCGTTCTGGCGTATTTGCTGCAGTGGCTGCCATGGGCGCGCTCGCCCCGCATCACGTTTGCGTATCACTTCTACGTCGACATTCCGATTATCGTGCTCTGCAACGTCATCATTTTGCAGCGTTTGTGGAATTGGGACTTCGGCGGTCTGGAGGCGCGACGGTTTACGCGCGTTGCCGTCGGCGCCTACGTCGCCGCGGTCGTGCTCGCGTTCGTGTGGTTCTATCCGATGCTCGCGGGCGTGCCCATCCCGTGGAATCAGTGGGACGCACGCATGTGGCTGGGCAGTCACTGGATTTAGGCCTCCCTCAGGATGAGGGGCGGGCGGCGGCGAACCCCCCTGCTCTATGTCCGGTCATTCCAAGTGGCACAACATCAAACTGCGCAAGGGCAAGGTCGACGCTCAGCGCGGCGCCTTGTTCACCAAGCTCAGCAAGGAAATCATTCTCGCGGCGCGATCCGGCTCGCCCGATCCGGAAGCGAACTACCGCTTGAAGATGGCCGTCGAAAAAGCCCGCGAGAACAACATGCCGCACGATAACATCAAGCGCGCCATCGCGCGCGGTGCTGGGGGCACCGGCGAAAAGGAGATCGAGGAGATCCGCTACGAGGGCTACGGCCCCGGCGGCGTCGCCGTGGTCGCCGATGCGGCGACCGACAACCGCAATCGCACCGCGGGCGAGCTGCGCTTTCTTTTCAGCAAGCACGGCGGCACGATGGGTGAGTCCGGCAGCGTTGCGTGGATGTTCGATCCGGTCGGCATCGTCGTCGTCGATCCGGCGGGCCGTTCGGAGGACGCGATGACCGAAGCGGCGCTCGTCGACGGCGTCGTCGATCTCGAATACGGCGAGCACACGGAGGTGTACACCGAACCGGCTTCGCTGACCAGCGTGCGCGATGCGCTTGCATCGGCGGGAGTAAAAATTTCCGAATTCTATCTCGGCGTTCGCGCGAAGCAAAAAGCTTCACCGCAGGGCGAGGATCTCTCGGCCGCGCTCGGCTTCTTGGAGGCGCTCGACGAACACGAAGACGTACAACGCGTCTTTTCGAATCTCGAGGTGAGCGAAGCGGCGCTCGAGGCGCTCGCGTAGATGACCTCTGACGAGCGCATCCGCAGAAGCGAGTACCGCCACGACGAAGGCTCGACGATTCCGCCGTTCATCGAGCGGTACGTGCCGCGCGAATGGGTCTTTCCACTGGTCTTCGCCGCGTTCGTCGGCGTGCTGGTGTGGTTCGGCCATTCGGTTCAAGAGTTTTTGCTGCCGGGGCCAAATACGGTTACGGTGGCGTCGTACGTCGGCATGGCGCTGCCGGACGCGACCAACGACATCATGCGCGCGAAGCTCAAAGCGACGGTCGTCGGACACGCGCCGAGCAATCAATATCCCAAAGGGGTCGTGATGAATCAGGAACCGGCCGCGGGCATGCACGTGCGCGCGGGCCGGCAGATCTCGCTGGTCGTGAGCGACGGTGTGCAGACGATGCTGATGCCCGACGTGCGCTACCAGTCGCTGCGCGATGCGAGCCTCGATCTTTCGCACTCGCGCTTGCAGCTCGCCAAGACGACGTACGTTCGCAACGACGACGTTCCGCCGGACCACGTCATATCGCAATATCCCGAACCGCTGGTGAGCGTCGCCGAAGGCACCGCCGTGTCACTGCTCGTGAGCAAAGGCGGCATAACGTCGGTAAAAGTACCGGATTTCGAAGGAATGACGGTCGACGAGGCGCGCGGTTTGGCTGCGCGCGAGCATATCCGCCTGGGACAGATCGTGTGGACGCCGCTCGGACCGAACGGACCCGCGCACGGCGAGGTGGTGTTGCAACGGCCCGGCGCGGGCTCGACCATCGGTCCGTACGACGTCGTCTCACTCGACGTGAGCGCGGGCCCGCACGAATCCGGGCGCATCATTCATCAAACGCACGTGTTGGCGGCCGTTCCGCCGGCGGAGCCCGGACAAAATCAAGCGCTGCACGTGCGCTTTTCGGTGAGCGATGCAACCGGGAGCTACGATCTCTTCAACGGCTACGGCGAGCCCGGCGAGAAGTTCGATTTCAACGTGACGACCATCGGCACGTCGGCGATCTACTTCTTCGTGAACGGAACGCTGCTCGGCGAAACGAAAGTCGGCCAGGAGCCGGAAAACGCGTACGGCAAGCCGCAAGCAAAAGGAACGCATGCGCGGTAACGGCGCGCGCGTCAAAATCGCGCCGTCGATCCTGTCCGCCGATTTCGGACGCATCGTCGAAGAACTTCACGCCGTCGAGCGGGCGGGTGCATCGTACGTGCATCTGGACGTCATGGACGGCCGCTTCGTACCGAACATCACGTGGGGGCCGAAAGTCATCGGCGATCTGCGCAAACACACGAAGCTCGCCTTCGATTGTCACTTGATGATCGTGGAGCCGGAGCGGTACGTCGATCGATTCCGCGAGGCGGGAGCGGATATCATCACGTTTCATCTGGAAGCCACCTCGCATGCCCAACGCCTGCTCACGCACGTTCGCTCGCTCGGCGCCAAGGCCGGCATCTCGATCTGCCCGCAAACGCCCGTCGCGATGCTCGAAGATCTGATTGACGACGTCGACCTCATCCTGGTGATGAGCGTGAATCCGGGATTCGGCGGGCAGAAATTCATTCCGAAATCGCTCGAGAAGATCGCGCAAGCCAAAGCGCTCGTGCGGCGGGCCGGCGTCGCATGCGAAGTCGAAGTCGACGGCGGCATCACGCTGGATAACGCGGCCAAGATTGCGGCCGCAGGCGCGGACGTGCTCGTGATCGGTTCGGCGATCTTCGACACGCCGGACGCCGGCGCCACGACGGCCGAATTTTGCGCGAAGACGACCTAATCGCGCAACTGCGCGAACTCATCGGCGCGCAGCGTGGTGCGCGAAAAATCCTCAACGGTATCGGCGACGACGCGGCGCTCTGGCAGCCGTCGCGCTCCAACCGCAGCGTTATTACGACGGACGCGCTCGTCGAAGGCGTGCATTTCCGTCTCGATACGATGACTTTGGAAGATGCGGGCTGGCGCGCGATGGCGAGCAATTTGAGCGATCTCGCCGCAATGGGCTCGCGTCCGGTCCTTGCGACGGTGAGCCTGGGCGTACCGGGCGCCGGCGATGCGGCGCAGGTACTCGAGCTGTATCGTGGGATGCTTGCGCTCGCATCGGAATACCGCTGTGCGATTGCAGGCGGCGATATCACGCGCTCGGACCGCTGGTTTGTTTCCATCACGGCGATCGGCGAAGTACGTGCGTCCAACGTCAAAGGGCGGGCCGGCGCGCGGCCCGGCGACGTAGCGGCGGTTACCGGTCCGGTCGGTGCGAGCCGCGCCGGCCTGCATCTTGCCGATAACGTAAACGTGCTGCCGCCCGACTTACGCGAGCAAGCGCTGCAAGCGCACCGCCGTCCGCACCCGCGTGTGAGCGAGGGGCGTTTTCTTGCGGCCAGCGAGCGCGTTCACGCAATGATGGACGTCTCCGACGGGCTTTCGACCGACCTTGCCCGCATCTGCGCGCGTTCGTCGTGCGCCGCGGTGATCGACGACGTGCCGGTTGCGCCCTGCGCCGCTGCGATGGCCGCCCGGCGCGGAGAAGATCCGCAGGCGTACGCGCTCGCGGGCGGTGAAGACTACGAACTGCTGGTTGCCGTGGACGCCCGCAGTTTCGGCTATCTGAGCTCGCGTTTCGAAAAGCGCTTTGGGCGTCCGCTGCTCGCGGCCGGCCGGTTTCGCGAGGGAAGCGGGCTCTACGCGAATAAAGCCGGGCGCGAAGAACCGCTCGAATCCACGGGATGGGATCATCTGAAGTGAACCGGGACGACGTTCAAAGCTATCCGCTGATCGGTTCGATTCAGAACACGGTCGGCATGGGTTTTATCGGCAATCAAGCCGTCTTTGCCGTGGCAAACGCGCTGGGCGCGCGCACGATTTGCGCGCCGACGACCTATGCGAGCGCGCACGGCGGCTTCTCGGGCCGTTCCAATTGGGTTGCCGATCCGCAGGTCTTCCGCAAAGACGTTGCATTTCTGATAAGCCAACAGCCTGCGGTGCTGATCATCGGGTACGTGCCGCGGCCGAATCTGATCGACATCATCGCAACCCAGCTCACGGACTATAAAGGCGTGGTGTTGCTGGATCCGGTGATCGGCGATTACCAAAAAGGCTTGTACGTTTCGCCCGAAACCGCCCGCGCGATTCGCGATCAGCTGATGCCGCTCGCGCAGATCGTCACGCCCAACCGTTTCGAAGCCGAAGTGCTGCTGGGCGCAGGCGGCGATCAGGATATCTCGGAGCATTCGTTTTTGAACGGCATGTTCGATCTCGGTGCCCAAGCGGTGATCATCACCTCGTACGAGCGCGATGCCGAGAAGCACCGCATCAAGACGCTCTTTACCAACGGCTACAGCTATCACCGCATCGGCGCGCCGTACTACCCCACGTTTCCGGCGCACGGCGTTGGCGATGTGTTTGCGGGCGGCGTCGGCGTCTTCATGGCGCTCGGCGCATCGCCGTTCGCGGCGACCCTGCTCGCCACGACGCTGTGCGCGCGTTCCGTTGCGAATACGACGGCGTACGGAGGCGCAACGGTCGATCCCGTCGCCGCGCTCGAGAAGTGGCGCCCGCTCGGCTACCAAGTGGACGACGACCGCACGATGCGGTTCTGCGAGCGCTCGATGGTGGAGAGTGAGGCGATCAAGGCGACCGCTTACGACGGACCGCGTTTGAAATTCGCGCCGCCGAAGCACAAGATCATCTACGGCTGATGTTCCAACCGCTCGAAATTTCCATCGGCGCCGCAGAGCGGCAGCCTCGCCTGGCGATTGAAGTGCTCGGCTACGAGCATCCGGATACCGTCGAGCCGGCGGACCTCGATCTCATGCACTGCCGCGTGAGCGCGCAAGCGCAGCCGGTAAACGCGGCATTCGAGATGCCCATCGGACTGTGGGAACTGTTCGAGTTGCGCGACTATCTCGCGGAAATCAACACCGGCAACGGGCCGTCGCGCAGTTTCATGATGGCGGGCGGCCTGCTCACGCTTTCCTTCGCGCCCTCCAAGCGCGGTCCGGTGCTATGCGCGGTGCTGCTCAAGACCATCGACGCATCGCACGTCCGGCTCGAGTTTCTGATCACGCTCGAACCGCAAGATATTTCGCGCACGAATTTCCAGCTCTCACAATTGCGGGCACACGCGTAAAACGAGACTTACGGCGTGTCGTCGTCCGGCTGCTCTTCCGGCATGTGTTCGGCTTCCTCGCCCTCACGGATCTGCTGCATGGATTTCACCATGCCGGTGTCGTCGACGTTGGCGATTGCCTCGTCCAGATCGTCGTCTTCGAAGAGGCCGTGTTCGTTCGGTTGCTTTTCCATGACGCAGTCATGCCCGCTTTGACGGCAAACAAAAACGGCGGCCCATTCGGGCCACCGTCCGCTGGTAGCGTAGGCTTGCGTTAGATGGCGCGCGTGACTTTCTTCGCGCGCAGGCACGCCGTGCAGACGCGTGCGGTACGCGCCGTGCCGCGATCGTTAATCTTCACCGACTGCAGATTGGGCAGCCAGCGGCGCTTGGTCTTGTTCATCGCGTGGCTGACGTTATTGCCGGCCATCGGACCTTTGTTGCAGACTTCACAGCGCTTCGCCATTTGGGACAACCTCGTTAAATTCTAGTGATGTACCCCTCGACTACGCTCGGGGTCGTTCGATACCTCACGATG
>DAISWS010000065.1:0-1499 GCA_036826275.1 Vulcanimicrobiaceae bacterium
CGTCTTCGTCTTGAGTTCGACGTGGCACTCGATCCCGATAACGGCTTGATACTTAACCTGCGCAACGGTACTCATGCCGGCACCACCATCGCGTCGTATTTTGCCGCGTGCTTCGTGCCCTGTTCGTACGCATGGGCAGCTGCGAGCAGCCGCACTTCTTCGAACAGCGGCGCCGCGAGTTGCAAGCCCATCGGCATCGGACGAGCCTGTCCCGAGCCTGTCGATGGGCCTTCGGGCGTAATCCAGCCGCATGGAACCGAAAGCGCGGGCAAACCCGCGAGCGACATCGGAATCGTGTAGTAGTCCATCATGTACATGCTGTACGGATCGCTCTTTGCGTTGAATTGGAATGCCGGGGAACTCGCCGCAGGCGATGCGATGAGATCGCACTTCTCGAACGCGCGCTTGAAGTCGTTCGCAAACATGGTGCGCGCCTTTTGCGCCTTCACGTAGTACGCGTCGTAGTAGCCGCTGGAAAGCGCATACGTTCCGATGAGAATGCGCCGCTTGACCTCCGGACCGAAACCGGCGGAGCGCGTCGCTTCGTACATCGCGCCCACGTCCGCGCCGTCAACGCGCAAGCCGTAGCGCACGCCGTCGAAGCGCGCGAGATTGCTGCTGCATTCGGCCGGCGCAATTAAGTAGTACGTGGCTAATCCGTAGTCCGCGGTCGGCAGTTCCACCTCGACCAGCGTCGCGCCCAAGTTCTCCAGTTCCGCATAGCTCTGCTGGTAGAGCGCGTGAATCTGGGGGCCGAGCTTTTCGGTGACGAACTGCTTGACGATGCCGATCCGCAAGCCTTTGAGATCGCCGCGCAGCGCGGCGCTCGCTTTTTCGACCGGACGGTCGATGCTCGTGGAATCCATGCGATCCCATCCGGCCATCGCTTCATACGCGAGCGCCGCGTCTTCAACCGTACGCGTGAGCGGGCCGATCTGATCCAGGCTCGACGCAAACGCAATCAAACCGTAGCGCGAAACGCGGCCGTACGTCGGTTTGAAGCCGACCGCGTTGCAAAACGCAGCTGGCTCGCGAATCGATCCGCCGGTGTCGCTGCCCATGCCGATTACCGCTTCGTACGCCGCAACCGCCGCGACGCTGCCGCCGGAACTGCCGCCGGGCACGCGCGACAGATCGTACGGATTGCGCGTGATGCCGAGCGCGCTGTTTTCGCACGAACTGCCCATGGCGAACTCGTCCATGTTGGCTTTGCCGATGGGAATGCCGCCCGCGTCGAGCATGCGCTGCACGGCCGTGCCGGTGTATGGCGCAATCCAATGCTCCAGAATCTTCGATCCTGCGGTCGTACGCGTGCCTTCGAGGCACATGTTGTCCTTGACGGCAACCGGGACGCCCGCGAGCGGAAGTTGTTCGCCCTTGCGAACGCGCTCGTCGACGCGGCGCGCATGCGCGCGCGCGACGTCGTGCAGCCGCGTCAAATATGCGCCGACGCGATCGTCGACCGCATCGACGTGCGCGAGCACGGCGTCCGTCACCTC
>DAISWS010000065.1:1509-14815 GCA_036826275.1 Vulcanimicrobiaceae bacterium
AGAGTTCTCCCTTGTTGACCGCGTTTGCCGTTTGCGCAGCGGTCATCCGAACGACGTCCACGGCCGCTACCCTTCTTCCGCGATGATACGCGGCACGCGGAAGAACGCGCCTTGGCGCTGCGGCGCCATCGATAAAACCGTCTCGCGATCCAAACACGCACCCGGAACATCGTCCCGCTCCACGTTGCGCGACTCGACCACTTGTGCGGTCGCCGGAACGGACGCGGTATCCAGTTCGGAAAGCACGTTTACGTGTTCGAGCAGATTTCCGAGCTGCGTGCCGAAGCGCGCGACCTCTTCTTCGGTCAGCGCGATTCGCGCGAGCTTGGCAACGTATCGAACGTCAATCTTCTCTGATGACAAAGTCCGGGTACTCCTGATTCTCTCTTTTCAACATCGTGAACTCATCGGCGGGCCACTGCGGCACCGGTGCGTCCTTGAAGGCTTCTTCGACGAGGCGCTGCTGCGCGGCGCTCTCGCGGTAGAGCGTCACGAGCGTCTCGATATGCCCGGTTTGCGGGAACATGTCGAACGGCTGCACGACGCCGAGGCGGTATCCCTTGGCCGCCAGGAACTTCAAATCCCGGGCCAGCGTCGAGGGGTCGCACGAAAGATACCAGATGTTCGGAACGCCGGAGTCCGCAACCGCGCCCAACGTCACTTCGTCGCTGCCTTTGCGCGGCGGGTCCAAAAAGACGATTTGCGCGTCGCGCAGGCGCTCGCGCACCTCGCCATGCCGAACCGCATCTTCGACGCGGCTGCACACGAAGCGCACCGAGCCTTTGAGAGCGTTCAGCGCGGCATTTTCGTTGGCTTCTTCGATGGCTTGCGGATTCTCCTCGACGCCGAGCACTTCGCTGCCGAGTTTTGCGAAATAGAGCGAGAACGTGCCGGTGCCGCAATACAAATCGACGATTTTACGCGGAACCTGCAAGCCCGGATTCATGAACTCGAAGATACGCCCGACGATTTCCACGTTCACTTGAAAGAACGACCCGGGCGAAACGCGATAGCGTACGCCCGCGATCAGCTCTTCGATCTGCGCGATCCCGTGCAGCAAGATGTGCTTGCGCCCGATGATCGCGTTTTGGCTCGAGAGGTCGTACGAATTGGTGATGCCGACCGCGCCGGGCAGCATGCGCATGAGTGCGGGCGCAACGGCGGCGAGCGCGGACGACGGCTGTTCGGTGGTAAACGTGATAACCGTCTGGTCGGTAGCTTTTGCCGTGCGCGCAACGATGTGCCGCGTGTCGGCGAAGGCTGCCGTCATCGACGGCTGCGCGATCGCCTCGTTCAGCCGCATGATGTGCATATTCAGCTGCGGCATTACGATGGGGCAGCCCGCGATCGGCACGAGATCGTGCGAGCGCTGTTGATAGAAGCCGAGCTTCGGCAAACCGGCGCCGTGCTCGACGACGAGCGACATCTTGTTGCGGTAAGCCCGCGGATTGATCATGCCCGACGGATCGCGCACGGCCACCTCGCCAAAGCCCCCGATGCGCTGCAGCGCGTTCTTCACAACGTCGCGCTTCCAGCCGAGTTGCGCGGGATACGAGAGATGCTGTACCTGGCAGCCGCCGCACGTGCCGAACACCGGGCAGAACGGCTGCGCGCGAAAACGCGAGCCGGACGTAAGCTGCAGCATTTCGCCCACCGCGTACTTCGGCTTGACCGCGGTAATGCGAATGCGCGCGCGTTCGAGCGGCAACGGACCGAAGCAAAAAATGACCATGCCGCCGGTACGCCCGACGGCCTGTCCATTTGCAAGTAAATCCGTGAATCCGAGTTCGACCTCCGCGCCCACGCGCAGGGGTCTTCCCGAACTAGCCGCTGTGTCGTTGATCGTCAAGCGTTTTCAGGAGCTGATTCGCCTCGTCGATGAGTTGCTGGATGCGCTGACTGGTCGGATCTGCCGGCTGACGGGAAAGCAGCGCGCGCACCACGGTGAACGCAAGCGCCGCCGAAAGACCCGCCACGCCAATCCAAACCAGCGTGCGCGTCATGTTCGCGTCGCGTTGTTCGGGGGGCTGCGTACCGGTCTCGTGAATCTCTTGTGCGTGCGGCGTGTGCGTCAAGTGGCTCCTCTCCTTTGGTCGTGTGGCTCCTTCGCTAGGGAACGCGTGTTCTCATCGCGGATAGCGGGGCCATGAAAAGAGGCGCCCTGGCGGCCGCGGCGATGCTTGCACTCCTACCCATTTTCAGCGGCGCCGCCCCCGAGCAAACCGTCTCCGTCCTGTATGCCGGCTCGCTGGTCGCGACGATGGAGGGACCCGTCAAAACCGCTCTGCGCGAGCAGTTCGCAGTGCGCCTAGCCGGCGAAGCAAAGGGCAGCCGCGCACTCGCAAACCTCATTTCGGCGGGGCTGCGAACGCCCGACATCTTTATCAGCGCGGATCCGGCGCTGATCGCGCCGCTCCAGCGGCAACACCTCGTGCGCAGTTGCACGGTATTCGGTTCCGCGCGCATGCTCGTGGCTTACTCGGTGAAGTCGCCGCACCGCGCGCTGTTCGAGCGCGCCGCAACCGGCAACGTATCGATCCTCGACGTCCTCGCCGATCCGTCGGTACGCGTGGGCCGCACGGATCCGCAGCTCGATCCGAAGGGACGGCGGACGATCACCGTGCTGCAGCTGCTCGGCAAACACTACCGCGATCGCGCGAAAGCGCTCGCGGTGCTGAGCAAAGCCGAAACGTTTCCCGAGGAAGATCTCGCGGTGCGCGTCGAGAGCGGCGAGGTCGACGCGGGTTTCTTCTATTCAACGGAGATTCCCGGACGCGACCTGCGAACGGTCGAGTTGCCGGCGGACACGAACCTTTCGCACCGGATCGCATATGCACTTGCCGTGATGAACGACGCGCCGCATCCGCAAGCCGCGCGCACGTTTGCGCGCTTTCTGCTTTGGGGCGCGGGCAAAGCGATTCTCGAAAAAGCCGGCCTGCACTATTTCATTAGTGAAAATTGCGGGCGCGTACGCCTTCGGTCAGGTCTTTGATGTTGAATGCCCATGCCTTGCGCGCGAGCAGATCGATGCAGCCGCCTTCTTTCTGCAGTTGTCCCTCGACGATCAGCGTATCGCACTGCCGGATCGTGCGGCGGTACTTTTCGTAGACGTCCGGGCGGACGATGACGTTGACCAGGCCCGTTTCGTCCTCGAGCGTCAAGAACACGAAGCCCTTCGCCGTTCCCGGACGCTGGCGCGTGATGACCATGCCGCCGACTTTGCAGATGAGATTGCGCGGCATCGCGGCAAGTTTTTCCGCCGGCAAGATTCCGCGCGCGTCCAATTCCCGGCGCACGTGCGCGATCGGCTGCACCTTGGGCGTCACGCCGGTCGACCAGAGATCGAACGCCGTTTCACGGCGCGCGGAAACCGCTTTGAACGCCGCCGCCGGTTCCTCGATATCCATCATGCGTCCGAGTTCGCCGCGCGTCTCGCGCTCGTCCAGTCCGCGCAGCGCCCACATCGCCTCGCGCCTGGAGGAAAACCACGGCGCGAATGCGCCCGCGACCGCGAGATTCTCGATCGCTTCTTTTTCGAGCTGCGTGCGCTTGGCAAAGTCGAGTAAGTCCGCGAATGGTCCTTGCTCAATGGCGGCTTGTAGACGTTCGCGCTGCGCTTCGCCGAGGCCGCGAATCAAATGGAAGCCCAGACGCAGCGCGCCTTCTTCATCGACGAAACTCCAATATTCGCTCGCATTGACGGTGATGGGTTTGACGTGCACGCCGTGTCGGCGCGCATCGTTGACCAGCACTTCGGTCGAATAAAAGCCCATCGGCTGCACGTTGAGAATCGCCGCGGCGAACACCGCCGGATGATGGCACTTGAGATACGCCGACTCGTACGCCAGCAGCGCGAAGCTCGCAGCGTGCGACTCGGGAAATCCGTAATCCGCAAAACCTTCGAGCATGTGAAACAGCTGCTCGGCGGCGGGCCGGTCGATGCCGTTCTGCACCATGCCCTCGACCAGGCGCGGATAGATCTCGAGCATGCGCTCGCGCGAGCGCTTGTGCCCCATCGCGCGCCGCAGTTTGTCCGCTTCGGACGGTGAGAATCCCGCCGCTTCGATCGCCATGCGCATGCCCTGCTCTTGAAACAGCGGCACGCCGAGCGTGCGTTCGAGCACGGGTTTGAGTTTGGGATGTGGATAGGTGACCGGTTCCAGGCCGGAACGCCGCCGCAGAAACGGATGAATCATCTGCCCTTGAATCGGACCCGGCCGGATGATCGCGACTTGCATGACGATGTCGTAAAAGCACGTGGGCTTCATGCGCGGCAGCATGGATTGCTGCGCGCGGCTTTCGATTTGGAACACGCCGATCGTGTCGGCCTTCGAAATCATCTCGTAGGTCGCTTCGTCGTCTTGCGGTATCGTATGCAGCGCGAACGCGGCTTCTTCGGGCTTTGCACGCCGGTGCAACACAAATGCGTCGCGCAATAACGAGAGCATGCCCAGGCCGAGCAGATCGATTTTGATCAGGCCCAAGTCTTGCAAGTCGTCTTTGTCCCACTGCACGATCGTGCGGTCGCGCATCGTCGCCCATTCCACCGGAGCAACGCGCACGAGCGGATCGCGCGTAATCACCATGCCGCCCGAGTGAATGCCCATGTGGCGCGGAAACCCGTCGATGCGCCGGCACAGCGCGAAGAGCCGCTCGCCGATCTCGCCCTCGAGCGCGGGACGCACGTGCGGATCGGGGTTGTCGCCGTAATCGCGATCGTAGAAGCCGTGGAAGGCGTGCGCTTCGCCGAGCGGCGGTTTGTGCGGTACGCCGCGCGGGGGCGGCGTATCGTGCTGCGTATCGCCGCCTTCCACGCCGGTAGCGCCGGCAAGCGATTCGCGGGCGTCGTATTCCCGCGCGACCGTATCGACTTGCGCGAGGGTGAGACCGATGGCCTTGCCGACGTCGCGGATTGCCGAGCGCGTGTGATACGTCACGACTTCTGCCGCCATCGCCGCGTGCGTGCGGCCGTACCGGTCGTACACGTACTGAATGACTTTTTCGCGGTCTTGGTGCGCGAAGTCCACGTCGATGTCGGGAATCTCTTCGCGCCCTTCCGACATGAAGCGCTCGAAGAGCAGATTCATGCCGATCGGATCGACCGCCGTGATGCCGAGCGCGTAACACACGGCCGAGTTCGCCGCGGATCCGCGCCCTTGGCACAGCACGCCCATCTCGTTCGCCGCGCGTACGATATCCCACACGATGAGAAAGTATCCCGCCAAATCCATCTTGGCGATCATGCCGAGTTCGTATTCCAATTGGCGCTCGACGCTCGACTCGAGGGGCATGCCGTAGCGCTGCGCCGCACCGCGATAGACCAGCTCGCGCAGGTATGTTTGACGCGTATACCCGTCGGGCACGGGAAAAAGCGGAAACTGTCCGGCCAAACGATCCAGCCGGAACGCGCAGCGCTCGGCGATCGCAAGCGTGTTGCGAATGGCTTGCGGATACCCGGAAAAGATCTGCGCCATCATGCGCGGCGTCTTGACGTAATACTCGGCGTTCGGCCGCAGCAGCGCAGCTTCACGCGCTTGCGCGAGCGTGGTCTTGTTCTTCACGCAAAACAGCACGTCCGCAAGCCGCGCGTGTTCGCGGTACGCGTACATCACGCCGTTGGTCGCGACGTACGGCAGTTGCATCTGTCCGGCAAGGTCCAGCAGTTGGCGGCAGCGCCGCGCATCGTCCGCATGCAGATGATGCTGCAATTCGACGTACAAGCGGTCTTCGAAATGCTCGCGCAGACGCCGCAGTCCGTCCGCATCCGGCTCGCCGTAGAGCGCGATGATCCCGCCGGTCTTTCCGTCCAGATCGCCGTGCAGCAAACGCGGCTGATTTTTGCTGCCCCGCAATTGACCGCTGGAAATCAGTTCGCACAGATTGGTGTATCCGCGTTCGTTTTCGACGAGCGCAACCAGCCGCTCACCGCTTGCGAAGTGCAGCTGTGCGCCGGTAATCGCGGGCAGCTTGCGTTCGGCAGCCGCCTTGGCAAAGCGCACCGCGCCGTACAGGCCGTTGGAGTCCGTCAGCGCGAGCGCGGAGAGCCCGGCTGCGTGCGCCGCTTCGACGAGTTCTTCCGGATGCGAGCCGCCCTCGAGGAATGTGAAATTCGAATGGGCATGCAGTTCCGCATACATTAGAGCAATGGACCGCGCGCCAGGTGATGGCGCGCGGAAAAGCGGGGATGACAAAAAGCTATGAAGATACGCAACGTTCTCACGGGTCTGGCTCTGGGCTCACTCACGGCTACACTGCCGCTCGGTGCTCTTGCCCAGGGAACTTCCCCCACGACAATCGACAGGCAATTCGTGCAGCAAGCGATGCTTTCGAACGCCAAGGCGATAAAGACCGCCGATATCGAACGCCACAGCAGCAATGCGTCCGTGGGGATGTTTGCGCGAACGATCGTCCGCGACGCCGGCACGGCCGTAGCGCAGCTCGCATCAGTGGCGAACCAAGAAAACATCCCGTTTCCACGAGCGGCAGTGGTCAACGTCGACCGTAACGCAGCGGCGCCCCCGCAGGGCGAGCCCGCGACTGTGACCCATCAAAACATTGCCGCGCATCCGGCGCCCCCGCGCTCGTACATGCAGAATGAAATTACGAGCCTCCAGAGCGCAATCGCGCTGTACAAATACGAGGGCCGCAACGGCAGCGATCAGTATGTGCGGGCGTATGCATCCAGAACGCTTCCGGTACTGCAAAACGATCTGACGAAAGCCCGGCAGTACATGACGGTCGGGCGCATTACGCACTAACGCGCGAGCCATGCGCACAGCATCCGCAAATCCAAACGCGGATTGAGTTGCGGACATTGGCCGCAGCAGACGTGCACCTCGCGAATCTTTTCGCGCATCCGCTCGCGTGAGGTACGGAAGTACGCTTCGATGAGCGGATGCGCGTAGAAGAGTTCGTTCTTGACGCGCAAATTCGCAAAGCGACGGTGCGCGAAACGCTCCGCCTGCGGATCGCCGACGAAACACGCGCGCAGCCGCAACCGCGAGGTATACTGCGGCTGCAGCTCGCGTATGCGCCGCATCGGATGCTCCGAGTACCCCACTTTGTAAACAAAGTGGGGACCCCGGTCGTTTAACCGGCACTCCGCTGGCGCTGCGCGCCCCCCACGGGCAAAGCCCGCGGGGTCCCCCATAACCTCAAGCAGATAAATGAAGCCGTAGTTGAAGCCCGCTAATTCCTCGAGCGGCGAGAGCATGTGCGCCGTGCGCGTAATCTCCCCGCTCTGCAGCCAGTTCCACGCGATGTCTTGAAAACGCCGGCACGCCTGCGTCCCCGCCTCGACGTCAATCATACGCACCGCGCAGATACCAGCGCTCGCCCTGGCGGTAAATGCGGCACAGCATGCCGTCGTCGAGCAGCACGTCGTATTCGTCGCGTACGACGTACGGGTCGTCCGCGGTTTCCGCAAGCGCGAACCAGCCGTCGTCCACGCGCCACGGCCCCGCGCAATCCAGCACCTTACGCGCATCGACCGCAAGCGGCTGATTTCCACGCAGCGTCACGTCGATCTCCCGCACGGTCAGCAATCGCAGTTGCGGCGCATGGCGTCTGTCTGCCCCTCGACTTCGCTCGGGGTCGTTCGATACCTCACGATGACGTAGGGAGAACCCATCGTACGTAAAGCGTGCTTCTAAGCGCGGCGAGCGGCGCACGCGTGCGCGCTGCGGCGGTGAAGCGGTCACTGCCTGCAATCGCGCGAGGGCAACGGCGAGCGCTTGCGGATCGGCATCGCTTTGTCCGAAGAGCGTCGCGGCGGTGCCGCACTCTTCGAGCTGCATCGCCTGCAGGCGCAATCCGGTAATCGGCGAGCCGAACGTCAGCCCTTCGAGCTTCGCGCGCATGACGTCGAGCATCGTACGCGCGTCGCCCGTGGCTTGCGCGAATCCCACGTCCACGGTCTGAATCTCGCCGTTTTCGCACTCGAACGTCATCTGCACGCGCGCGGCGCCTTTGCCGGCGCGCGTCAGATCGCTGCAGACGCGTTCGGCCAGCACGCGCAGTGCGAAATACACCTGCTCTTCTTGCGCCGCGCTGCCCTCGCCGTAGACTGCGGCGTCGATCTGAACCTCGTGTGCGCGCGGCCGCAGCGGCGTGGAATCGATGCCCCGCGCGCGATCGTGCCATGCCGCGGCTTCTTTGCCGAAGCGGCGCACGAACGGCCCGTGCGGCAGCTTCGCGAGTTCTTCCAACCGCGTGACCCCGAGCAGATGCAACCGTTCGATCGTGCGCGGATCGAGCTCGAGCACCTCGATCGGCAGCTGCTCGATGCGTCCGCCGCTCGCGTACGTCGATGCGCGCGCGACGAATTTATTCGGACCGGCCGCAACGCGAACCGGCAAATCGAACCGCTCCAGCGCGCGCTGCGCGCGTTCTATCCACGCCGGAACGTCGCCCTCGACGCCGCGCATATCCAAATACGCCGTACCTTCACCACTATCGTCGACCAGCGGCGTCACCGCATCGAGCGCGTCGAGCATATCGTGCCACACCGCTTTGGAATGCGCCGGATCGTGCACGTAGACGCGCACGCTTCCGCCCGTTGCCGCGCGCGCTTGCAAAACCGTTTGTCCGCTTCGCGCGCCGAGCGCGTGTGCCGCCGCATCGCATTCCAGCACGCGTCCGCGATCGTGCTTATCGGCCAGCACCGCCGGCTCGCTGCAACTCGGGCGAGCGACGGAGAGGCGAAACGCAGGCACGTGCACGCAGAGCAGCATGAGCGATCCTTTCATCAACAATATGTAAGCGCGCGGTTGCGCCCGGGGCCGAGCGCCGTGCTTTGAGCACGTGCGCCGAAACGTCGTAGCCGGCCAGTTCGCAGAGCACGCCCGGCTCGCCGGACCACACCACCCGATCGATCGCGCAGCGCACGCGCGTCGATGCGAAATATGCAAGTTCCGTGCTCGCATGCACGTCGAGCGCGAAGAGCACCGCGCCGGCCTTTTGCGCCAGCCCTCCCAGCCGCGACCACACCGTCGCGCGCAAGCGCGCGCCGGGCATCGCAACGGCGCCAAACGCGCGCGCCCGAAGCAAAATATCCGCGCAGCGCGAGATCTCGAGCGGCGTCTGCGCGCTTGCGACGAGCACGCGGTCGAGTCGCACGCCCGCGCGCTCCAAATCGGGCGGATACAGCGTGCCGTCGTCGACAATCGCCGCAAAGCCGCGCTGCGTGGCTTCGGCCAGCACGCTCGCGAGCAGCGCGGTGCGTCCGGAACTCGGCGGCCCTTCGATGCTGGCAATCGTTCCGCGCGCGAAGCCGCCGCAGAGCACGCCATCCAAGTCCTCAAACCCCGTCGGCAGCGCCTCCACCGCGGCCGCGACGATGCGCCCGCCGGCGCGCACATCCAGGCCGGCTTTGAGGTCCGCAAACGTGGGTCGAAGCATCATGGGAGCCTGATCCTAATCGAACAGGTGTTCGATGTCAAGGCGGCCGGAAGGGCCTTTACAATCCCGTACCGAGCTTGACTCGCGTGGCGCAATCAGGAGGTTTTCGGGTCGGCATCGACGTGGGCGGCACGTTTACTGACTTGGTCGCCCTGCATACCGGAACAGGCGAGCGGATCGTGGTCAAATGCGCCTCCACGCCGCGCGCACCCGAGCAAGGGGTGCTGGCGGCCCTCGACCGCCTTCCGCACAACCGCGCGATCGAATATCTCGCGCACTCGACGACGATTGCGACCAACGCGCTGCTCGGGCAGATGCATCTCGAACTGCCGCGCGTCGCATTCGTCACGACGGCGGGCTTTCGCGACGTCATCGAGATCGGACGGCAGAACCGAAGCGAAGTCTACAATCTGTTCGTCACGCGTCCCAAGCCGCTGGTCGCGCGCGAGGATCGTTTGAGCGTTCGCGAGCGGCTCGATTTCAACGGCAACGTTCTCGTACCGCTGGAACACGCGGAGATCGAACGCGTCGTCGCGCAATTGCGCGCGCGCAACGTCGATGCGGTTGCAATCGGGTTGCTGCATTCGTACGCGAACGATGCGCACGAACGGCGGTTGGCGGAGGCGATCGAGACGGCGCTGCCGGGCGTGCCCGTCACGCGTTCTTCCGCGGTCGATCCCGAGTACCGCGAATACGAACGCTTCTCGACCGCCGTCGTGAACGCCGCGCTGATGCCGATCGTGCAGCGCTACATCGACCGCCTGGCCGCCGCGCTTCGCGAGCGCGGTATCGACGCGCCGCTTTTCGTGATGCAAAGCAACGGCGGCATGGCGGCAGCCGACCGCATCGCGCTGCGCCCCGCGTCGATCATCGAAAGCGGGCCGGCCAGCGGCGTCATCGGTGCGGCGGATCTTGCGCGCACCGCCGGAGTTTCACGCGTCCTCTCGTTCGACATGGGCGGCACGACGGCGAAAGCCGGCACTATCGTCGACGGCGTCGTGCAGGTCGCAACCGAATTCGAAGCAGCCGGATCCACGCACAGCGGACGATCCGTCAAAGGCAGCGGCTATCCGGTGCGTTTTCCGTTCGTCGATCTCGCGGAGATCAGCGCGGGCGGCGGCACCATTGCGTATGTCGACGAAGCCGGTTCGCTGCGCGTCGGACCGCTTTCCGCCGGTGCCGATCCCGGGCCGGCATGTTACGGCCGTAGCGAAGCGGCCACCGTGACCGATGCGAACGTCGTGCTCGGGCGGCTCAATCGCAGCGCGCTCGTCGGGGGAACGTTTCCAATCGACGCGCAGCGTTCGTACGATGCGATCGCACGGCTGGGCGCGCACATCGGCCTTTCCACCGAAGCGACCGCCGCGGGCATCGTGCGCATCGTCGACGCGCAGATGGCGAAGGTGCTGCGCATCGTCACGGTCGAGCGTGGGCTGGATCCGCGCGACTTCACGATGGTGGCATTCGGCGGCAACGGTCCGCTGCACGGCTGCGCGCTTGCCGAAGAACTCGGCATGCGGCGCGTGATCGTTCCCGCGAATCCGGGCGTGTTTTCCGCGCACGGTCTGCTAGTTGCGCAGTTGCGCGCGAGTTTCGTGCGCCCCGTTCTGCGCAGCGTGCATGAAGCCGATGAGTCGACGCTTTCTTCCGCATTTGCGGAGATGGAAGATGCGGCGCGCGCGGCGCTGCGCGAACAAGGCGCGGATGATGCGCAGATGCGTTTCCGGCGCGAGTACGATGCGCGCTACCGCGGCCAAAGTTTCGAACTCGACATCGCGTATGCGCCGCAGCTGCATGCCGTTGCGCAGCGCTTTCATGAAAAGCATGCGCAGCGGTACGGCTATTCGGTCCCGGCCGAAGCGGTGGAACTGGTGAACGCGCGCTTGGCGGCTACGGCGCCCGCGGGCGGGGATGTAATAGCGCTGGGCGACACCCCTCGACGGGCTCGGGGTCGTTCGATACCTCACGATGACAAACAACGGCCGGGCAAAGGACGCGAGCGGCGGAATGTTTGGATCGATGGCGCCTATGAGCAGACGCCCGTGTATGCGCGTGAAACGCTTTCACCGGATGCGGCGATCGCCGGGCCCGCGCTTATCGAGCAGTACGATACCTGCACGTACGTGCCGCCGGGCTGGTCGGCGAGTACGCAGGGCGAGATGCTGATCGTGGAGCGCGCATGATCGAGTGGGCGCAGCGTTCGCTCGGCGAACGCGTCGATGCGGCAAGCGCGGCCATCGCGGCGTTCTGCGCCAAGCCGGAGTCCGCAAAGCGCCTGCACCGCATGCGCAAGGATCTTGCGCGCCTGATCGCCGCGCTGGACGATCTGTCGGTGCTCGCAGGCGTCGGCGAGGCATTCGCCGATCGTGTCCGGCGCGTGCATCGCCGGGCCGGAAAAGTCCGTAATGCCGACGTACTGCTTGCGCGCGTCGAACGTTACTGCAAGGACGCGCATGGCGATGAACGCGAGCAACTGCGGGCGCTTGCCAAAAAGCTGCGCAAACGCACAGCGAAAAGACGCATCAAGCTCCGTGCGGAGATCCAGCGGTGAGCGCGCCGCTCGCGCTGCGTTTCAGCGGCGTTACGGATGCCGCGCAAGCGCAGCGGTACGTCGTGCGCGTGCGATTCGCGGAGGCGCTTCGCTCACAGTCCGCCCTAGAGAGCGGCGATGATGAACGGTTGCACGCGTTCCGGCTCTGCTGCAAACGCCTGCGCTTCGCAATCGAGCGGTTGGAGGCGCCGTCTCCCGGGCTCGATCGCGCAGCGGCGCTGCTCTCGAAGATCACGGACGAACTCGGCTTCGCGCACGATTGCGCGCAACTGATCGACCTAGCGAAAGAAACGCCGGCACCGCTGGTGCAAGCGCGCGCCAAACGCGATCGCGACCGCTACGTCGGACGCGCGGCGCGCCTTTGGAACCAAGCGTTTGTCGGAGACGGCGAATTTGCGCCGCTCGCCGCGTATGCCGGATTCACGTGGAGCGCGCCATGAGCATCGACCCAATCGTCTCCGAAATCATCAAGAGCTCGCTCATTTACGCGAGCGAAGAGATGGGCATCGCCGTGCGCAATAGCGCGTACTCGCCCAATATCAAAGAGCGCCTCGATCATTCGTGCGCGCTGTTCGATCGCGACGGGCGGCTGATCGCGCAGGCCGAACACATTCCGGTGCATCTGGGTTCGCTGCCGTGGGGATTGCGCGCCAGCCTGCAGGTCGTCAACGCGCGGTACGGCGGGGTGCGCGAAGGCGAGATGTGGGTGGTCAACGATCCGTACGTCTCCGGCACGCATTTGAACGACGTCACGGTGATCCGCCCGATCTTCTTCCGCGGCGATCTCGTGGGCTTTGCCGCGAATAAAGCGCACCACACCGACGTCGGCGGCATGGCCCCGGGATCCATGTCGGCGGATGCGCCGGATCTCTTCGCCGAAGGGCTCGTGGTCCCGCCGATGCGCCTGGTGGAAAACGACCGCGTCGCGGACGCAACCGTGGAACTCTTTCGCGCGAACTCGCGCACGCCCGACGCGCGCAGCGGCGATCTCCGCGCGCAGACCGCCGGCAATCTCACCGGCGAGCGGCGGCTGCTGGAATTGTACGAACGCTACGGCGCGCAGACGGTGGATGCGGCGGTAAACCGGCTGCTCGACGAGAGCGAGGTACGCATGCGCGCCGCGATTGCGCAGCTGCGCGAGGGCGTATACGAGCAAAGCGACGTGCTCGAAGATCGCGACGGAGAGCCGTCGATCGAGCTGCGCCTGCGACTCGAATTGCGCGGCGGCGCGGCGCATTTCGACTACACGGGCACGGCGGTCGACCCGTTCGTCGAGAACCTCCCGGTCGGTGCGCACGTTCTCGAGGTGAACCCGGTGCACAAGCTCGGGGCGCGCGGCTCTGCGTGGTCGAAGGC
>DAISWS010000066.1:0-14480 GCA_036826275.1 Vulcanimicrobiaceae bacterium
GTCGTAGCTCGCGCTATGCTGCGGTTGCAATCCTTTTTCAGGACCGCGGGCGCCCACTAAAAAGTACGCGCCAGGACGTTCTTGCAGCATGAACGCCATATCTTCGGCCCACATCACGATGTCGTGCGGATACACGACGTTCTCGTGACCGAGTACGTTTTCGCCCACTTCGCGCACGATCTCGTTCATCGCCGGATCGTTTACCGTCGGCGGATAGCCGTAGCGGTATTTCATGTCGTATTCGACGCGCATCGCTTCGGCTAAGCCGCGCAGAATGCGCTCCATGCGCTCGGGCATCGATTCGCGAATCGCGCTGTCGAAACTGCGTACCGTGCCTTCCATCTCCGCTTCGTTCGGAATGACGTTAAACGTCGAACCCGCGTGAAACTTCCCGACGGTAAAAGCCGCCGGATCCTTCGGTGCGATCTCGCGGCTCACGATCGTCTGCAGCATCGTCACGAAATGCGCGCCTGCGACGATCGGATCGATCGCGCGCTCGGGCATCGCGCCATGTCCGCCTTTGCCGCGAATGGTCAGGTGGAATTCGTCCGACGACGCGAAAAACGCACCGTCGCGCACGCCGATTTTGCCGACGTCCAGACCGCTGAAAACGTGGAGCGCGAAGCAGCGGTCGACGTGCGGGCTCTCGAGCGCGCCGTCTTCGATCATCAGTTTGTTGCCGGCGTAGCCTTCTTCACCCGGCTGAAAGCAGAACACGAGCGTACCGGGTACTTCCTTACGCCGGCGCGCGAGTTCTTTGGCGGCCGTCAGTAAGATCGCGATGTGCGCATCGTGCCCGCACGCGTGCATGACGCCCGGTTTGCGCGATTTGTACTCGAGATCGGCGGTCTCCGTAACCGGCAGCGCGTCGATGTCCGCACGCAACAGCGTGACCGGGCCCGGACGGCCGCCCTTGAGCGTGCCGAGAATGCCGGTTTTGCCGACGCCCGTACGGATCTCGTCCAGGTCGAGCTCGCGCAAATGGCGCTCGATGTACGCGGCAGTCTCGAACTCTTCCATCGAGAGCTCCGGATGCATGTGGAAATGGCGCCGGTGGCGGCTGAGCTCGTCCTGCGGTACGGGTATCGCGGCAATCATCACCCGCGCGCTTCGGTGGGCGCAGGATTTCCGCCTCGTCGCGGGCGAGTACGCTCGGCTGTGGCTCCCAAGACCAAAACACCCAAAGCGGATTTCGAACGTCACGGACTGAGCGACGAGCAGCTGGTCCGGATGTGGCGCGTGATGCTCATGCACCGGCGTTTGGAAACGCGCGGCTTCGAGCTCAACCGCCAGGGAAAGATTCCGTTCGCGTCCGCCGGTGAGGGTCACGAAGCGGTGCAGGCGGGTGCGGCGATGGCATTCGAGCGCGGCAAAGACATCTTGGTTCCGTACTACCGCGATTTGGGCTTGGACGTCGGCGTCGGGCTGTCGCCATACGAGGTGATGCTCTCGCTGTTTGCGCGGGCTGCCGACCACAGCGGCGGGCGGCAGTTTCCGCATCACTACGCCAGCAAACGACTCGGCATCTACACGATCAGCTCCGTTATCGCCGCGCAACTCCCGCACGCCGTAGGAGCGGCGTATGCGCTCAAGTACCGCGGCGAGCACGGCCGCGCGGTGCTCACCACGTTCGGCGACGGCTGCACGAGCGAGGGCGAGTGGCACGAATCGCTCAACTTCGCAGCGGTTCACAAACTTCCGATCGTGTTTCTGTGTGAAAACAACGAATGGGCGATCAGCACGCCGCTCGCGCACCAGATGGGACAGCCCGACGTCCACAAGCGGGCCGAGGGGTACGGTATTCCGGGCGTGGTCGTGAACGGGTTCGATCCCATCGCCTGCTACGCTGCTACAAAGGAAGCACTAGACCGCGCGCGCCACGGCGCCGGTGCGACGCTCATCGAGGCAAAATGCTACCGGTATCTGGCGCATACCACGGACGACGATGACCGCACGTACCGCAGCCGCGAAGAGGTTGCCGAGCGGCGCAAGCTCGATCCCGTGCCCGGCTTCGAGCACTTTTTAGTGGAGAACGGCATCCTCACCCAGGCGCAGGCCGACGAAGTAAAGTCTTCCGTCCTGGCCGAGACGAATGAGGCAACCGACCGGGCGGAATCGATGCCGTACCCGCGCGCCGAGGACCTGTATACGAATCTCCACGAAGGCCCTTGGGAACCATGGCAATGATGGCGCGGTAAAGGCCTCGACCGGCTCGGCCGTCCTTCGATACCTCAGGATGACATGCTCACGCATGTCGCCATTCGACACCTCAGGATGACTACGTACATGGCAAAAACCGGCACTCAAGTGCCCAAGACACTGGAGCGGCATGGTCTGTCCGACGAGCAGCTCAAAGCGATCTTCCGCAACATGCTGCTGCAGCGTCAGCTCGACAACCGCGGCTTTCAACTAAACCGTCAGGGTAAGGTCCCCTTCGCTCTGGGCAGTGAGGGTCACGAAGCGCTCCAGGCGGGCGCGGCGATGGCGTTTCATCGCGGCAAAGATATTCTCGCGCCCTATTACCGCGATCTCGGTCTTGCGATCGGCATCGGGCTCACGCCGTACGAGATCATGCTTTCGATTTTTGCGCGCGCGGCCGATCACAACGGCGGACGGCAATTCCCCAATCACTACTCGTCGAAAAAAGCCGGCCTCATGTCGTTCTCGTCGATTCTCGCGGCGCATATCCCGCATGCGGTCGGAGCGGCGTACGCATTGAAGTACCGCAACGAGGGCGGCCGCGCGGTGCTCGTCACATGCGGCGACGGCACGACGAGCGAAGGCGAGTGGCACGAATCCATGAATTTCGCCGCCGTGCACAAACTGCCGCTGGTCATGCTGGTTGAAAACAACCAGTGGGCGATTTCGACGCCGCTGAACCAGCAGATGGGCCAGCCCGACATCTACAAGCGCGCCGAAGGCTACGGCATGCCGGGCGAGCAGTTCGACGGTTTCGATCCGGTTGCGACGTACGACGCGGTGCACCGCGCAATGGAACGCGCGCGCAGCGGCGCCGGCCCCACGCTCGTTGAAGGCGTGTGCTACCGTTTCCTCGCGCACTCGACGGACGACAACGACATGACGTACCGCAGCAAAGACGAGGTTACGGAACATCGCAAAGACGATCCGGTGCCGCGTTTCGAGCGCGTGCTGCTGGACGCGGGCGTCGTGACGCCCGGTGAAATCGACGCGATGAGAAATGACGTGCTTCGCGAGACGAACGAAGCGACCGACAAAGCCGAGGCGATGCCGTATCCGGAGTCTTCGGATCTGTACAAACATCTCTACGAAGGGGCTTGGGAACCGTGGCAGTAGCGCAAAGCACGACCGAAATTCTCAACAACGTCGAGGCCGTGCGCCAGACGCTGTATGAAGCGATGAAAAGCGACGAACGCAACGTCATCCTTGGGGAAGACGTCGGCGCGCGCGGCAACGTCTTTCTGATCACGAAAGACTTCATCAAGGAGTTCGGCCCGCAACGCGTGATCGACACGCCGATCGCCGAGGCGTCGATTGTCGGCATCGCGGTCGGCATGGCGATGGAAGGTTTGCGCCCGATCGCCGAGATTCAATTTGCCGACTTCATCTATCCGGCGTTCAACCAAATCGTCGGTGAAGCGGCGAAGACGCGTTACCGGTCCAACGGCGAATACACGTGTCCGCTCGTCATCCGCACACCGTACGGCGGTGGCGTGCGCGGCGCGCTTTCGCACTCGGTTTCAATCGAAGCGCTCTTCTATCACGTTCCGGGATTGAAGATCGTCGCGCCGTCGTTTCCCGCCGACGTCAAGGGCTTGCTCAACGCGGCAATCGACGATCCGGATCCCGTTCTGTTCCTAGAGCACAAAAAGACGTACCGTCTGATCAAGGGTGAAGTGCCTTCGGGCCATTACACGATTCCGCTCGGCAAGGCGGACGTAAAGAAAGCAGGCAGTCAGCTCACCGTCGTTTCGTACGGCCTGTACGTCCACTGGGCGCTGGAGGCCGCCAATGCGCTCGAACAAGAAGGCTTATCGGTGGAGGTCATCGATTTGCGCTCCATCCGCCCGATGGACCGCGGTACGATCTTGGAGAGCGTGCGCAAGACGCGCAAACTGCTCATCATCCACGAGGACAATAAGTTCGGCGGCATCGGTGCGGAAATCAGCGCGATGGTGGCCGAAGAAGCGCTCTTCGATCTGGACGCGCCGATCCGCCGTCTTTGTGCGCCGGACGTTCCGGCAATGGGCTATGCGCTTCCGCTCGAGGAAGAATACATGACTTCGCCCGCCGAGATGGCCGTGGCGATGCGCGACATGGTGAGGTTCTAACGTAGTGGCAACCACGATTACGATGCCGCAACTCGGCGAAACCGTGACGGAAGGCACCGTCGAACGCTGGCTCAAGAAAGCCGGCGACACGGTCGACAAATACGAAGCGTTCGTCGAAGTCTCGACCGACAAAGTCAACTCGGAAGTTCCGGCGCCGGTCACGGGGACAATTCGCGAGATACTCGTGCAAGAAGGCACGACCGTCGCAACCGGAACGCCGATCGCGATCATCGATGAAGTCGGCGCGGCAAGCGGCACGCATTCCGCAAGCGCTCCGCCGGCCTCAAAAACCGATATGGCAGCGAGCGCAAACGTCGAGCCGGTGCCCGGCTTCAACTTGCCGGAGATGCCGGTGAAACACGCAATGCCGGCTGCGGCCGTCTCTAACGGCCACGCGGCCGCGGCGTCCGGTAACGGTGCGGCAATGGAAGCGTCGTTGCGCGGCGCGTCTCCCGCGGTACGCAAGCTCGCGCGCGAACACCACATCGATATTCGCTCGCTTCGCGGGAGCGGCGCAAACGGACGCGTTACCGCCGAAGACGTGCTCACCGCCTCGCGAATGGGACCGGCGGCAGCCGTCGGACAGGCGATCGGCGTCGGAACGAATTTCGCCGCCACCGGCGCGCCCGGCGGAACGAGCACGTACGGCGAGCCGGTTCCGGGCACCCTCATTCCGCTCAATTCGGCACGGCGCATCATTGCCGAGCGCATGGTGGAGAGCAAGCACAACGCACCTCACGCATGGTCGATGGTCGAAGTCGACGTTACCAACGTCTGGAAATGGCGCGCGCGCGAAAAAGACCGCTTCGAACGCGACACCGGCTACAAACTCACGCTCCTGCCGTTTTTCGTCCGCGCGGTCGTCGAGTCGCTCGCGGTGTTCCCGCTGATGAATGCGAAGTTCACCGCCGACGGCATCCTCGTCGAAAAGAACGTGAATATCGGCATTGCGATTGGCCTGCCGACGAATCTCGTCGTGCCGGTCGTCAAGAACGCCGACAAACTGTCGATCAAGGGCATAGCGCTGGCGTCGGCCGATCTCATCGACCGCGCGCGCCGCAGCAAACTCAGCGCCGACGATCTGCAAAGCGGAACGTTCACCGTGAACAACAACGGCGCCAACGGGTCCTACGCATCGGCGCCGATCATCAACGGCGGCCAAGCCGGTATCGTCACGATGGAAACCGTGGTGAAAAAGCCGGTCGTTACGGCCGACGATGCAATCGCCATCCGGCACATGATGAACGTCTGCCTTTCGCTCGATCACCGCGTGGTCGACGGCTATGTCGCGAGCGGTTTCCTGGCCGACCTCAAAAAGCGGCTGGAAGCGATGGGCCCGAACGGCGTGCTGTAAAGATTTTCGGTACTACGGACTACAAAAAAGCGGCGTTGTCAACGCCGTTTTTTTGACATTCGTAAAGCGAACGTAAATTTTTAGCACGTAAACTGACAAAAGCTATGAGATGTATGTCGAATGTAGGGAAAGTCGCTCCTACGTAAGTCGTGGAGACTTACGCCGGTATTCTCCTTTTTATTGCTGCCTTTCTGAGTAGGAGTACGATGAAAACACACTACCTTCGGGTAGCCGCTGCGCTTTGCGTTGCGGCGCTCGCGGCCTGTTCGGGCCAAACCGCAACCAACACGATGCCGGCTCAAACGCTCGCTCGCGAGAGCTCGGCCCGTGCCTCCGTGTTGCCGCCTGGGCCCACCGCGCACGTTTGCGCCGCACCGTCCGCCGGTTACGCGGCGTGTCACGCCATCGTCCGCACGGACATCTCCGGACCCGCCGCGACGAGCGGCCCCTCGGGATATCATCCCACCGACCTCCGCGGCGCGTACAGCTTGCCCTCGACCACTGCGGGCGCGGGCCAAGTCGTCGCGATCGTCGATGCATACAACGATCCGCATGCGCTGAGCGACGTGAACACGTACCGTTCACAGTTTGGCATCGCGCAGATCTCGTCATGCAACGGCAGCAAGCCGTCGACGAGCACGAATACGCCGTGCTTCATGCAGGTGAACCAAAACGGAAGCACCAGCAGTTTGCCGACGAACAATGCGAGCTGGTCGCAAGAGATTTCACTCGACCTTGACATGGTCAGCGCGGTCTGCCCGAACTGCAGTATCGTTCTTGCCGAAGCAAGCTCGGCCAGCATGACCAATCTCGGCACCGCCGTGAACGCTGCGGCGAATCTCGGCGCAACCGAGATCAGCAACAGCTACGGCGGCAGTGAGAGCTCGAGCGACACGAGCTACGACTCGTCGTATTTCAATCACCCCGGCATCGCCATCACGGTGAGCACGGGCGACAGCGGTTACGGCGTGGAGTATCCGGCCGCTTCGCAATACGTGACGGCCGCGGGCGGCACGTCGCTGTATCTGAACGGCGCCGGCACGTCGACGCCGACCTACAACTACGAAACCGCGTGGGAAACGACGAGCAGCGAAGGCGCGGGCAGCGGATGCAGCGCCTACGACCCGCAACCGTCGTGGCAATCGTCGGTCACCAACATCACGAACGTCTGCAAAAAACGCGGCGTCGGTGACGTTTCGGCCGATGCCGATCCGAACACCGGCGTCTCGGTCTACGACAGCTATGCCTATCGTGGACAGAGCGGCTGGATGGTGTTCGGCGGAACGAGCGTCGCATCGCCGATTCTCGCGTCGGTCTACGCGTTGGCGGGCAACGCCGCCAGCGTGAGCTACGGCTCGTACTCGTACAGCCACACCACCTCGCTTCATGACGTGACGCAGCACGGTGCGTACACGCAAACGTGCGGCAACACGTTGTGCAACGCCGCAACCGGCTGGGACGGCCCGACCGGCAACGGTTCACCCAACGGAACCGGAGCCTTCTAACCACGGATTTCGCGTAACAAAAGCGGCGGATTCGCATGAATCCGCCGCTTTTTGTTTTCATGGTCCGTATAGCCCATCGTGCGGGTTTGCGTGCCGCCGCTTGAGAATACGGCTGCCCGGAGGGAAGACAACGTGTTTGATAAACGCGCGCTGATCGCTATTTCCGTCCTACTGCTCGCAGCGTGCGGAGGAAGCGGCGGCGGAACGCCCGCTTTGCCCGGCGCCGGTGCGCCGCAGCGCAGCTCCAGCGCGGTGTTCACGATCTCCGTTCCCGCAAAAACAGGCGCTTTTCGCAGCCCGGCCTACGTCTCTGCGAACACGCAATCGCTCACGATTGCCGTCAACGGCGGCTCGACGTCCGTCACGCAGAATCTCACGCCCACCTCCGGCGGCTGTACGACGAGTGCCGGAGCGGTGACGTGCAACGTGTCGGTCACGGCGCCGGTCGGAAACGACACATTCAGCGTCGCCGTGTACTCGGGAACAAACGCATCAGGAAATAAACTTGGAACGGGATCCGTGAGCGCCACGGTTTCCGCCTCGCCCACGCCGGTGAGCATTACGCTGGACGGCGTCGTGGCGTCCGTCGCAATCACGCTCGCAAACACGATGCCCTACAGCGGTAGCGCAACGTCCATTCCGGTCACCGTCGTTGCAAAGGACGCTTCGGGCGCCACGATCGTCGCTCCGGGCGGATATAGTCCGCAGATCGCGCTGACGGATAGCGATACCTCCGGCCACACGTCGCTCTCGCCTGCGACGGTGCCGGACTCCACGACCGCCGTAACGCTGAATTATGACGGCAGCGCATCCGTATCGAGCGCCACGATTTCCGCTTCCATAACCGGAAGCATTACAACCGTGACGCCTGCGAAGCTGACGCCGCAAACCATCGAAAACGGCGGAGGCGGCGTCGGCGTGGTAACCCTTGCCGGAAAGACGTACGCCGAAGTGCCGACCGCGGCCGGCTTGCTGCAAGTGCAGATCGCAGCGGGCGGCGCACTGCCCAGCCCGAGCCCTTCCGCATCCCCGCAGACGAGCGTCCTGGCACTGAACCCGGAGCCCGATGCGTGCAGCATTGCGCCGAACGGCGGGAAGATCTACGCGTACTGCGTGCCGTTTTATAGCACGCCCGCCGTCATCCATGTCGTCGATTTGACCACCGGCACGCCGGCGCTCGTCAACACGATCTCCACCGATGCAACCGTCCTGGTCGATTCGAGCGGCGGAGAATGCTACATCTGCGGGGTCGTGTGGGATCCACGCGACAGCGCAATTCTCATCTCGACACACAACGGGTACGAATTCTACGATCCGGTTACGGGCAAACAGGTCCGCCCGACGATACCGGTGATCGTCGCGGAGAATTTCGGATACAATCCGGTCACGAATCAAATTTGGTCGCCGCAAGAAGAAACGAACAACGCGGAAGAGGATCTCGTCGACGTCGCAAGCAGCACGTGGTACGCGCTCACGCCGTCCATCAGCAGCGCTATCGACGAACCCGACGCGGGCGCAATCGA
Organism: Vulcanimicrobiaceae bacterium; assembly: GCA_036826275.1. Lineage (GTDB taxonomy): Bacteria > Vulcanimicrobiota > Vulcanimicrobiia > Vulcanimicrobiales > Vulcanimicrobiaceae > DATGJX01. The sequence continues at coordinate 8,693 of DAISWS010000066.1, forward strand.
CTCGTCCACGAACGTCGCGATGACGGTCGACGAGTTCAGTGGGAACACGGCCGTCGTTCCGCTCTCCGGGGCGGTGCTCGCGACGCCGGTCCCCGTTCCTAGTGCACCGCCGAAAGCAGGCACGCTCACCGATCCAAATGTGACCACCGAGCCAATCATGAACGACGCGGGCTGCGAAACGAACGCCGTGTCGATCGATCCGCAAAATCACGTCGCATTTTTGAGCGGGGAATTTTCATCGCCGGACTGCGTCGGCGCCGTGCAACTGCCGTCGAGTGCGCCGGTAAGGCCGTTCACGCCGTCACAATACATGTGGATTCCCGCGCTTCCCAATACGCCGGACGGCGGCGAGTTCGATTCCGCGCTCGATCCGCACGTCGCCGCGACCTTTTATTTGCCGGGAAACGGCGATCTGTACGGACTGGTGTTCAACTATAGCCGCAGCTACGTCGCCGTCGTTGATATTACGAAATTATTGGTTGCGCCGGGATCGACCGGCGATGCGCACGTCATCAGTTCGTCGTACGATCTTTTCGCGAACGGAATCCTTACGTACGTACCGACGGGCTCCGACGCAGGCCCGGCAGGCGGAAGGCGGCCGCATGCGCGGGGGCGCCATTAACGGATCAGCGGCTGAGACGACTGTCCGACAAAGAAGTTGAGAGCGAGCACGATCACCCAAAACGCCGCGATGGCGAGCAAAACGGCGATCGACTCTGCGCGTTCGCGCAAGCGGGCCGACTTGCGAAGCTGCCAATCTTTCGGCAGTAGATCGAGCGACGGGTGATGTTTCACGGTATTCTTATTCCCTATGCGGGCGCAGAAGCAGCCAAACCTTTACCGAATTAGTACTAGTCGTACCGGTGAGGAGCCGATAGGCCTGTCATATCCAAGACAATGCGCTTGCAAAAACAGACTTTAGCTCACCCGAAGACCGCGCGGTCGCGCCCTGCTTGTTTTGCTTGGTAGAGCGCGGCGTCGGCCCGTTCCATGATGCTTTCAGCAGTGTCGACCGGATAACTGAGCGTTGCCCCAAGCGACGTGGACAACGCCATGCCCGAGCCGACGCGGACCGCTCGAACGGCCTGCACCATGCGGTCCAAGATCGCGCGTGCGCGCGGCGGATCCACGTCGATGAGAATGACGGCGAACTCATCGCCGGCAAAACGGGCAACGAAATCGGCGTGGCGCGCTTGTGCCCGAAGCTCACCGGCGAATCGTTGCAGCGCTTCGTCTCCGGCGGGGTGGCCGTAGCTGTCGTTGATTTTTTTGAAATGGTCGAGATCGGCAATCGCCAGCGCGAACGGTTTTCGGCTGCGCGAGCTGCGGTGAAGTTCTTCTTCCAACCGCTCTTCTAACACCCGGCGGTTCGGCAGTCCCGTAAGCGTATCGGTCCGCGCTAGGCGCGCCAGTTCGGCCATCAGGCGATCGCGTTCAGCGCCGAGCGCGAGATTTGCTCTGACCACGCCGGCGACGTCGAGCGCGTATGCAACGCCGGACGCCGCGTCCGCCGGCTCGACATCTTCGCGGAGCGTGTCGGCATACAGCAAGGCGACGACGCGTCCGCGTTCGCGCAACGGTGCGATAACGTAGGCTCCGCGCACGTTCGCGTGGGGCAGCGGATCGCTATCTTCATCGCCGCTGAGCACGCTGTCCGCAAGGCCGCCGCTCGCGAGCGGCGATCCTTTCGGAATCGACGATACATCGAGTGCCGGATAGCCGAGCGCGTTCAAAACCCGTGCAGAATGATGCTCCGATGCCGGCGCGAGCAATGCGACTCGCTCAAAGCCGATAGCGCCGGGCAGCACATCGATGAGCGTGCCGTCCAACTCGTCGATGCTTTGCGCCGCGAGCATCGCGCCAATCGCGGCCTGTAAACGGCGAGTTCCGGCGATAATCGCGTTTGCACGCCGCAGATCCGGATCCATCAGCGCAGTTGCAGAATATCGGCGAGGTTGGCTCGCACGTCGATCACGGGCTCGATGCGTCCGTCGGAAGACGTCAGCAGCGAGGTAACGCCGGGCCCGTGACCGGAAACGAACGAGCGGCCGTGCACGACGATGCCGACAGAGACCGCGCCGGTGCGATAGATCCGTCCGTATGAATGATCCGCATCCGCAATAGCGACGAGATCGCCGAGGCGAAGATCGCGCAGGCCGTACTTCTGCGCCATGGTATCGTCGAACGTCTGAATGTCGTAATCGCCGCGCACGACCGTCGAGCGGCCGAGGCCCGAACCCATGACTGCTGCCGGAACGATTTTTGCGACGCGCACGCGCAACGTTCCGTCATCGCGCAACTCCGGCGACCAGCGCTCCAAAAAACCGGGATCGATGTTGAACGCCTTGATGTGCGGAGCATCCAGCAAGCGCAAGCCCAAACCGCACGACCAAATCTGAATTTTGTCGCCGATGACCATCTTGCGCATTTGCGCTTCATCGAAATCGACCAAGACGTGCTCGATACCGCCGTGTTTGCCGGTAACCCGGCCGCGCGCCCCTTTTGCATCGCCGGTCACGACGATGGCTTCATTGCCCACGCACGCGAGCACGTTCAGTGCGATGTTTTGCTTATCGTCGGCATGCCGGATGCTGACGGCGGGCTCGATGTGGTCCGCCATGAACGCGAAGGCGCCGTCGCCGACGCGCACGTTCGGATTGATGCCGCCCACGCTCGGCACGATGAGCGCCTCGCCCTCGTGGCTTACGTCGTAGAGGCCGGTATTGAGCAATGGAGGCGCCGCCTCGCCGCCGACAGCGGTCACGACGAGCTCGGGGCGGTTGATGCGAAGGCTCACAGGCTCCTATACCTCGAACGATGAGCAGCGTGCAGATTCGTAAGCTTTTCCGGTTCGAGGCAGCGCACGTTCTCCCTTACCACCTGGGCAAGTGCGCCCGGCCCCACGGGCACTCGTACCGGCTGGAGGTGGCGCTCCGCGGAGCCCTGCAAAGCAGCGGCCCGGCCACCGGCATGATCGAAGACTTCGATTCGGTGCGCGCCATCGTGCATCGCGAAATCCTCGACGTGCTCGATCACACCTCGCTCAACGATACCATTGAGAACCCGACGTGCGAACGCATCATCGCGTGGATATGGGAGCGGTTGCTTCCGGCGTTGCCCGGTTTAGACGAACTCGTGCTCTGGGAAACCGCAACCTCGTGCGCGGTCCTGCGCAAAGCCGATTTCCACTAATGCTGCAACTTGCGGAGATCTTTTACAGCATTCAAGGCGAAGGCGCGTTCACCGGCACGCCTGCCGTCTTCGTGCGGCTCGCCGGCTGCAACCTCTCGTGCGATTTCTGCGACACCGACTACTCGCTGAAGTTCTTCGCCGCCGTCGGCCAAGCCGTTGCACGCGTGCGCGAACTCGGAGGCGATTGCCCGACGGTCATTCTTACCGGCGGCGAACCCCTCGCGCAGCGCGAAACGCTCGATCTGATCGAAGCGCTCCGGCGCGACGGACGGCGCGTACATATCGAATCGAACGGCACGGTGTATACTGAATTGCCGCCGGACGTTTGGCTTTGCGTCTCGCCGAAGGAACGCCCCGATCCGCGCATGCTCGCGCGCGCGAACGAGTTGAAGTTGATCGTCGACGAACGCGTCCCCGAAGAATGGCTTGCCGCCGCGAATGAACGCCAGGTGCTGCTGCTTCAGCCCGAGGGGAACAAGCCGAAGAACGTTGCGCTCGCGCTCGATTACGTCAAAGCGCATCCGCAGCGTCTGCGGCTTTCACTGCAAACTCATAAACTCATCGGCGTGCCGTAGCGCATGATTCTCGTTACGTGCGCCGTCGGCAAGGAGCTCGCGTTTTTTCGTCCGCTTCCACACGTTGAAATGCTGGTCACGGGAGTTGGACCCGTCGAGGCATCCGCGTCCGTTTCGCGCGCACTTGCGCAGAGCCGCTACGATTTGGTCGTGAGCGCGGGAATCGCCGGCGCATTCGAGGGCGCGGCCTGCATTGGCGAGGGCGTCGTGGTGGCGGATGAATTTTTGGAACTCGATTTGGAAACCGGCGTGCCGATAGCGCTTCCGGATGGAGCGCAGGTCGTAAACCGGGCCGCGTCCGACCTGACCTTGGTCGATCACCTGGTCGAACTCGGCTTTCGTTCGGTGCGTGGCGTGACGGTGCCGCGCGTCACCGCGACCGACACGACCGCCGCGCGTTTGGCGGCGTTCGGCGCGGGTGTCGAGACCATGGAAGGTTTTGCGGTTCTGCGCTCGGCCGAAATCGCCGGCGTTCCGGCCATCGAGGTTCGGGGAATATCGAACTTCGTGTGCGACCGCAAGAACAGCCGCTGGGATTTCGAGGGCGGCGTACGTGGAGTTGAATCGATCTTGAACGCTTTATTGCCGCTGGTGGCGCCTGCATGAACGTCACGAAAAACCTGACCCTGGCCTATTCGCCGTGTCCGAACGACACGTATATCTTTGCCGCGCTGACGAATGGGCTGCTGGAAAACGCACCTACGGTCAAAGTTCAACTCGAAGATATCGAGAACTTGAACAACTCGGCATTGAAAGCGGACTACGAACTCACCAAAGTGAGTTACGGCGCGATTCCGCTGCTCATGGAAAACTATCGCATCTTGCGCGCGGGCGGAGCGCTGGGACGCGGATGCGGGCCGCTGCTGATCACGCGTCCGGGGACCGGAACCCGCGTCGAGGACTTCCGCGATCGCATCGTCGCCATTCCGGGCGAAATGACCACCGCGTTCATGCTCCTGCGTTTGGCCATGGGCGCGCGACCGCAAACGATCGGCATGCGTTTCGATCAGGTCGTGCAGGCTGTGGCGAGCGGTACCGCCGATGCGGGGCTCATCATCCACGAGTCGCGCTTCACGTACCAGAACGACGGCTTGGTGCAGGTCATCGATCTGGGCGACTGGTGGGAATCGCAAACCGGAATGCCTATCCCGCTCGGCGCGATCCTCGTACGGCGTGACGTCGACGATGCACCGGCGCGCGAGGTGAACGCAGCGATCGTGCGAAGCCTGCAATTTGCCCGGCAAAACGAGCCGGCGGTCATGAAATACGTCCGCGAACATGCGACGGAGATGCAGGAAGACGTCATGCGCAAACATATCGGCTTGTATGTGAACGAGTTCAGTGAAGACGTGGGCGAGCAGGGCATCGCCGCCGTCAACGAGCTTTTCGCGCGCGCGCATGCCGCGCGCATCATTCCACAAACGGCGAAGGTCGAATTTGCTTAAGCGCCTTCTTCTTACCGCAGTCGTGCTGCTCTGCACCGGCGGCACGCTTCCGCCGGCGCACGTCGTGCTCGGCGACGAAGTATTTCTGCAGTCAGCGTGGCACGATCTGGACGGCCGATGCGTCGGCATCATCACCAATCAAACCGGCGTAACCTCGCACCTGGTCAACATCGTGGATGCGGTTCGAGCGAACCATCACATCTGCGTAAAAGCAATCTATTCGCCGGAGCACGGACTGCGCGGCGATCGCCCGGCGGGCGCGTACGTTTCTTCGTACACGGACGAACGCACGGGGCTGCCCGTGTACAGCCTGTATGGACCGCAACGCCATCCGACCGCGCAGATGCTCGCAGGCGTGGACGTACTGCTCTTCGATATCCAAGACGTCGGTGCGCGTCCATACACGTTCGTTTCGACGATGGCCTACGCCATGGAAGCCGCCAAACAATACGGCAAGCAGATCTGGGTTCTCGACCGGCCCAATCCCATCGGCGGCGAAATGGTCGAAGGCCCCGTACTCGCTCCGCGCTTCAAATCGTTCATCGGCCTCTACCCCATCGCGATGCGCCACGGGAT
>DAISWS010000067.1:0-14336 GCA_036826275.1 Vulcanimicrobiaceae bacterium
GTCGCCGTCCATGCGAATGAGCAGTTCGGTCGCGACATCGCCAAAAAGCGCCAGCATGCGCGCTCCGTCGACGAGGTTGCCGCCGTAGTGCGCGTCGTGCGCGCTCATACGCAGGCGGATCAGGCTGCCTGCGTCTTTGCCAGTTGCCATAGTTCCTCGAGTTCGTCGATGCTCATGTCGGAAAGCGCCTTGCCCTCTTTAGCGGCTCGCTCTTCCATGAACGAGAAGCGTTTATAGAACTTTTCGTTCGCTTCGCGCATCGCGGTTTCCGCGTCGATGCCCATGGCGCGCGCAAGATTGACCACGGTGAAGAAGACGTCGCCGAGCTCCTCGCGCACGTGCGGATCGTCCTGTTTTTCGCGCCGCGCTTCCGCCAGTTCCGTGAGTTCTTCGTGCAGTTTGTCCAAAATATCGCGCACGCCGGGCCAGTCGAAGCCGACGCGCGAGGCTTTCTCTTGCATGCGCTGCCCGCGTTGCAGCGCTCCGAGATGCTTGGGAATTCCGTCCAAGCGGCTCTTGCGTTTCTGCCCCGTCGCTTCTTGCGATTTGAGTTTCTCCCAATTTTTCCACTGCGCATCGACGTCGTCGATGACCGCATCGCCGAACACGTGCGGGTGGCGGCGGACCATTTTGTTCGAGAGCGCATCCACGACGTCCGCAACGGTGAACTTTCCGGTTTCCGATCCGAGCTGCGCGTGAAACACGACTTGCAGCAGCAGATCGCCGAGCTCTTCGCACAGCGCGGCTTCGTCGTTCTGTTCGATGGCTTCGACGACTTCGTACGTCTCTTCGATCAGATATGGCACGAGCGTGCGATGCGTTTGCTCGCGGTCCCACGGACACGACGCGCGCAGACGCGCCATGATCTCGATGAGATCGTCCCAGCTGTGGTGCGCGGAAGCGGGTGGCAACGGCACGAGCGGCATCGTAATGGCCGCGGACAGCGTCGCGCGCGGCATGCCGGGCACGATTTCCGTTCGGATGCGGCGTCGCTCGAGCGCGCGGAGCAGCAGTGGAAGGCCGGGAAAGTCGGAAAGCGGATTACCGAGCACGCCGACGCCGATATCGTGCGGTTCACGTGCGAGCGCATCGGCAAAGCGCTCCACCAATTCGGCACTTCCGCGTACGACGAGCGGCGGATCCTCGGCAAGATCGCGTACGATCGCGATGCCTTGTCCGCCCAAGTATTTGCCGAGATCGGGCGGCGCCAATAACGTTACCGCGCGCCCGATGCTTCGCAACGCTTCGACGCTTCCGAGTGTAAGCAGCTGCGGGTCTCCGGGCCCGAGTCCAACGATGCGCACCAGCACGCCGCGTCCTTCGCTACAAAAAGGAACAGGCCCCGGTGTTCGGGGCCTGTGCTCAGGTATCGGGCGTTGGCGTTCTTACTTGGTCGCTGCAGGTGCCGGTGCCGAAGGCGGCGGCGACGGGAAGAGTCCATCGAAACGCGGATCGTTGATTTGGATCTTCGCGTTCTGCTGCAGTTGCTGATAGAACGGCTGCAGCAACGGTGCTTCCTGTTGCTGGCGCAGCATCGTCTGAATCTGATCGTGCGTGTTCGCCAGCGTGGCCTTGACCGCGGGTTTGCGGGCTTCCACTTGGATGATGTGGTACCCGAACGGCGATTTGATCGGCTCGCTGATCTTGCCGATCGGTGCGCTGAACGCGTACGCATCGAACGCCGGAACCATGGCGCCTTTGCGGAACCAGCCGAGATCGCCGCCCTTGTCGCGGCTTCCGGGATCGTTCGAATACTGCCGCGCTTCCGCCGCAAAATCTTTGCCGGCTTTGAGATCGGCTTCAACTTTTTGCGCCGTCTTTAAGTCCGGTACGAGGATGTGGCGAGCCTGCGCTTCGGCGGGCTGATCGAATTGCGCGTGATTTTTGTTGAAGTAGTCGGCGATCTGCTTGTCCGTGACCTTGACGTTCGAGCCGACGGCCTTGTCGCTGATGATCTGCCGGCGGATCAGGTCTTGCACGTCCTGCTCGGTCAGGCCGCGCGCCTTGAGCAGCTCGTTCCACTGGTCGCCGGGATACTGCTTCTTGTACGTGTCCTCGATCTTGTTGATCTCGTCTTGGCTCACCGTGATGTGATGCTGCTGCGCGTACTGATCGATGAGTATGCTCATCACCAGATTCTGCAACACGCCGCGCGCCGCGGGGCTGCCCTCGAGTTTATTGTCGAGGTCCGCATGCGAGATGGCCTGTCCGTTGACGGTCGCGACGGCGCCGCCGCCACCGCCCCCGCAGGCGGCAAGTGAGACGGTAAGCAGTGCGGTGGCAATACCCGCTATAAGCCGGTTGGCTTTCGACATTCTGCGCTCCAAAACAAGGGAAATAACCGCCGCCGGATTCGCGCTGCATGCGCCCGGTCCTCTGTAGGAGGACGCACCTTTCCCGCGTAATGGCAGCGCGATGGCGATGGTTGAGCTCTCGGGCGACGTGGATATTGCGGTTAAGGACGACTTGCGGGCTCGGCTAGACGCCGCAGCGGCGGAATCGGATACGGTGGACATCGACCTCTCGAAGGTCGACTATGCGGATTCTACCGCGCTGGGGCTCATCATTGCCTTGCGAAACCGCCTGCGCGAGCGCGGCGGCACCGTGCGCTTGGTGTCGCCATCCGACCGCATGCGCAAACTCTTGAGTTACGCCGGCCTGGACAAGGCCTTCGAAATCATCGGCTAAGTCGCGTCGCGTCTTACATCGCTTGCAGCAACCCTCGAAGCAGCGGCATCCAAAGTTCTTCCGCGCGCTGATCTTTTTTGAGCGGCGGAAGATCGACGAGAACTTTGCCTTCCGCGAAGCGGAAACGGTTCTTCGTTAGCGACTGAAGCTTCGGAATCGCACTCGGCTGCAATTCGAAGCCGCTTCCCACACCGAGTGTCAGGCGTTTCTCGTCGACTATCATGCGTGTGACGTGCTTCTGCAGCGCTATCGTGCGCAGCTTCGTGAGTTCGACCAGATTCTCGAGCGGCTTCGGTAACGGACCGAAGCGGTCGCGCACGCCGGCCGCAATCTCTTCGACCTGCGCTGCGCTGCGCGACTTCGCGAGTTGCTGGTAAACCGCAATCTTTTGCGACACCTGCGGAATGTAATCGTTCGGAACGTATGCGTCGATTTTTACGTCGATGACCGCTTCGCGCTGCTCTTCGAGCGCCGCCGCGCGGCCTTTGCGCTGCGCGATGGCTTCCGCGAGCAGCTGGCAGTACGTGTCGAAACCCACGGAGGCGATGAAGCCCGACTGTGCTGAACCGAGCAGATTGCCCGCGCCGCGAATCTCCAAATCGCGCATCGCGATTTGCAGCCCGCTGCCCAGATGCGTGAATTCACGGATGGCTTCCAAACGCGCTTTGGCCTCTTCCGTGAGCGCTTTATGCGCTTGATACAGCAAATATGCGTAGGCCTGATGGTTCGAGCGTCCGACGCGTCCGCGCAGCTGGTACAGTTGCGCAAGTCCGAATTTGTCGGCGTCGTTCACGACGATCGTGTTCACGTTGGGAATGTCGATGCCGTTCTCGATGATCGTCGTCGCAACGAGCACGTCGATCTCGCCCTCGATGAACGATTGCATGATCGGCTCGACTTCGTGCTCGTGCATTTGGCCGTGCGCCACCGCGATGCGCGCGCGCGGCGCGAGTTTCTCGAGCGCGTTCTTGACCGCATAGATCGACTCGATGCGGTTGTGCAGATAGTAGACTTGGCCGCCGCGGTCGATCTCCGCCACGATGGCGCGCTGCACCACCGCGTCGCTTGCGGGAACGACGACTGTCTTGATGGACATGCGGTTCTTGGGCGCCGTTTGTATGAGTGAGAGGTCGCGCACGCCCATGAGCGACATGTGCAGCGTTCGCGGAATGGGCGTCGCCGAGAGCGTGAGCACGTCGACGCTGGCGCGCATCTGCTTGAGGCGCTCTTTGTGCATGACGCCGAAGCGCTGCTCTTCGTCGACGATGATCAAGCCCAAATCGGCGAAGGCGATGTCTTTCTGCAGCAGGCGGTGCGTGCCGATGACGATGTCGACCTTACCCTCGGCCAAATCGCGAACGATGGCTTTCTGCTCCGCCTTGGTTTTGAAGCGCGAGAGCTCTTCGATCTGCATCGGGAAGCCCGCGAAGCGCGCGCTGAAATTGCGGTAGTGCTGATCGGCCAGCAGCGTGGTCGGAACCAGAATCGCGACTTGCTTCTTGTCGGCAACCGCTTTGAACGCCGCGCGTATCGCCACTTCGGTTTTGCCGTAGCCGACGTCGCCGCACACGACGCGGTCCATGGGCCGCGCGCGTTCCATGTCGCCTTTGGTATCGACGATCGCTTTGAGCTGGTCGGGCGTTTCGTCGTACGGAAACGCTTCTTCGAGTTCGGCTTGCCACGCCGTATCCGCCCCGAACGGATGGCCTTTTGCGAGTTCGCGCTCCGCGTACAGATCGACCAAACCTTCGGCAATTTTGGCGAGCGATTCCGAAACGCGCGACTTCGTGCGCGCCCAGTCGGCGCCGCCCATCTTTGAAAGGCGCGGCGTGCCGCCTTCGCCCGCGCTGTACTTGGTCACCTGATGCATCTGCGTGACCGGCACGAGCATGCGGTCCGTTCCGGCGTATTTCAGATCGAGATAATCTTGCGTGGCGCCCAGAATCGTTTCGGTGCGCAGACCCAAATACTGGCCGATGCCGTGCACCGCATGCACGACGTAGTCGCCGACTTTGAGATCGGCGAGCGTGACCGGCACGCCTTCCTTGACGGCGCGCATCTTCACGCGCTTGGGCGGCTGTCCGTAGATCTCGCGATCGCCTAAGACCCGCAAACGCAGATCGGGCAATGTGAAGCCGGCCTCGATGCTGCCGTGGTCGACGTAGACGCCTTTGTGCATCGGCGGACCGAACTGCGCGTCTAAACCCGCGGCGCGCACGACGTCCGCGGTGCGTCCGGCGCCGGACGTGACGAGCACGACGGTATCGCCCGCGTTCACCCACTCGCGCAGCGATTGCGTGAACATATCGATCTGACGGTTGAAATGATCCGCCGGCTGCGCTTGCAGCACGCCGTTCTCGAGGATGCGCGGCATCCACTCGAGTGCATCCGCGCTTTCGATTCCACCCGGAAAGACCAGCGCGGGTAACCGTGATAGCGGCGAAAGATCGCGCAGGCGCGGGTACGGCGCGGAAACCTCAGCGAGCAGCGCTTCACTGACTTCGTCGTCTACGCCCGCAAGCAGTACGCTTTCTTCGCGCGAGCGTTCGTCGTCGAGCGCGCGTTCGATCGTCGCAAGCATTCCCGGCTCGTCGATGACGAGCATTGCGTGCTGCGAGAGGTATTCCAGAATCGTCTCGCGCTCGTCGAACGCAAGCGAAAGCCAGGGCTCGGGAATATCGGCGCCGGAATCGAGATAGCCGCGCAGCGCGTCGCGCACGTTTTCCGGCCCGGCGAAACGTTCGAGCACGCGCGCACGCAGCACTTCATCGCGCGGAATTTCGGTCCACGGAATCAGCTCGATCTGTTCGAGCGTTCCTTCGCTGCGCTGCGACTCCAGGTCGAAAGGACGAATGCTTTCGATCGTATCGCCGAAGAATTCGATACGCGTCGGCTTGTCGGCGCACGCGGAAAACAGATCGAGAATGCCGCCGCGCACGGCGTATTCACCGGCGGCGCTCACGACGTCGCACCGGCGATACCCGAGGCGGTAGAGCCGGTCGAGCGTTGCATCCCATCCGGCATCGCCGTTCACGCGCAGCGTCAACCGCTCGTGCGAAAAGACCGATTTCGGAACGACGAACTGACGCAGCGCGCCGAGCGGTGCGATGGTGATTCCGGGGACGCCGTCGGCGAGTTCCGCAAGCAGCGCCATGCGCGCGCTGCGCTCGGAGGGCGACTCGATCGCGCCGACCGTTTCTTCACGCGAGCGCATGAGACGCACGCTGCGCGGTTCGTCCTCTTCCAAATAGTAGAGCAAATCCGCGAATATCCGCTCCGCGACGTCGGCGGTGGGCACGAGCACGAAAATCTGGCCGCCCAACGACCGGTACACGGCGGCGAGCAGGGCCGGCCGAACGGCCGGGATGGTGTCGTGCAGGCTGTAGGCGCCGGTCCCGCGGCGGAGCACCTCTATGGCGCCTTGCAGCGCCCGCGCCGAGTCCGGCAGGCTGCGGACAAGCGGCCCGGCCAGCGAGTGGCGGGTTGCAGCGGAGGGGGCGGGCGCGAGGGTGGTCACAGCCATACGATGATAACCCCGTCGCGCAACCCCCTCACGAAGGCCGCGGTTTTTAGTATTAGCACTCTTGACAAGTGACTGCTAATGACCATAATTTTGTATCGGAGGTGTCAATCTGTATGACGAGTCCAGTAACCCGTGAACGGAACGGGGAAGCCGGATTGCTTGCTCGCCCGTTCAGTGATCTGTGGAACTTCGACCCGATGCGGCTCCTGGCCGGCGGCGGTTCCTACGGGATCGACATCGCGCGCACCGAGACCGGCTACACGGTGGAGGTGCCCGTCCCCGGCTTCAAGCCGGAGCACATCGAGGTCACCCTCGAAGACGGCATGCTTACGGTGAAGGGCAAGAATGAGAAGCGCAATTTCAGCCGCACGTTCACCATTCCCGACGACGTCGACGAGGAACGGATCGAGGCAAACGTCGAGCACGGCATGCTCGTGCTCTCGCTGACGCTCACGCCGAAAGCGCAGCCGAAGCGCATCTCGATCAAGAGCTCGAGCTAAACGGCACGTTCGCCGTACATTCCAAAAGCCGCGCCGGGAGGCGCGGCTTTTGCGTTATCATAGCGTCATGATCGTTCTTGCAGCCTTGCTCTCGGCGCCTTGCAACGCCCATCCGCAATACGCGGTCGTACCGGTTGTCTCCCACGTGCGGATCGTCCGCCGTCCGGCAGGCTATCTTGCGACGGCGCACCTGCACTTCACGCTGCGCGTGAGCGAGCCCGCCATGCTCCCCTCGGTCGGCGATCCCGGCTTGCTTCAGCACGTGCAAGGGCATCTGGTCGTCGCGCGCCGTGCAGTGGTTTCTTCGGATGCAAACATCGACGCGAACGGCGCGAGCGCCGCGCAAGCGCGTGCCCGTTTGAACCGAACCGTTGCGCGCATGCGTTCCGATCTGCAAAACGAACTGGCGCGGGAAGAACAAGCCTACGAAAACGTCACGAACTATGGGAAGTCGCAAAGTCAGGGACCGTCGTATGGATTTCCGGGCGGTTCCGACGTGCAGTCGCCGTGTGTGAAATGAGCACCAGCGCCGGTATGCCGAACGCGATCGCAACGATTGCAACGCCGAGCCGGTGCGAGATATCCGTCGTGGCGTCGGGATAATACCGCAGCACGATCAGCAGAGAAGCGGCGATGAGCGCCCACGCCGCTTGCGTGCGCCACGCGAGAAACGCCACCGGCAAGAGCCAGACGGCATACCACGGGTACGGATTCGGAATGGCGCACCACAACGCAAAGACGAGATACACCGCCGGCACGCGCGTCAGCGCTCCGCCAACGATCACCGCCGCTATCAAGAGCAACGCGAACGCGAACGACACGTACTGCGGCGAAAACTGCGGGAAATAGTGCCCGTGCGGCGCGAGCTGCGCCCGGGCTCCGTATTCGAGTGGAACCGCAAGCGCTGCGGCGACGGCGAGTCCGGTTACCGCGCCCGCAGCCAGACGTGCAAAGCGCGAGCGGTCCGCAAACGCGGATGCCGCTAGCGCGATCGCGGCGATTGCGCCGGGCGCTTTGATCAGCGCGGACAACGCGATGACGAGCGCTCCGGTAAACGCGCGGCTGCGCGCGGCAAGCGCGAATCCCGCCAAAACAATCGAGAGCGCGATCGTGTCGTTGTGACCTTCCGCCGCGCTCCAAATCGCGAGCGGATTGAGCGCGATACCCGCGGCTGCGGCGAGCCGCGTCGAACGCGGAAACGGCGCGAACGCGCCATAGGCAAGCGGCGCGCACAATACCAGCGCGATGCATGCGAGCACGCGCAGCGCCCACAGCGGCGCGGCCGCGCCCAGCGGCAAAAAGATTGCGACGACCGCCTGCGCGAGCCACACGAACGCCGGCCCGTATACGCACATCGGCGGAGGATTGCCCCACTGCCAGAGCATTGCATCCAGCAGCGGATCGCGCGCAGCAATGTGCGCATGCGCGTACGGGCTGATGCCATGCAGCGCCATGTCGCCATACCCGGCATACGCATAGACATCGCTCGAGAACACGACCGGAAACACCAGCGCAGCCGCACACGCCAGCGCAGCCACAAGACACGTCATCGTCAGGTATCGACCGGTTGTCATCGTGAGGTATCGAACGACGCCGAGCGAAGTCGAGGCGCTCGACCGCAACACCGCCACATACCCCACCGACGCGATCGCAACCGCAAGCGCAAGCGCAAGCCACATCTGCGCGCCGGACTGCTGCCAGTACGTGACGACCACGAGCGGCTGTGCGAGGTCCACACCAACGGCACTCGGCGCCGAATGCAACATGAACGCGCAAAGCACGGCACCGGCGAGAAAGCCACCGGGAACCAGAAACGCTAGACGCACGCGCCTTGAGCCGTTCGAACGGGCGCCGTCAATTCAACCGCGCCGATCGCCATCAAAATCCACCACTCGGTGCCGATCTTCGGATAAAACGTCAGGTAGTCCACGACCTGATGCAGCGCGAGCGCGACGCCGGCGGCAAGCGCCGCCATGACGAACGGCGATTCCAGCCGTTCGCGGACGAACGTCGCAATGGACACGTACACGAGCCACAGCGTTGCGGCGAAGAGCGGAATGCCGCCTTCGACCAGCGCCTGCAAATACAAGCTGTTCGCATGCGTGCGAACGCCGCGCAGGCCCGTCAGCGGAATGTCGAGTTCGAAGTTCCCGGCACCGACGCCGAAGAGCGGATGCTCGCGCCAGAGCGTAATCGCCGCGCGCCAGAGCTCCGGGCGCGTTCCGACGCCGCCCGCGTAGGTCGATTCGTAATTCCACCAGCGCAGCATCCCGAGCGAATCGGTGAATACCGCGAACGACGTCATAACGGCAAGACCGGCGACGATGCCGCCGGCCAGCGGTGCGATCGCCGCAAGCATCTGCGAACGATAGACAACGGCAACGGTAATAATGGCGGCGGCGGCGCCGATGAGTCCGCCTCGCGAGAACGTGAGCATTTCAGCGAAGATCAGAAAAAATAGCGCGACGCGCGCAAGCGCGGAACGTTCGCGCACGGCGAACGCCAGCGCGATCGGAAGCGCGACGTCAAGGTATCCCGCGAGCTGATTGGGCCCTTCGAGCGGTCCGGCAATACGCGTGACCGTATGCCCGTTGACGAGTAAGGCGGAAGGCGCACCAACGATCTCTTGTGCGAGTGCCAGAATCGCCACCACGATCCCGGTCGCAAAAAACGTCCGAGAGATGGCGCGGCGATCCGGATCGAGCCGGTATGCTGCGGCGGCCGCGCAAAATACGAGCAGGTACTCGAGCACCTTCAGCGCTTCGTGCACGACCGGCTCGGTATACGTTGCGTAAATGAATGAGATGAGCATCGCGCAAATCACAAAAACGCCTGCCGTAAGAATACGCCAAGGCGCTTTGGCGGCAACCGGCGCGAAGGCATCGGGGTATGCGCTCAGGCCGAGCAGAACCGCGAGTACCGCCACCTTGGAGAGCGTAATGTTTTCGCCAAGCGTCTCCTGATAGAACGCGAACGGCACGACCGCGATTAAAACGCACGCGCCATACGCCGCGCGGCGCATCGTGACCAGCGTGACCGTTATAAAGAACGCCGTGTAGAAGATGAGGCCAAGTGTATCGAGCGGCGGATAGACGGGCGGCCCGGTCAGGTGCAGGCGGAACAACACGTGGCGGGCTTCGGTACGCGTGCCGCGAAATCCATTCGGCGATGGAAGAGCAGATGATGCGGCGGTGCATCGAGCGCAAGCGCGACGGCGAGAAACTCTCCGCCGAGCGGTGGGACCGGATTGTCGCTGCCTTTATGGACGGCGAGGCCGACGAGGCGCAGATGGCGGCACTGCTCATGGCATGCGTGTGGCGCGGCATGTCGTTCGATGAAGCCCATGCGCTGACGCGCGCGATGGTCGCGAGCGGCGAGACGATCTCATTCGACACCTCGAGCGGTATCGTCGTGGACAAGCATAGCAGCGGCGGCGTGAGCGACATCGTCTCACTCGTCGCGGTGCCGCTGGCTGCCGCGTGCGGCGCGCGCGTCGCAAAACTTTCAGGCCGCGCGCTCGGGCACACGGGCGGAACCATCGACAAACTCGAGACCATTCCGGGTTACCGCGTCGCGCTGCCCATCGATGAATTCGTCGCGCAAGTCGAGCGCATCGGCTGCGCCATCGCGGCACAAACCGAAACGCTCGTGCCGGCCGACAAGCGCCTGTACCGTTTGCGCGATCACACGGGGACGGTTCCAAGCATGGGGCTCATTGCGGCATCGATCGTGTCGAAGAAGATTGCCGGCGGTGCGAACGCGTTCGTCTTCGACGTGAAGACCGGGCCTGCCGCATTTATGCGGGAACCGCAGGACGCGCGCGAGCTCGCACAATGGCTGATCGAAATCGCGGCGCGATTCGAACGTCGGGCGATGGCATTCGTCACCGACATGAGTCAGCCGCTTGGGCGCTGCGTCGGCACGGGAATGGAAGTGGTCGAAGCGCGCGAGTTTTTACGCGGCAACGCCGATCCGCGCGCGAAAGAACTCGTGCTCGCGGTCGCGGGCGCGATGGTCGGTGAAGCCGGATTCGACGAACCGGATGCGCTCGTAGAAAAAGCGCTCTCGAGCGGACGCGCATACGAAAAGTTCTGCGAGCTGATTGCCGCTCAAGACGGCGACGTGCGTGCGGTGGAAGCGATGCGCCTGGGCGATCCGCTCGAGATCACTGCTGCGCAGAGCGGCTGCGTTGCGGCGATCGACGTCGTGCGTTTAGGGCACACGGCGCGCACGCTCAGCGCGAACGATCCGCTCGGCGGTCTTGAAGTGGCCGTGCGCATCGGCGATCGCGTCGAAAAGGGCGACGTCCTGGTGCGCGGCTATGGAAAGGACGCGCAACTCGCGCGCGATCTTGCGGATGCGTTCACGCTGCAGGCGCACTTCGCCGGCGTGCCGCCGCTGCTCTACGATGCAATGTGCAACGCGGTTATGATCGCTCGATATCCGCAATCAAATAGAGCGGCCGCGCTTTGACCTCGTCGTAGATCCGTCCGATGTACTCGCCTAAAATGCCGATACCGATCAGCTGCACGCCGCCCAGAAATAAGATCACAACCATCGTGGATGACCAGCCGCGCGCAAACTCCGGCGTTCCGAAATGGAAGGCTTTAAACAAAATGATGATGATCGCGTAAATGAATGCTGCCGTGCTGACGGTAAACCCGAGATAGGAAGCAAAGCGCAGCGGCACGTCTGAAAACGACGTGATGCCGTCGATTGCGAACGTGAGCATTTTCCGGAGCGGATACTTCGTTTCGCCCGAGAGCCGTTCTTCACGATCGTACTCGACGCCGGTTTGATTGTAGCCGACCCAGCTCACCATGCCGCGCAAGAACCGATGGCGCTCGTGCGAACCTTTGAGTGCCTCCACGACGCGCCGGCTCATCAGCCGGAAATCACCCGTATCCACGGGGATCGACACGTTGGTGAGCCGCTTGATGATCCGGTAGAACATCGCGGCCGTGAAGACTTTGAACGCACTCTCGCCCTTGCGCGTGCGCCGCACGGCATAGACGACGTCGTAGCCGGCGCGCCAGTGCTCGATAAACGTGGCGATGAGCTCCGGCGGGTCTTGCAGATCGCCGTCCATCAGGACGACGGCGTCGCCTTGCGCGACGTCCAGGCCGGCCGTCGCTGCAATCTGGTGTCCGAAATTCCGCGACAGGTTCACGAGCACGATGTCGCTGCGCCGCCGCATCTCGTCGCGAATTTTCTCGAGCGTGCGGTCCCGGCTGCCGTCGTTGACCAGAACGATTTCGAACGAGGCGATGCCGGGCAAGCCCCCGGCGATGCCGGCGATTCGCTCGACGAGCGGCGCAACGTTGCCTTCCTCGTTATAGAGGGGGACCACGATACTCAAATCCACCGACCACACGTTCGCCATCGGTAAAGACGGTTGCCTTCGGGAGGGAAACGGAACGCCGCTCCGGGACTGAAGCGTTTCCGAATAACACGTATGAAAAATTCGCGCGGCATCGCCGCTCTCGCCGGTGTCCTGCTTGTCGTGTGCGCGGCCGTCGCATGGGAGTGGTATTCGCACGTCGCCGGGGGCGCGCCGCACGCGGTTCAGCAAGTGGCGGCAGCGTCGACGCCCGCGCCCAGCGCCGAGCCGAGTTCCGCCGCCACCCCCCAGATGTACGTGATGCGGACAACGGCAATGCCGTCGGCGGCACCGCAGATCGCCTCTTCGCCGCATCCCGCGGCGGCGGCGACACCGGCGCCATACGCGGCAAATGGCCAGACGGTGGCGACGGCCGCTCCGGCGGTGGAAGCCACGCTTGCACCCCACGTGATTGCCGTAAAGCCGATATCGGAGCCCGCGGACGCGCCTCCGCAGATTCTTGCGATGTCCATCAGCTCGCCGGTAGCGCACGGTGGTCAAGTCGTGTCCGGAACCGTCGAAACCAGTACAAACGTTGCCAGCGTGGAAGCGCGCATTGCCGGCTACTCGTCAACGATGCAAAAAATCGGCGCCGGCAAATTCGCTCTTTCGTACCGCGTACCGCATTTGCCGTTCTTTTTGCACAAGACGTATATGATTCAGGTTATCGCTCGCAACACGCGTGGACAAGCCGTCAGCACGGCGATTCCCATCACGATCAGGTAAGCATGTTCAAATATTTCTTTAGCGCCCTAGCCTTCGTTGCCGCAGCACTGGTCGTTCCGCAAGCCGTCACGGCCCAGCAGCCGGCGCCTTCACCCACCCCGTCCGTGACTCCGAGCGCCGCGCCGACGCCGGCCGCATCACCGAGCATCACGCCCGGCCCCAGCGAAAGCCCGCTCACCACACCATCACCGACGCCAACGCCCACGCCCACACCGAGCGCAACGCCGATGCCGACGCCCACGCCGCTGCCCACGCCGCTCGTACTACCGCCCGATGCGCCGCCGCAGATCCTTGCCGTTCAGCTGAGCGATCCGGTATTTCATAGCGGCGAACTGGTCAGCGGCACCGTAATCACATCCACCAACGTTGCGGCGGTCGAGATTCGCATGATGGGCCGCAGCCGGCGTCTTCCGCGTACGGATTTCGGCGTGTTCGCGATGAGCTATACGATGCCGCGCGTGCCGTTTTGGCTGCGTAAGACGTACACCGCCCAAGTCGTTGCTATGAACAGCGCCGGTGTGCAAGCCGAACGCGACGTCACCGTTTCAATCCGGTAGCGCTGTATGTACCGGTCCGGGCGGCGGCGTCGGTAAGTTCGGGAACGGTGCCGGATTGAACGGCGTCGGCATCGTTTGCGGAACCGGCAGCGTGCCCGATGAGGTCTCATCTGCCCAGCGGAACACTCGCGCGCCTACCGCTAACGCGGCTTGGCCGACGCACAACGACGACGGCGGTTGTTCCACGCCCGACTCCGCAACTTGAATTGAAGCGGCGGAGCCGCGATCGAAGAGGTACTTCATAACGGTTCCGGACAGCAACCGAAGCGTTGTGCGGTAATGCAGCGCGTCCACGCGATCCAGATGATACGCCTGGGGATTCCATCCGCTTTGATCCGTCGTCATGTAGACGCTGTCCGTGATTTTCGTCGTGGGTGGCACCTCGACGTTGATCGTGACCGTGACGAGTTTGCCGCCCTGAACCTCGCAAAACGTCTTTTGCGGCTTTGAAAGATCCGGATTGGGCGCTGGAGTCGAGAGCGCAATCGCGAAGCGCCGCACGCTCGCAAGATCTCCTTGTGCAGGGAGCTTTGCATCGGAGAGTTCGATTTTGGTGACAAGCCCTGAATCGTCGAACGTTACACGCGCGTATTGCCGTACGTGCGGCTGCGAAGCCGCAGGCCGGCCGGAAGCGTAACGCAAGATTTGGACGTCAGGCGAAACGCGGAATCCGTCGCCGGTGGTAAAGAAGATATACCCCCGTTCGTAGTCCAGAATTCGCGCCGTGACGATCGTTCCCGCGCCTGTCGCGCACAACAGTACGACGCCAAGCGCTGCCGCCATAAGCCTTTTGATCATTATTGGGTCACCTGAATCACGAAACTGGGCGACCAATTCTGCCCGCCGAAGTGAAAATAGTACGTCCGCGAAACGTCGATGGCCATGTGCGGATTGATACGTACCCGGACGTCGGGCGTTATGTCGTACGGCGGCTCACCGAAGTACGGCGTGTAGTAGTAGCG
>DAISWS010000068.1:0-13760 GCA_036826275.1 Vulcanimicrobiaceae bacterium
TTCCGCAAGGCGTCGTGATCATCGACGCGGACATCGCATCGGGCGAGTTTGCCAAGAACGGCGTGCTCAGCCGGTGCATCGACCACGTCAAAAGCAGCGGCGGCACGCTGCATTTCATGGGCCTGCTCTCCGACGGGAAAGTGCACAGCTCGCTGGACCATCTGCTCGAGTTGCTGCGCTGCGCGCATCAGGCCGGCGCGCAGTTCGCGATTCACGCGTTTCTCGACGGGCGCGATACGCCGCCGCGCTCGGCGGCCACGTATCTGCAGCTCGTGGAAGACAAGCTTTCGCAGATGGACGCGAGCGGTTCCATCCGTACCGTGATCGGGCGGTATTACGCCATGGATCGCGACAAACGCTGGGAGCGCACGCAGGTCGCGTACGACGCGATCGCGCGAGGCTCGTCGCCGTATCGCGCAAAAACGGCGATGGACGCGCTGGACGCAGGCTATGCGCGCGGCGAAAACGACGAATTCGTTCAGCCGACGATCGTCGGCGAGCCGCGGCCCGTGCGCAGCGGAGACGCCTGCATCTTTTTCAATTTCCGTCCCGACCGCGCACGCCAGATGACGCTCGCCTTCAGCGATCCCGCGTTTGACGAATTTCCGGTCGAACACTTCGACGACTTCGTCTTCGCGACGATGACGAAGTACGACGAAACGTTTCCCAACCCGGTGCTGTTCGGCCCGCGTCCGCAGTTCGACACGTTCGGCGAGATCGTTTCGCGCAACCATATGCGTCAACTTCGTCTGGCGGAAACCGAAAAGTACGCGCACGTCACGTACTTCTTCAACGGCGGCCGCGAGGACGTGTTCGCGGGTGAGGACCGCAAACTGATTCCTTCCGATCGCACGGTGCCGACGTACGATCTCGCTCCGCAGATGCGCGCGCGGGAAATCACGGACTACGCCGTGCAGCAGATCGTAGCCGGCACGTACGACGTCATCATCATGAACTACGCAAACGCCGACATGGTCGGACACACGGGCAAATGGGAGCCCACCATCGAGAGCGTGCAGATTTTGGACGAATGCCTGCAGCGTTTGAGCGACGCGGTCCTGAAGGCAGGCGGTCTGCTCGCCATCACCGCCGATCACGGCAACGCGGAAGAGAAGATCGACAAGGACGGCAACCCGCTCACCGCGCACACGACCAATCCCGTTCCGCTGCTGTTGATCGGCAACGGCCTGACCGGCGCGCTGCGCGCGGGCGGCAAACTCGGCGACGTCGCGCCGACGCTCCTCTCGCTGATGAATCTGCCGATACCCCAGAAGATGACCGGCGAGAATTTGTTTACGCATGGATAGCATCGGCGAAATAGACATCGCCATCGTACTCGGAAGCGGCCTCTCCGAGCTGCTCGGCGAGCGCGCAGCGCTCAGCCGCGTCGCGTACGCGGATATCGGGATGCCGGTCGCACAGCTCGCGGGTCACGCCGGGCACGCACTGGTCGGACGCTGGCACGGAAAACGCGTGCTGGCATTTGCGGGACGCGTGCACGCGTACCAAGGATATGAAGCGCGCGACGTAACGCGTAATATAGCGATCGCCGCCGAACACGGGGCAAAAACGGTCTTGCTCACGAACGCTGCCGGAGCACTTAACGCGCAGTTTCTGGCCGGCGATCTGATGGTCATCGCCGATCACATCAACCTGAGCGGAATGAATCCGCTCGCCGGTTCCGGGCTGACCAATCCGTTCGTCAACATGACCGGCGCCTACACCGCGCAGCTGCGTGCACTCGCACACGAAATCGACGGCGGCCTGCGTGAAGGCGTCTACGCCGGGCTGCTCGGACCGACGTATGAAACGCCCGCGGAAGCACGGTATCTGCGAACGATCGGAGCGGACGCCGTCGGCATGTCGACGGTGCTCGAGACGATCGCCGCACGCGCAAAAGGTCTGGACGTGTTCGGGGTGAGTTTGATAACGAACGTGGTTGCCGCGCCGGAAACCTCGCACGTAGAAGTCACCGACGCCGCAAAGAACGCTGCGCCGCGCTTGGCCAAATTGCTCGACGGCTTGGTCGAGCGCGTTTAGGAATCGATCCGGTAGCTTCCGCTCACGTCGATCGTGAGCCGGCGTCCGGAAACGGTGAGACTGCGAACCTGGTGATCCCAGAACGAGAGAACGCGCACGGCGACGGGTTTTAGCCGCGCGATCAGCTGACGCGCGCGCTGCGAGACCGCAAGCGCGTCTTTCACCCACCGCGGCAGTTCGCGGGGCAGCGGCGGCGTCTCGAGTTCGTCGTCCGGAATGAGCGGAAGAATCGAACGGCTGCCGCTGACCGGCTGGTAGATCGCCGGATTCGTATCCGGATCAATGCGCGCCATGCAGTGCCTTTCGCAGATTGTTTATCGCGGCCAAGTGCAATTGTGAGGCGCGCTGCGGCGATATGGCCAGCGCTTTGCCGATTTGATGCAGCGACTTCCCGCGAAAATAGTGCAGTGCCAGCACCTGACGCTGCCGCGGTGAGAGCAGGTGCAACGCCGCGCGAACGTGCTCGTGCTCGCTGCGCCGCGCGGCGATGAGTCCCGGATCCGCCGCCCAATCGGCGGAAAGCCGCTCGCCGGCGGGCAACGGACCATCGAGCGAGAGCGGCGTGTAGCGGTACGCGTGCGTGGTCGCGCGCTTGAGCGCAGGCCGGCGCTGCTCCATTTCCGGCTGCGTCGGCAGAGCGCCGATGTTCGTTGCGATCGCATAGCGTTCGCGGTCGGCCTCGCGTACTTCGCGCCGCACGCGTTCGGAAACCGGGTCCAATTTGCGCAGTCCGTTCAGCATGGCGCCGGCAATGATTCGCGATGCGTACTGTTCGAGCGACGGGCCGCGCGACGGGTCGAACGAATCCACCGCCCGCACCAGTCCGATACTGCCTTCGCCCACGAGATCGTCGACGTCACTGCCGGGGATGAGGCGGTTCACGCGCCGCGCGATGCGTTTGACGAGCCCGAAGAGATCGCGTATCTGCGCTTCACGGTCGTTCATTGCGACGAAAACGCCTTTGAAAGCGCATCGCCGAATGCTTGCGCGGCGATCTCGCCATAGCCGCCGAAGGCCGATTCGATAGGCTCGAGCAGCGGCTCCAGCAGCATCGCCTCGAAGCGCGCGCGCACGTCCGCGCTATTCACGGCTCAAATTGTCCGCGATGCGCATCATCTCGTCCGCGGCCTGGACGCCTTTGGCGTTGGCTTCATACGCGCGCTGCGCCGCGAGGATCTGCATCATCGCCTCGATGATGGTGACGTTGGATTTCTCCAGCATGCCGAATTTGACCGCCGGTCCGCCGTTGGCGCCGGCATCCACGGTGTGCGGCTTTCCCGCGGCGTGCGTTGCGAAAAACAGCGTCCCGCCGTCGGACTGCAAATACTCCGGCGCCGCAAACTCGGTGAGGCGAATCCGCCCGCAGGCGGCTTTGCCTTTTGCGCTCGTAACGGTAAGCGTGCCGTCTTGCGCAACGGTTGCGGAAATGGCATCCTGCGGGATCCGCACGCCGTCCAACCGCCAGCCTTGCGCGTTTTGCAGCGTGCCGTCTGCGGCCCGCGCGAATTCGCCGTTTCGCGTGTACGCGCGTTTGCCGTGCGCGTCGATCACGCTGAAAAATCCCGCGCCGTCGATTGCCAAGTCGAACGGCCCGCCGCTGCGCATCAACTTGCCTTGCGTGAAGACGGTATGCGTGCCGAGCGATTGCGTTCCCAACGTGCCGCCGCCGGGGGCGGCTACGTCGGTGAACGTTGCCGTCGCGCCTTTGAAACCGGCCACGTCGGTGTTCGAAAGATTTTCGGAGATGACTTCGAGATTCTGCTGCTGCGCGGCCATGCCGCTTGCAGCGGCGTATAACGCTGTATTCATCGCATCACTTCAATTGGGCAACTTGCGTACTCGCGCGCTCGCGCGTCTGATCGATGGACGAGAGCACCTTTTGCGCGGTTTCGAACGAACGCTGAGCGGTGAGAATGTCGATCATCTGGCCGATGGCGTCGACGTTGGAGGCTTCCAAAAAGCCGGTGTGGATCGCGGATCCGTTGGGCAACGCAATGCGGTTGAGCACGTGTCCGTCGCGCGTGACCGTTCCGGCTGCGTCGATGTGCGCGCCGTCCGGCACGCATACGGGTCCTCGCGTGCCCATCAGAATGCGCCCCGAGTCGTCCACGAGCCGGTCGAAGCGATCGCGCGTGAACGCGCCGCTGCGCGTAACGGTGATGTGCCCCGACGCATCGCGCACCCGAAACGCTCCGGCGCCGCTAATCGCGAGATCGTCGTCGCGCCCGGTGCGGCGCAGCGGGCCCTGCGCGGCGCTGCGGCTGCGCTCCATGACGACGCCTGCCGAGGTCACAAAACCGCGCACGTCGTCCTTGCGATAGCCGTCGGTCGAGCCGTTTGCGAGATTCTCCGTCGCGACGTCGAGCCGCGTCCTGGCCGCGTTCATGGCGCTGGCCGCCCATCCGATACCGTCCATGGGCGCATGATAGGCCGCGTTTATGACCGAAGATTGAACGGCGTATGTCAAAGCATCGTACGATAGCTCTGCTGGTATGCGCCGTCGTGTTGTCCGGGTGCTCGCAGTCGCAGGCACCGAAGACCGGCACGGTGGTAGCCAAAGAGCAAAGCGCCGCAGCGGCGCTCAAGGCCAAGTACAAGGACGTCGTCACGGGCACCGACGTGCAGAATCGCACGCTGGTCGTCTACATCGACGTTGAAAACATGTCGTTGATGGACGAAGACGCGGAAGCCGCAATGAAAGCCGACGCGCTTCGGCGCTGGAAAAGCATCTGGTCGGGCGCACACCCGCACGCGCACGGCGTGCTGCACCTGAGCATGCGCGACTATTACGGCAAAGAAATCTACGCCGCCTCGGCCCGCGTGTGACGAGTGAATCGTAAAGACCGACTCGCGGCGATTGGGTGGTCGCTGCTCTCCTTCGTCTTGTGCGGCATTCGCTACTGGTATCCGCCCGAACGCTATTTCGACGAAGTCTACTATCCGCGTTCGGCGGTCGAGTATCTGACCTGGCACGCGCAGTTCGAGTGGACGCATCCGCCGCTGACCAAACTGCTGATCGCGCTTTCCATGCTGCTGTTCGGCGGCGTGCATTCGGCGCTCGGCGACACGGGCTATGGGTGGCGCTTTCTCAACGTCGTCGTCGGCGCGGCACTCGTGTATCTGATCTGCGTGTTCGCGCGGCGCATCACGGATTCGAGCGTGTTCGCTTCCATCGCGGCAGCGCTGCTCGTGTTCGACGGATTTCACTTCACGCAGTCGCGCATCGCGACGCCCGAAATCACGGTCGCCTTTTTCTCCCTGCTGATTTTGTACGCGTTTTACCGCTACTGGTCGAAAGCAACGGCGGAACATTCCGCCGATCCGCCGGCGGTGCGCCTGGTGCTTTCAGGCGTGATCAGCCTTGCGATTGCGGCCGCCGTCGCATTCGGCGTGCTCGGTGCGCTCGCGCATCAAACGCTTGCCGCCGTTCTGCTGATGTGGGCATTTTTGGCGTGTACGTTTTATGCGGTGTGGCGTTCGGTCGTGCGTCCGCGTCCCGCGGCGCTCGACTGGCTTTGGTTCCTCGGCGTCGCGTGCGGCCTGGGCGCGGCGGCAAAGTGGAATACGCTGTTCGATCTCGTGCTCGTGTGCGCGTTCGCATGCGGCATCGTGCTTCTGCCCAGGCCGAAGCGCCGCATTCCGTTCGACGCGTTTATCGCCGTGGTGTTCTCGGCGACGATCGGCCTGTATTTGGCGTCGTATATCCCGTTCTTTTTAACGAGCCGGCCGGCGACGTTCGAAACCGGACACGACCTGAGCGCGCTGATGGATCTCCAGCAGCAGATGTTTACCTATCACGACGTCACGGTGACGCACAATCCGCCGCACCCCTACAGTTCGAAATGGTGGGAATGGCCGCTGCTGTATCAGCCGGTCGCGTACTGGTATCACGATTTCCGGAGCGGAGCCGCAGCCGCGGATCCCAACGCGTGCTGCATCGGCGAGATTCTCTCGCTTCCCAATCCGCTAACGTGGTGGTTCGGTCTGTTGACTGTCCCACTGCTCGGCGTACTCGCGTGGCGCAGGCGCAGCCGTGCGTTTCTGCTGCTTTTTGCGGCGTACTTCGCGCAATGGCTGCCGTGGATATCCTCGCCGCGCATGCTGTTCGAATATCACTTCTTTCCGAACGACGCGATCATCATGCTCGCCGATACGGTCGCGCTGCAGTGGGTATGGACGCGCGCGCAAGAATTGCCGGAGCAGCGCGAGCTGGCGAAGTGGGGCATCGGCATCTTTCTCGCGATGACCGTCGTGCTGTTCGCGTACTTTTATCCGGTGCTCGCGGGCGACCATATTACGTACGCGCAGTGGATCGCGCGCATGTGGTTCCATCATTGGATCATCGGTCCGGGCTGAACCGTAACGATTGAGTTAAGCAAGTGGGGGCCTGATGGCCAAGGTAGAACTTTCGGCCTACGCCCCACTCGCTCGGCTGCATTCCCTCCATGCACCGCGCGCCGCGGCTACGCGCGCGCCGTTCCTCGGAGGTCTTGCAATGCATGCTCTGCCCCGAATCGCCGCATTTTCCGCCCTGGCTCTGCTTCTGGCCGCCTGCGGCGGCGCAGGCACCGGCGGTTCCACCCTCATCCCCGCTCGTACGTCCCTCGCCGCGTCGACGCACACCCTGTCGGTCTCGCCGGCGACGCTGCAATTCACGGGCACCGGGCCGGCCCTCGCTCAATCCGTCACCGCTTCTCAAAGCTCCGGCGGCAAGGTGTATGCGACCAGCAGCGACGGCTCAATCGCTGCCGTCAGCCCGGGCTCCGCATCCGTTTCCGGAAGCCACGGCACGAAGTCGGCGACGTTCAGCGTAACGCCCGTCTCGGCGGGAAGCGCGACGATCACCGTTACGGACAAACAAGGCCTTTCGGCGACCGTTGCGGTGAGCGTCACGCTGCCCACGCCGCCACCGGCCAGCGCACCGGCCGTGATCGCACAATATGCGATCCCCGCTTCGAATGAATCGTACGGCATCGCCAACGCCGCCGACGGATCCGTGTGGTACACGCAATGGTACAACGGCGCCGTCGGACGAATGACGACAAGCGGCTCGAACAGCAATTATACGTTCAGCGGGACGCCGTACGGCATCGCGCTCGGCCCCGACGGCAACTTCTGGGTTCCCGATCACGCGAACAATCAGATCGACGTTCTCTCGAGCACCGGAACCGCGGTTGCATCGTATCCCGTATCGTACACGCCCATGAACGTCGCAAAAGGTCCGGACAATAATCTTTGGATAACCGCCGAAGATGCATCGTTCACCACCGGCTTCAGCGAGATCGTACAAGTAAGCGCAGCGGGAGCGATGCAAACGTTTCCCACGAGCAGCGCCGCGCAAATGGCAAAGCGTTATGCGTACGACATCGTCGCCGGACCCGACGGACGCATGTGGTTCACGGAAGGCAATTACATCGGCGCAATCAGCACGTCCGGAACGATGACGGAGTATCCGATTCCATCGGGACGCACGAGCAATTTCATCACCGCCGGTCCCGACGGCAGTCTGTGGTTTACCGAAAACTACGCCGACTACGTCGGCAAGATCACCACGAGCGGCTCCGTGAGCGAATACGCGGTTCCGACGCTCTTCGCCGGGCCGTGGATGATTGCGCCCGGTAAAGACGGCGCGCTGTGGTTCACGGAAAACGGCGGAGCCGGACAAATCGGGCGCGTAACGACCAGTGGCGCGGTGACCGAGTATCCGGTTGCGAACCTCACCGGAAATCCCGCGCTGCTCGCGGGTTCGGACGGTAATCTGTGGGTTCCGTCGGCAAGCGGCGTGATGCTCGTGCTCTCGTACTAGACACCCAGGTAGGTGCGCGTCCATTCGCAAAGCCAGTGCCCTTGGACGCGCACCTGAAGAAGTTGGTGCGTCGCGCGAACGACGCTCAGGCAACCGGACAATTTGCATGGCTCGAACGCACGGCGCGTGAAATCATCGATCTCGCGAGCGCGCAAAATGACACTGCGACGCTCTCGAGCGGCTACCGCTCACTCGGCACCGCGCGCCATTACGCGTCCGACGCAGAAGGCGCGCGCGCCGCGTACACGCGCGCGCTGGAAATCGCCGAGTCGAACGATCACGCGTTTGAAGCGGCGCTGGCGATGGTCGCGCTCGGGAACATGGCGCTCGAACAGCACAGCGACAAGGACGAAGGTTTGCGGCTGCATTTGCTGGCGGAGCCGGTGGTCCGAGCCAGCGGCAACCTCAAGCAGATTGGCATCCTCACCGGAAACTTGAGCGAGATCGCGCGCATCGACGGCGACTACGACCGCGCGCTTGCGTATGCGCGGGAAAGTTTGGAAGCGCTTCGGGCCGCGGGCGACGAGCACCGCGAAGGCTGGCAGCTGACGAACATCGCGCTCATCCATGCGTTGACCCGCAACCACTTGCGCACCCTCGAAGCGCTCCGTACCGCCTGGCAAACGCTGAGCGCAACGCCGAACGCCTATTGGAATGCGATGTATTTCGACGTGTGTTTCTTGGTCGCGGTCAATATGGAGCGCTGGGAAATCGCGGCGCAGCTCGACGGCTTCACGGCGCAATACCGCGTGGATCAGCGCGTGCCGCGGCTGCTCGGTCTGATGAACGCCTGGTATCCGCCCGCCGTCGAACGCTTCGCGCGCAGCCTCAATGCGGATCGCATCGGCGAACTGCGGCAAACCGGCGCGAACCTCTCGCCGCCGGAAGCGCACCGGCTCGCGCTCAAACTGTTTACGTCCACGTAAGCACGGCGCCGGCGCTGACGAGTCCGCCGCCGAATCCGACGAGCAGAATGCGGTCGCCGCTTTTGACCGTGCCGTTGCGTACCGCGGGAATCAGCGCGAGCGGAATGCTGACGGCCGACGTGTTTCCGTAGTCGGCGATGCTCGTAAGCGTTCGCTCGAGCGGAAACTCTACCCGTTTGCACAACGCTTCGATCATGCGCATGTTCGCGCTATGCGGAATGAACCAATCGATGTCGTCCAAGCTCAGCGCGGCACGATCGAGAATGCGGTCGACCGTCGCAGGAATGTTTTCGAGAACCCAGCGGTACACGTCGCGGCCCGCTTGGCGCAGCAGTCCGCTTCCGTCGCGTATGCCGGCGATGTCGCCGCGCATCGCCGTACGGTAGAGCGACGGTCCGGCGCTGCCGTCCGAACCGGCATCCATGCCGGCAAGCGCGCACCGCTCGTCGCGCACCACCAGCATCGCCGCGGCGCCGTCACCGAAGAGCACGCACGTCGAGCGATCGGCGTAATCGACGGATCGCGTCAGCGCTTCCGTCGCAACGATCAGCACGGTGCGCGCTTGCCCTGAGGCAATCAGTGCGGCGGCGAGATTTAAAATCGAGCAGAAACCGGCGCACGCCGCGCTCACGTCGAGCGCGCCCGCGCTCGTTGGAATGCCTAGCCGATCCTGCACGAGCGCGGCGATGCTCGGATACACGTAATCCGGCGTCGTCGAGGAGACGAGCACGTACTCGATATCGCGGACGTCGACATCCGGCTGCGAGCGGAGCAGATCTTGCACCGCTTCGACCGCAAGGTCGCTCGCAAACTCGTTCTCGGCCACGCGCCGGCGCGTGTTGATTCCGGTGCGCTGCACGATCCACTCGTCCGACGTCTCGACGATCCGCGCGAGATCCTCGTTCGTCACCACGCGTTGCGGCACGTACATCCCGCTCGCGGCGATGCGGACCGGTGCGCGAAGCGCCCCGTCTCTCATAACTGACCGATGACCGCGTCGGTGAATTGCTGCGTGTCGTGAGACTCTTTTCCCGCTACGGTCAGCTCGCGCGTTCGAGCGCCTTGCGCAAACGTCGTCTCGACCGCTTTTTCGATGCGCACCGCAGCGGCCTCGTCGCGTAGACTGTGCCGCAGCAGCATCGCGGCCGAAAGAATCGCCGCCGTCGGGTTGGCAATGCCCTGTCCGGCAATATCGGGGGCAGAGCCGCTAACCGGCTCGTACAAACCGAATTGTCCGGATGGGGTCATGCGCGTTCCCAGGCTCGCGCTCGGAAGATTGCCGATCGATCCGGTCAGCATCGCCGCTTCGTCCGAAAGGATATCGCCGAACATGTTTTCGGTGACGAGCACGTCAAAGGCGGCGGGCTTGCGCACGAGTTGCATCGCCGCGTTGTCGACGAGCAAATGATCGAGCGTCACGTCCGGATACTCGGATGCAACGAGCTGCACGACGCGGCGCCACAGCCGCGAGGTTTCCAAGATATTTTGTTTGTCGATAGACGTTACGTGTTTGCGCCGCTTGCGCGCGAGGTCGAATGCCACGCGCGCGATGCGCTCGATTTCCGGAGCGCGGTAGATCATCGTATCGACGGCTTCTTCGACTCCGTCACTGCCGGTGCGTTGTTCCTTGGGTCTTCCGAAGTAAATGCCGCCGGTCAGTTCGCGCACCACGACGAGATCCAGGCCTTTGACCAAATCGGGAAGCAGCGACGAGGCCTCTTCCAAGCCGGAAAACACGCGCACGGGACGCACGTTCGCATACAACTCGTAATCGCGGCGAAGGACGAACAACGCGTATTCCGGACGCTCCGCGAGCGGCTTGCCTTCGTATTCCGGAAGGCCGACGGATCCGAACAGGATTCCCGCGCTGCGTTCGCACAGCGCGCGCGCTTCGTCCGGCAGCGCCGGCAAGCCGGCTTTCAGCGCCGCGCCGCCGACGGGCGTCTCGACGCACTCGAGATCGGGGCGCAGCGCCCGCAGCACGCGGACTGCCGCATGCGTGACTTCCGGGCCGATTCCATCACCGGGGAGAACCGCTATCGTGGGCATCGCCGAAAAGGTGTTGGACAGGTCACAAAAGCTCCTTGTCGGCGTATACTACGCGTATGTTGTTGCTCGGCTTGCTGCTTGCCGCCGCTGCGCAGGCAACGCCGCCTCCTGCTTCGTGGCTCGACCAACTCAAGACGATTGCCACGGTACGCAGCACGCCCATGTGCTCGGCGCTTCACGAACGCGTCGGACCCGCGATCGCGTCGATCATCGACAACGATACGAAGATCGCGAGCAGCGGTCCGATTTTCGGATCGATGTATCACGACGACGTCATCACACGTTCCGGATTGCGCATGTCGTTCGACGTCATGCGCATGGAAAATCTGATAACGCCGATCGCGAGGAACATCTCGTCGGCGCAATCGCAGCTCTCGCACCTGCCGAAGGATCCGGATCTGGACGCCGTACGCGCGCAATTGCAGGATCTGCTCGATCGCCAAAACGATGCGCTCAACGTCATCAGCGGATTCGTCGACACGTACCAGATGGGCGAGCTGCAGGGAAGAACGTCGACGGTGCCGCGCTCCGGAGGGCGCGCGGCGCAGAAGCCGGCTACCGGCGCGACAAACCTGCTCAACGCCGGATTGCCGGTTTCGCCCGGATCGCCGAAAACCGCGGCCGAGGACAGCTCGAACGTGTACGGCGGAAGCAGCCCGTACGGGTCGTTCGCAATGCAGGTTTCCACGTTCCGTAAAAATCAAGACGCCGCTGAAAAGGCGGCGTCCGAACTGGTTTCTGCGGCGGTCGATCGCTGCGTCGTGACGCCTAGTACACCGTAATCCGGTCGGGCGTTTCTTCGATCTCGACCGGTCCGTTCGTTACCGGAGTCCGCTCCAGCAGCGCAAGATGGGTCGTCAGGAGGCTGCGCAGCTCGCTCTTGGCTTTTTCCGCCGCTTCGATCGCGCGCTGATGTTCGCGCCGCGCGTCCGCGGCCGATTCGGTGAACGAAGCGATCTCGCGTTCTGCAGCGATGCGGGCTTGCTCTTTGATGAGATCCGCTTCCTTGTGCGCGGACGCTTTGACTTCATCGGCCGTACGCTGCGCGAGCACGAGCGTGTTTTGGAGCGATTCCTCCATCGCTTTGAAATGGCTGATCCGCTCTTTGAGGTCGTTGATCTCCGCTTGAAGCGCCGCAGCGTGCTGCGCATCGTCTTCCAGCGTTTCGATGATCTCGTCCAAAAACTGGTCGACTTCCGCGCGGTCGTACCCTTGCAGCGCCTTCTTGAACGTTTTGTGCTGGATGTCGATAGGCGTGATCTTCTGCATGCACTATCCTCTGTTGGAAAGAAAATCCAATGAGCCGTCACCGGCCATCGAATCGCGCAGGCCTTGCGCGTTCACGGAAATACCCGCGGGGACGACGAGATAAATCGCTTCGGCCAGTTTTTGAATCTTGCCGTCGATCGTATACGCGACGCCCGAGGTGAAATCGACGACGCGCTGCAGCAGCGAACGGTCGGCATTCTGCAGATTGACGATGACGACTTGGCGGTTGCGCAGCGCATCCGCTATCTCCGTCACGTCGGAAAATGCGCGCGGCGCGTAGACGCTGACTTCGGTGCCGCCGCGACGGCTGCGCTGATCCAGCGGAACGACGTTGCGCGCCGTACCCGGTTCGTCTTCGTAAAGTTCGTCGGCTTCGTCGTCCATCGAGAAGAACGACCGCATCTTACTAAACATGCTCATAGCCCTTCGATACCTCAGGATGACACGCCGCGCGTGTCAGCAGCTATGGTGGTTGCCGTATCCTTCGACGCCGGGCGGGCGGGTCTTGGTCCGAAGATGGTGCTTCCGACCCGAATCATCGTGGAGCCGGCCTCGAGCGCGATGCGCCAGTCGCCCGACATCCCGAGCGAGAGCGTCGTCCCGCCGATGCGGCCGAACGTCTCGGCGGCACGCTCGAATGCCCGTCTGATTGCAGATTCGTCCGCGGTGATCGGTCCGATAGCCATGACGCCTTGCAGATCCAACGCGGCGTGCGAGCGGATCGTCTCGGCGAGCGCCGCGGCATCGGCCGGTGGACATCCAAAGCGCTCGGCAGGCGAGATGTTCAGTTGCAGCAGCACCGGCAAACGTTTTCCCTGCGCCGCAGCCGCTTTCGCAAGCGCGGATGCGGCCTCGGCACGATCCACACTCTGCACCACGTCGAACGTTTGCACGAGCGCCTTGGCTTTGTTGGTTTGAATATGACCGATGAAGTGCTTGCGGACCTCGCAATCCGCGAGTTTACGGCGCGCTTCCTGGACGTAGTTTTCGCCGATGTCGGTTACGCCTGCGGCAAGCGCTTCTCGGATTGCGCCGAGCGGTTGAAATTTGCTGACGGCAACGATCGTCACGTGCGGCGGAACGTCGGCGCGCAGCTGGGCATACCGCTGCGCAATCGTCACGTCGGCGAGGTTGTCGTTGCCGAAACCGTCGAACTCGAGCGGCCAGCGCGCCAGCAGAAATACAGGCCGATCAGGCCGATCGGTATCATCGGCAGCGCATAGAGCTGGCCGCCCGTAATGCCGTGCCACATGAAATCGGCGTGGCGCCAGGTTTCGGCAATGGAGCGCGTGATGCCGTACATCGTGAACCACGACCACGCCACGACGCCGTCCGGCGGACGCTTCTTATAGAGGTACAGCAGAATCGGCAGCGTGATCGCGTCGAGGATCGCTTCGTACAGTTGCGAGGGATGGCGCGGCCAGGTGCCCCATCCGCCGGAGCTGATCGGAGCCGTATTTCCGGGAACCATGCACCACGGATGATCGGGAACGCATTTGTCCCCCCACAATTCGTCGTTGATGAAGTTGACGACGCGCGTGAGCGTGATGCCGATGGGCAGCAGCACGACGATTTCGTCGCCCAGCACCTTGTACGTGAGGCCCGGATGCTTGCGCAGGAACAAAAAGAGCGCGATGATGACGCCGACCAGGCCGCCGTGGAATGCCATG
>DAISWS010000069.1:0-13520 GCA_036826275.1 Vulcanimicrobiaceae bacterium
GGGCCGCCCGGTCTGGTAGCCCCGAAGGGAGTGCCCGCGCTCTAGGCGCCCGACGCGGTTGCCTCTGGCCATGTCGAGGGCGCGCACCGCGCGTCCTCGACGCTTTCAAAGATCGGAAAGAGGCCGTCCAAGCCCGTCGCCGAGAGCAGCCGGCGCACGAATGCGGACTTGACCGCGACCATCGCGCGCGGAAGCCCATTCTCTTCGCGGTGCTTGTGCGCGACGATCAGCGCGCAGATCAGCGTACTCGTAACGTACTTCGCGGACGTGAGATCCAGGATGACGTCGCGTTCGTAATATGCGGGCTCGAGCCGGTTGCGCAGTTCCTCGCGCCGGTAAATGTCCCACTCGCCCGCTAGTGATACCACCATCGTGATTCCATAGTATCGGGTAGGCAGGCGCTTCCGCCCTACCCGGTTTCCGGTATGTCGGCTTGACCGTATCCTCCGTACGCTGTTAGGCGAGGAGGAGTCCACAGTATATGAAACGTCTTGCCGCCGCGGCGCTCGCCGTCGGCATCATTACCACATCATGCTCCGGGCACGGGAGCTCGGCGCTACCGACCATTCCGGGATCGTCCGGCGGTCCGAGCACGATGGGGGTTCACACCACGCGGGCAGCCGCGAGCGTTGTGGACGTGCCGCTCGGATTTGCTACGACGGCGACGGGAGCCGTTACCGGACTGGTGGGAGTCACCGACAATGGCGCGCTTCCCGCCACGCAAACACTCACGGTTCACGTTGCGCTGCAACTGCACAACGCCGACCAGCTCAAGCAGTCCGTCGCGGCGGGACAGATTACGCCGCGCTCTACGTTCATGAGCACCTATGCTCCGACGGCCGCCGACGTGCAGCAAGTTACGAACTATCTGCAATCGCAAGGCTTCACGAACATCAGCGTGCAGCCCAATCATATTTTGATCGACGCAACCGGCACGGTCGCAACGATCGAGAAAGCATTCAGCACGCAGATGGAATCCTACAGCGATTCCAGCGGCTTGCCGATCTACGCGAACACGAAACCCGCATACATTCCGCAAGCGCTCGCGGGCACCGCGATCGCGATTCTCGGCCTGAACGACGTTCAAATGCAAAAGCCCTCGCCGAAGAGCGGGGGCAAAGCAAAGAACACCCCGACGCCCGCTCCGACCTCGACGCCGTCGCCCACACCGGCGCCGACCGCAACGCCGACACCGGCGCCCACGCCGGTGCCGACTGCGGACGCGTGTACCGAAGGCGTCAACGCCGAAGGCTTGTGTCCGCGATTCTTCGATCCCGCGAGCATTGAACTGGCGTACGACGCCGCGAATGCACCGACCGGCGCAAACACCAGCGTCGCGATTTTCACCGAAGGCGATCCGGCGCAAGCGATCAGCGACTTCCGTTGGAACGAGCAAGTCTACAACTTGCGGCAAGTTCCCGTGAACGTCGTGCAAGTCGAGCCGATGACGACCGACACATCCGGCAACGGTGAGTGGGTGCTCGATATGACGGCCGTCCAGGGGCTGGCGACCGACGTCAAACGCATCGATCTCTACAACTTCGCATCGCTCAGCGATTCCGACATCGTCACCGCCTACAACAAATGGGTGATCGACAACACCGATCCGATCGGCAACTCGTCGTTCGGCGGCTGCGAAATCTTCCCGTATCAAGACGGCGCGATGCTCGCAGCGGATGAAGTGCTCGTCGAAGCCGCATCGCAGGGACAGACGATGTTCGTTTCGACCGGCGACAACGGCGGCTACTGCAACAACTTCGTCGATACGAACGGCGCACCGGGCGGCGCTCCGATGGTCGAATGGCCCGCGGCATCGCCGTACGTTGCCGGCGTCGGCGGCACGGATCTCTTCAGCAACGCCGACGGCACGTATCTTGGAGAAACTGCATGGGAAGCCGGCGGCGGAGGACTGAGCCAGTTCGAGTACGGCCCGTACTGGGAAACGTCGGCGCAGCCCGTGAACTCCGTGGGCGCCGTGACGATGCGCGGCCTGCCGGACATCGCGATGGACGCGTCGATCGAGACCGGCTATCTCGTCTACTCGTCTGCGGCGGCCGCAAACGGATCGTGCACGCCGTGCATCGAGGCCGGAACGAGTCTTGCATCACCGCTCGCAGCCGGCGCGTACGCGCGCATGCAATCCGCGCACGGCAATTCGCTCGGTTTCGCGCCTATCCGTTTCTACAAAATCTATGCGAATAATCCGAATTCCAGCGAGCTGAGTGCCGGGCCGCCGCCCACCTCGCTCGTCGGCGGATTCCACGACATCCTTTCCGGAAGCAATGGAGCATACACCGCGCTCACGCGGTACGACTACACCACCGGACTTGGCAGCTTCGACGTTGTCAAGACCAACGCAGTCATCGGTCAATAAGGAGATACAGAGAGATGACCCTTCGATACGTCAGGATCGCTGCGATTGCGTTGGCGGCGGGACTCCTCACCTCCGCGTGCGCGGGACATGGAGGGCAGCAAGTGCTGCCCTCCGGCGGCGGGGCGCAAACCACTGCAATCATTGCGGCGCCCAGCGGCTGGTTTTCAACCGCAACGCACGGTGCGACGGTGGCAAACGCGACCGATTTGGGCGCGCTCACTCCTGGACAAGCGCTTACCGTCCGCGTCGCTCTTGCGATCAACAACGAAGCTGAGCTTGCCAAAGCCGTTGCGTCCGGGCAGCAGTTCACCGACGCGCAACTGATGGCAAATTATGCGCCGACCTCGGCGCAAGTCGGCGCCGTCACGAGCTACTTGCAATCGCAAGGCTTCACGAACGTGAGCGTCGCGCCGAATCATCTGCTCGTCAGCGCGGACGGAACCGCCGGGCAGGCGCAAACCGCGTTCAATACGACGCTCCACGCGTTCTCGTTGAGCGGCGCGAATCTCTATGCGAACGTCACGCCCGCATACGTACCTGCTTCGCTGGGCGGGATCGCCGTCGCGGTGCTCGGCTTGAATAACGCCGCGCGCGTCGCGTCGAGCCCGACGGACTGCTTCCCGACGAATCCCGCGCCGGCCGGTACGCCGTGCGTTCGCGATTTCGATGCGCACGCGGTGCAAACGTTCTACAATGCGGGTACGACGCCGGCGGCAAGCAATACGACGATGGCGATCATGACCGAAGGAAACGTCTCGCAGACGGTCGCCGATCTCGCGTATGCCGAGCAGGTTCAAGGGTTGCCGCAGGTTCCCGTCACCGTCGTCAAAGTCGGCTTGTCGAGTCCCGATACCGCCGGTTTGGACGAATGGGATCTGGATTCGCAATCCTCGACCGGAATCGCGGGAACGGCAAAGGCGCTGTATTTATACGATACGACCTCGCTGACCGATTCCGATATCGCGAACGAATACAGCCACTGGGAATCGGACAACCTGGCGCAAACCGGCAACTCGTCGTTCGGCGAGTGCGAATTCGCACCATACTTGGACGGCGCGATGAAAGCGGACGACAACGTACTGCTCTTCGCCGCGGCGCATGGCCAAACGATGTTCGCCTCGTCCGGTGACACCGGTTCGTCGTGCGCGCTCGTCGGTACGAACGGCGCGCCGGGATCGGGGCCGCCCTTCGTCGAGTATCCGGCAAGCTCGCCGTGGGTGGTTGCGGTCGGAGGCACGACCGCAACGTCAAACAACGACGAAACCTACGATGGTGAAGTCGCGTGGAATGCGGGCGGCGGCGGCCTAAGCCAGTTCGAGAATGCAGCGAGCTGGATGATACCGACGCAGCTTACGACGGGTATTCTCGCAGCGGGCAATCTGCGCGGCGTTCCCGACATCGCAATGGCTGCCGATCCCAATGCCGGCGGATATCTGCTGTACACGGCCGTGCCGCTGCAAACGGCAAGCGGACCGTGCGGCGAACCGTGCGGCGTCGGTGGAACCAGCGAAGCGTCGCCGCTCTCGATGGGCGTGTGGGCGCGCATGCTTACGGCGCATCCGGGCCTGGGCTTTGCGGGACCGCATTTGTACGCGAACTACGTGAAGTACGAAAGCGGCGAAACGCTCGTGCAAGGTCCGCCGCCCTATGAAACGTACGGCGGATTTCACGACATCGTCGCTGGCGTCAACGGCGCCTACAGCGCAGCACCCGGATACGACTACACAACCGGTTTAGGAACGTTTGATATAACGGCGCTCGATCAAACGGTCCAATAAGACCTCCCCCGAAGTTCGTGGAGGAAGCCGGGGCGTGCGCATGCGCCCCGGCTTTATTTTATCCGGAGGCGGGTAAATAACGCGCAACTCCTCGGCATGCCCGCCCGGCGAGCACCTCATCTCTGTTGCACTTTTCGTGGAGGAAAGTCATGAGACGACTGTTGCCCGCGGCGGTAGCCGCCATACTTTTGTCAACCGCTTGCTCGAATCATCACGCCGGAGTGTTGCCGCAATCGATTGGCGCGCCAGCGTCCGGAACGGACGGCATCGGCACGCAAGCCGTAAGCACCGCGAGCATCCCGGCCGGGTGGGCGGCGACGCATACGCTCGGATTCGTTCTGAGCAAAGCCACGGATCTCGGCGCGCTGTCTTCATCAACTCCGGTTACCGTACGACTCGGCTTGGCATTGCGAAATACCAACGCGCTCAAGTCCGCGGTTGCGTCGATGGCGTACGTGAGCGACGGCACGTTTATGGCCGACTACGCGCCCACCTCCGCTCAAGTGAGCGCCGTCAGAACATATCTCGCGAGCAGAGGCTTCACCAACATCGTTGCGGAGCCGAACAATCTGCTGGTCAGCGCGACCGGAACGGCGGCCCAAGTACAATCGGCGTTCGATACCTCACTGCACCGGTACACGCAAGCCGGCCAAAGGTATTACGCCAACGTAACGCCCGCATACGTGCCGGCCCCATTGGGCGGCGTCGTCCTCGCCGTCCTTGGCTTGAACAACTTCCAGGCGTTTAACGCCAAACCAAAGATAACGCCCTGCACAGGCGGCATAACGACGGTGTGCCAGCGCTGGTACGATCCGAAAACGTTCCGCATGGTATACGACACGCGGTGGACGACCGGAATCTACACGACCGTCGCCGTGATGGCCGAGGGAAACGTCGCGCCGGCGATCGCCGATTTGCGCGTGAACGAAAGCAAGTTCGGCGTGCCGCACGCGACGGTATACGTCAAGCAGGTGGGTTTGGCGAGTCCCGACACCTCCGGCGACCTCGAGTGGACGCTGGACATGACCTCTTCGACGGGCATTGCATGGTGCGTGAAAGCGCTGTACGTGTATGACACGACGTCGCTTACGGACTCGGATATCGCGCTCGAATACAACCATTGGGTTACGGACAACGCCGCGAGGCTCGGAAACTCGTCGTTCGGTGAATGCGAAGCGTTCCCGTACGTCGATGGCTCGATGCTCGTCGACGACGAGATCATGCTGGAGGGCGCGTCCCACGGACAGACGATGTTCGCGTCTTCAGGCGACACCGGCGCATTCTGCAGCGTCGGCACGCCGAACGGCGTTCCCGCGGGCGCGCCGTTCGTGAGCTATCCTGCTGCATCGCCGTATATCGTTGCAGTCGGCGGTACGGATCTGTTCAGCACCGCCGCGGGCGCCTACGAAGGTGAATCCGGTTGGGAATCCGGCGGCGGCGGCGTGAGCCAGTTCGAATACTCGCCCTATTGGGAAGCGCAGGCGCAGCCGGTGGGTTCCAATGGCGGAAATTTCCGCGGCGTTCCCGACGTCGCAATGGATGCGTCGCTCGAAACCGGTGCGCTGTTGTGGTCGGGCGGCACGGAGTACGAAGTCGGCGGCACGAGCCTATCCTCGCCGCTCGCGATGGGTTCGTACGCGATCATGCAATCGAATCACGCCAACGCGCTCGGCTTCGCCGCTCCGCGCTTCTACCGGATCTACGCCTTGCATCCCACGGCGAGCTCGACGTCCGTCGGGCCTCCGCCCACGCAAGAGATCGGCGGTTTCCACGACATCCTGACCGGTTGCAATCCGGCGTACTGCGCGCTGCCGCGTTACGACTACGTAACCGGCCTGGGCAGCTTCGACATCTATCCGGTGGTACTCAATATCGGGAAATAACGAGTTAGGACTTTTTCGGCAGCGGGCGAGCGGGGTTTCCGGCGACACGTTCGCCCGCCGGCACATCCTTGGTGACGACGGCAGACGCGCCGGTCAGCGCATTATCCCCAAGCGTCACGGGCGCAACGAGGGAGCTATTCGATCCGATAAAAACGTCGCGCCCGATCGTCGTTTTGTTCTTGCGCTTGCCGTCGTAGTTGCACGTAATCGTCCCCGCGCCGATATTCGAGTTTTCGCCGATGTCGGCATCGCCCAAATACGAAAGATGGCTCGCTTTTACGTCGCGCGCAAGCCGTGAATTCTTCACCTCGACGAAGTTGCCGATGCGCACGTTATCCTCCAAGACCGCTTCGCCGCGCAGATGCGCGAAAGGTCCGACCGTCACGTCGTTTCCGATCGTCGTATCGAGGATCACGCTTTCGCGGATCGTCACGCGATCGCCGGTGCGGGCATTCGAAAGCCGCGCGTTCGGGCCGATGACGCATTGCTCGCCCGTCCGCGAAAGCCGGCTGATGCTGCTGTTCGGATAGATGACCGTATCGCGGCCAATCTCCAGCTCCGGTTCCAGGTACGTCACGTCCGGGTCGACGATCGTCACGCCATCGCGCATGTACTGCGCGCACAGGCGCTTGTTCATCTCTTTGCGCGCGACGGCGAGCTCAACGCGGTCGTTGATGCCGAGCACGTGCAAATGATCGCCCGCCATGACCGGCACGACGCGCTTTCCCGAACTCACGAAATCCGCAATCGTGTCGGTCAGATAGTATTCGCCTTGGGCGTTGTCGTTACGCAGCCGTCCGACCGCATCGCGCAGCGCCTGTTCTTCGTACGCATAGATGCCCGCGTTCATTTCCTCGACCTCGAGTTCCGCGGGCGAGGCATCGCGCGCTTCGACGATCCGCTCGACGTCGTGGCCGCGCCGGATGACGCGTCCGAAGTTGGACGGCAGCGGCATTTTCACGGTGACCATAGCCAGCGACGGCCCACCGCCGGCGTGCGCAAGCGAGCCGATCACGCCGCGGAAAATTTCGTCGTGCACGAGCGGCATATCGCCGTACGCAACAACGATGCGTCCGTCACGCTCTGCAGGCAGTTCGCGCAGCGCCACTTGCACCGCGTGACCCGTGCCCAGCTGCTCGCTCTGCACGATGCCGCGCACGCCGAAATCCGCAATGCGCTGCTGCAGTTCGTCGTTCGTGACGACGACGATGTCGTCGACGCCGGCGCCCTGCAGCGCGCGCAGCACGTACCACAACATCGGCCGGCCGCAGAGTTCGTGCAGCACTTTCGGCGTGGCGCTTTTCATGCGCGTGCCTTTGCCGGCAGCCAGAACGATGGCGCGAATTCGCATCTAGTGCAGTGCCTCCAATGCCGCGCGCAGGCGGCGCACGGACTCGATCTTCCCAAGAATTTCCATGCCGTCGAAGAGCGGCAGTGAGGTCGGGCTTCCGGTAATGGCGATGTAGAAGAGTCGCGCGATGTCTTTGAACTTGCGCTCGTTCGCCGCAGCGGCTTTTTTCAGCGCTTCACCGATCGCCGATTGAGCCCACAGCGCCTCGTCGACCGCCAGCAGTTCTTCGATCGCGGCATGGAGCACTGGCTTAGCCTCTTCTTCGCTGACCTTCGGAAGCGCGAGATCGCGGCGCGTCAGCTCCGGCGCTTCGACGAAGAAGTCGATGAGCGGGGCGAAACCGGCGAGCGTTTCGATGCGCGGAGCCGCAACCGCGGTGATGTGCGCGCGCTGCTCGTGCGGGATGCCCGCGGGCCACGTGAAGCCCCAGTCATCCAAAATCCGCATGAACTGCTCGGGCGTGTAGCGCCGTATCCATTGTCCGTTCAGCCAGTCGAGCTTGGCCATGTCGAATACCGGGCCGCCGAGCGCGATGCGCTTGAGATCGAAATCCGCGGCCATGGCATCGACCAGGGCGGCCGGCGAATCGGACTGCAGCAATTCGGGATTGTCGTTGCGCGAGTCGATCAGCACCCCGAGGAAGTTGAGCAATGCTTCCGCGAGATACCCCT
Source organism: Vulcanimicrobiaceae bacterium (assembly GCA_036826275.1). Taxonomy (GTDB): domain Bacteria; phylum Vulcanimicrobiota; class Vulcanimicrobiia; order Vulcanimicrobiales; family Vulcanimicrobiaceae; genus DATGJX01. The sequence goes on from DAISWS010000069.1 coordinate 8,058, forward strand.
TTTCGCGGTAATACAAAATGCTCGTCGGATTTTTGCGCTTACTCAGTTTACTCTTATCCGGATTGCGCAGCAGCGGCAAGTGACACAGCTGCGGCGGCGTCCACCCGAAGTACTGATAGAGCAGAATATGTTTGGGCGCGGAGCTGATCCATTCTTCCCCGCGGATCACCTGCGTGATGCCCATCAGATGATCGTCGACGACGTTCGCAAGATGATACGTCGGGAAACCATCGGATTTCATGAGCACCTGCATGTCCACGCTCTTCCACTCGATTTCGATGCGCCCGCGCAGCTCGTCGGTGAAAACGCATATGCCGTTTTCGGGCACCTTCATGCGAATGGTGAACGGCACGCCGGATTCCAGATTCGTACGAATCTCTTCGGCGGTCAAGCGCAGGCAGTGTCCGTCGTAGTGCGGGGGCTGCTTCGAAAGGCGCTGCGCTTCGCGCATCTCTTCGAGCCGCTCCGGCGTGCAGAAGCACCGGAACGCATTGCCCTCGTCGAGCAGCCGCTGCACGTGTTCGCGGTAAATTTCCGAGCGTTCACTCTGCCGGAACGGTTCGCCGCTCCAATTCAGTCCGAGCCACCGGAGCGAATCCAAAATGGCTTGCTCCGATTCACGCGTGCTGCGCGCCCTATCGGTGTCTTCGATGCGTAATACGAACTCGCCGCCCTTGTTTTTCGCCAAACAAAGATTGACGAGCGCAACGTACGCCGTTCCGACATGCGGATCACCGGTCGGCGAAGGAGCGACTCGAGTCCGAACAGTTTGCGTTTGAATCATATTACCGATGTTTACTTACAAGCGAGTTGGTTTGCTGAACCGCGCTATACCTGCATTACGGACCGTGTGAATTGCGCGCCTAAACACGGACGTGTTTTGAAGCGCGCAAGAGGCAGCGCCGCTTTTGCCATGGACGGCAAAAGGAGAGCGTGGTCCGGAATGCAGGTATAGCGCGATTCAGCCAACCAGCTCGCGGCGCTTCCCGCACTCCGCCTGCACGAAATTGATAATCTCACTAAGGGGCGCACCGGGCGTGAAAATGGCCTTGACGCCTTTGCGCCGCAGTTCTTCGGCATCTTCGGGCGGAATGGTGCCGCCCCCGAAAAAAACGATATCCTCCGCGCCCTGCGCTTTCAATTGCTCGACGATGAGCGGAAACAGCGTCATGTGCGCGCCGGAAAGAATCGAAAGGCCGATGCCGTCGGCATCTTCCTGAATCGCGGTCTGCACGATTTGTTCGGGCGTTTGAAACAATCCGGTGTAGATGACTTCCATGCCGGCGTCACGCAGCGCGCGCGCAATGACCTTTGCGCCGCGGTCATGCCCGTCGAGTCCGGCCTTAGCGATAATGACACGGAGCGGTCTAGCCATGCAGCCTGTCCTGAGCCTGTTGAAGGGCTCCGCAACGCTCTCTACGCTGGTGTTCGTGCTTTTCGAGCTCGCGCGAGAGGCGCAACGCCTCTTCGAGCTTGGCCATGACTTCCTTGAGGGTCGCCGCAGCGGCTTGCCGCTCTTGCTGTGTTTCTGTGCGCATACTCTCTAAAATGCTGCTCGCTCCGTGTAGCGGCCGTAGACGCCGGCCATCGCTTCGACGATCTCGCCTTCGGTCGCATATGCGTTGACGCAACCGATCAAGTGCGGCATGAGGTTGTCGCCGGGATCGTTGCAGGCCTGTTTTAGGCGCTCGAGGGAGCGCTGCACCGCGTTCTGATCGCGGTTGGTGCGCGCGTCCTGCACCGAGCGCGCCTGGCCGCGCTCGATTTCTTCCGTAATCCTGAGCAAATCGATGTCCGCCTGGTCTTCCTGTTTCTCGAAGGCGTTGACGCCGACGATGACGCGCTCTTTGGTTTCGAGCGAACGCTGGTAACGGTAGCTCGCATCGGCGATCTCGCGCTGGAAGAAGCCGGCTTCGATCGCTTCGATGACGCCGCCGAACTCTTCGATCTGGCGGAAATACTCTTCCGCTTCCTTTTCCATTTCGTCGGTCAGTGCTTCGACGTAGTACGACCCGCCGAGCGGATCGACGACGTTCGTCACGTTCGTTTCGTACGCGAGCACCTGCTGCGTGCGCAGCGCGATTTCGACCGATTTTTCCGTGGGAAGCGCGAGCACTTCGTCCATCGAGTTGGTATGCAGCGACTGCGTTCCGCCGAGCACCGCCGCGAGCGCCTCGTACGCAACGCGCACGATATTGTTCTCCGGCTGCTGCGCGGTGGCGCTGCATCCGGCGGTTTGCGTGTGGAAACGCAGCTGCCACGAGCGCGGATCTTTCGCGCCGTACTTCTCGCGCATGTGACGCGCCCAAATGCGCCGCGCCGCACGGTACTTGCAGATCTCTTCGAAAAAGTCGATGTGCGCGTTGAAAAAGAACGACAAGCGCGGTGCAAACGAATCGACGTCCATACCGGCTTTGATTCCCGCTTCGACGTACGCGAAGCCGTCGGCCAGCGTGAACGCAAGCTCCTGGGCGGCCGTCGAACCCGCTTCGCGGATGTGATAACCGCTGATGGAAATCGTATTCCACTTGGGCATCTCGTCCCGGCAGAAGCGCATCATGTCGACGATCACGCGCATGTGGGGACGCGGCGGAAAGATCCACTCTTTCTGCGCGATGTACTCTTTCAAAATGTCGGCTTGAATCGTGCCGCCGAGTTTCGCGCGCGGTATGCCCTTCTTCTCGGCCGCCGCGACGTATTGCGCGAGCGCGATGCACGCGGGGCCGTTGATCGTCATCGACGTCGTGATATCGCCCATGTCGATGCCGTCGAACAGCATTTCCATGTCGTGAAGCGAGTCGATGGCGACGCCGCACTTGCCGACTTCGCCGCGCGCTTGCGGCGCGTCGGAGTCGTAGCCCATCAGCGTCGGCATGTCGAACGCGACGGAGAGCCCGTGCTGCCCCTGCGAGAGCAGGAAGTGGTAACGCTCGTTCGTCTGCTTGGCGTTGCCGAAACCGGCGAACTGCCGCATCGTCCACAGACGGTCGCGGTACATGTTCGGGTGGATGCCGCGCGTGTACGGATACTGCCCCGGATAGCCGAGATCGTTCGCCAAGTCCAGATGGGCGACGTCTTCCGGACCGTAGAGCGTCTTTAAAGGAACGTCCGAAAGGGTGCGATCGACCGCGCCGGAGCCGGGGCCCTTGCGCCCCTTGCCCTTGGCGGAGGCCGCTTCCCACTGCTCTTTCTGGTGAATAAACTCGTTGGTCGGTGGCGCGCCCAGGCCCGCTTCGTCGGGCTCAGCGCGCCGCTGGATCATCTTGGCCAAGCTTGCGTCCTACTGCATAGCGGAAACCCCGAAGGGTTATCCATGGTTCCTCGTGCCCGAGGTATTTTCCCAATAAAGGGTCCGCCAGGCAAGCTTTAAGGTCGTACCGCCCGGTTCTGAACGCCGCAGCACGTCGCGGGGGACCGTCTGCGGGACGCTGTCGGGAATGAGATCGTCGTTTTCCGGCCGCGGCGGCGCCCCCGGCGGGGGCAGCATGCGCTACATCAAGCCTTTGACCGATGCGCGCACGTGCGGCGGGCGGATCGGTTCGTCGCCCTGCTCGGGCGCCATGCTGAACGTTTGAAGCACGCGTTCGGCCGCCGCGTACGGATCGACGCCCGCAACGACCTCGCTCTGCAATTCGCGTTCGAGCTTGCGCTGCAAATGGCCGAGCGCGAGCTGGCGCACTTGATGCGTAAACGCTTCACGCCGCTTCTCGGTCATCTCTCCCGAGCTTTGCAGATACGCGACGTGCTTTTCGATGGCAGCCCACAATTCGTCGATGCCTTCGCCGCTCGTCGCTTGCGTCATCACGAGCTCCGGTACCCAGCCGCTGAAGTCGAGCATCTCCATCATCGAGCGGATCTCGCGCTTGAGCTGATTGGCCATCGGGTGATCTTTTTTGTTGACGACGAAAACGTCGGCAACTTCCATGATGCCCGCTTTGAGCACTTGGATGGAATCGCCGCTGCCCGGCTGCAGCGCGACGATCGTCGTCTGCGCGAGTTCCGCGATCTCGATCTCCGATTGTCCGACGCCGACGGTTTCGATGATGACGACGTCCAAACCGAACGCGTCCATGAGGAGCACGGCGTCCGCGGTTGCACCCGCCAGGCCTCCCAGATGCCCGCGGCTCGCCATCGAACGAATGAACACGCCGCTATCCGTAAAATGTTCGGTGAGACGAATGCGATCGCCGAGCAACGCGCCGTGTGAGAACGGCGAACTCGGATCGACGGAAACCACACCGACGGCCTTTCCGAGGGAACGCGCTTTGCGCACGATCGCGGAACTGAGCGTCGATTTGCCGACGCCGGGCGGTCCGGTCAGGCCAATCGTCATCGCCCGCCCCGTCTTGCCGAAGATGTGGCGCACCAACTCGGCGCCGTGTCCGGCTTCCGCGCGAGAGATCGCCCGAGCGAGTGCCCGGGGGTTGCCGGCTTCAAATTGACGGAGCAAATCCATTATTGTGGAAGGTGCGCTTCATGCACGCGCTGCTCCTGGCACTGCTCCTTAGAGGCCCGGTAGATTCCGCCGTGCGCATCACGATGCAATCGCAGCACGTCGCGGGAATGTCGCTGGGCATCGCGCGCGAGGGGCGCGTGCTCTATACTCGCGGTTACGGCGAGCGAGATACGCTGCGGCATTTGGACGCACAGGCCGCGACTGTCTACCGGATCGGTTCGCTCACCAAAATGTTCACCGCCCGCGCAATAGCGACGCTCGCATCGCACGGCAAACTCGGCATCGACCGGCCGGCAAGCCGGTATCTCCCGCATTTTCCGTGGGGCGACGCGGTCACGATCGCCGATTTGCTTTCGCAGCGCAGCGGTATTCCTTCGTACACCGACGATCCGGCGCTCAATCCGTATGCGTGGCACGATCCCCAGCAGCTCGTGAACGCCGTGGCTCGAGAACCGCTGCTCTTTGCGCCCGGCTCACAATATGCGTACAGCAATACGAATTACGTCCTTTTAGGCATGATAGCGCAGCGCGTCAGCCGTCAGTGGTTTGAAGATTACGTCGATACGCACGTTGCGGCGCCGTTGCGCCTGCGGCACACGCGCTATGGCGATCAGCCCGGCGAAGCGCTCGGCTACACGTGGAATGGCCAGACCTTCACGCGCGCGACGCCGTCATCGCCCGCATATGCATTTTCCGCCGCTGCAATGACGTCGAACGTTCCCGATTTGCTGCGCTTTTTGGCGAATATGCGAGCGCCGTATTACGGGTTGCTGCAGAGCGAGCAATTCGGCAGGCGCGTTTGGTACGCGAGCGGGAACGTCGACGGCTATAGCGCGTTTGCGTTCATCGTCCCGAGTCAGAAATATGAAGCGGTGATGCTCTGCAACGCCGATACAATCGATCTCGCGCCGCTGGCGCTCGACGTGCTCGCGGCGCTGCAGCCTGCGGCGCCTCCCAGCGGCTTTGGGCCGCCGCGCAACGAAGACCCGCGGATAACGGCGCGCATG
>DAISWS010000070.1:0-13271 GCA_036826275.1 Vulcanimicrobiaceae bacterium
AAGCCCGCCAGCGCCGATGATAGTCGGACCGCAGGGTCCCTCGAAAGTAGGTCGGTGCCAGATTAAGTAAACGAAGAGCCCGTGGCAGAAATGCCGCGGGCTTTTTGCATTGCGGGCCTCGAGTTGGAGCGGTCACTTACCGGGATAGATCAGGATATTGTTCGTGCTGACCTGATGAACGCTGCACGTTATGTGACCCGTGTTGTAATAGGGACCGGCTCTCCAAGTGTCACCCGCGAACGTCGAGCCCTCGTTGCGAAGCTTAATTACGCAAAACTCATTCTGGTTGTGCCTGCGGACCATGAACTGCATGACCTCCTTGCCGCCGTAGCGCAGGTCGCACCGATAGTAGTCGGCGTGCTTGGAGCACCTTGGCGGCACGACGCCGTGAGGCGACGGCCGCAGGCCATCCTTTCCGATGAGGTACGCGTCGGCGCGTGCGATGCCTGCTGTGGCCAAAACTGCGATGACCATCGCTGCCAGACAATTGCGTAATTGCATCGCTACCGTCTCACCCAGGCGATGCACCAACCGTTGGGGCTGATCTTGCCGGTGACGATCGAGCATCGGTCCGACTTTCTAAAGAAGCGGCATCCGGAGCACTTCTGGCCTTTCGTGCTCGGATGGTCCTGATAGCGGAACTGCCTCTTGTTGTCTGAGGCGAGCGCCGGTGCGGCCTCCGCGGCCAGCGCGCCCGCCAAAGCCGGCAGAACGATGAGGTGCTTAATGGCATCGCTGCGTTTCATTCTTGAATGTCCCTCCGGCAAGCAGCATTATGGCAACGTCGCCGCCACCCTGCCGTCACATGCCCGCATGATGATACCGGCATGATCTCCATAACCTGGCGGCCGCAGACCGGTCCGCAAACGACTCGATCGCATCTCCCGAACAGCGCCTTTGCGTTCCCGAAAGAACGCAAGGAGCCGCTCACCGACGCGGCTCACGTGCGCAATGCCATTGCCAGATTCGGGCAGGTCGACGGCGTGACTGAGCGCGAGCGGCAGCAGGCACTTGCAAATATTGCCGCCGCCGCGCAGTACTTCGGCGTCCATTTCGAGCACTAAAGCGGCGGATTCAGGCATCCGCGCGTCGTACCCGCCGCACTGATGACTTCATCGAGCGGCGGCGGGGTGCTGTATATAGCCGGATCGAGTTCCGCCGTGCCCAGGCCCGGACGCGCGAACAGTGGTTATGTGCTGCGCGCCGGCGGCGTCGCGCTGGCGCTCGATTTTGGGACCGGCGCGTTTTCCCGGCTCCGGGAGAAGATGGACCCGACGTCGCTCGATGCGATCCTGATCTCGCACATGCACGCCGACCATTTTTTCGATATCGTTCCAATGCGGTATGCGCTGCGGTACGAATTGGAACGCGCGCAGCCGCTGCCCGTCTATTTGCCGCCGGGGGGCATCAGCGTCATCAACGCGATCGGCAACCCGCTCAAAGAGAGCGACGATTTTTACGACGCCGTCTTCCGGGTGCGCGAATACGATCCGGCGGGAACGCTGGGCATCGGCGACTGTTCGGTGCGTTTTGCCCCGACGGTTCATTACATTCCCGCGTACGCGCTGCGCATCGAAAGTCCGGCGGGCGTTTTCGCGTATTCCGCCGACACTGCGCCGTGCGAGGAGGTCGCGCAGCTCGCAGCCGGTGCAGACCTCTTTTTGTGCGAGTCGTCCCTCGGAGCCGGCGGCACGGAAAACGGGGGCCGCGGACATTTGAACGCGGCCGAGGCCGGCGAGATCGCGGCGCGCGCGCATGTCAAGCATCTCGTGCTCACGCATTACAGCGCAAAAACAAACGCCGCATCACTCAAAGCGGCGGCGGAAAAAACGTTTTCGGGGCGCGTTTCCGTCGCCGACGACGGCATGGAGTTTACGTTCTAAACCGCTTCGTATAAGCGTTTTTCGATGAAAACGTCGAGGAACACCGGATCGATCTTTCCGCGTTGCGCGAACTCTTTGGTGAGAATGTCGAGTGCCTTTTCGAGTGGTACGGCCTTTTTGTACGGCCGGTCCGACGCCGTTAAAGCATCGAAAATATCGGCGATCGTGAGCATACGAACGGGCGGCGGAATCGCGTCGCCGGCGAGCTTGCGGGGGTAGCCGGTGCCGTCCAAATGCTCGTGATGACTATAGGCAATGTGCGCAACGCCCGGCCATGGCGTCGTATCCCACGGTAGCGTCGCGAGAAAGCGGAACGAGTTGGTGACGTGCAGATTCATCAGCTCGCGCTCCTCATCGGAAAGCGATCCGCGCGGGATGTGCAGATAGCGTAATTCCGTCTCGTCGAGCAGCGGCATCTTCGCGCCGTCGAGCGTGTAATGGCGCTGCATCACCTTCGTGAGCGCCTCGTCGACGGCTTCGCTCACGATCGCCGGCTCGTTCGCCTTTTCGACGCCTTCGAGTAGCGCCAGTAAATCCGTGCGCGCACGCTCGCGGCGCCGATCGACTGCCTCCAGCGCGTGTTCGAGATACCCGCCCGTATTGCCGCTCGTCATGCGCAGGACTTGAAACTTCTCGCGCGCTGCCACGACGTCGAGCTGCTCGAGCGCGAGATAGAAACGCATGCGGATCGTTTCGAGCTTTCCGTCGGGCAGTTTCTTTGCTTTGGCGAAAATGTATTCGGGCACGCCGAGTTTGCCGAAGTCGTGCAGCAGCGCCGCATAGCGCAATTCTTGCAGTTTCTCCGGCGTAAAGGTGAGATCGCGAAGTGGTCCGCTATCGATGCTGTTGACCGCTTCGGCTTGTGCGAGCGTGAGACGCGAGACGCGTTCGGAATGGCCTTGCGTCGAAACGTCCCGCACCTCAATAGCCTTCACCGATGCGCGCACGAACGTCTCGAACAACGTCTGAATGTTTTCGACTAGGCGACTGTTTTCGAGCGCAACGCCGGCCTGCGCGGCCAGCGCCGTGGCGACACGTTCGTCGCGGTTGTCGAACGGCTCGACGATCTGAACCGTATGTTCGGGCGAGGCGAGCTTCGTATCGAACGACGGCTTACGGTTGATCAGTTGAATGACGCCGACGACCTCGTCGCGATAGTTCCGCATCGGAACGCACAGCACTGATTTGGTGCGGTAGCCGGTTCGTTTGTCGAAACTTTGATCGAAGCGGTACGGGCTCTTGTCTCCGAGCGTATACGCGTCGGCAATGCGCACCGTTTCGCCGTTCAGCGCGACACTGCCGGAAATGGATGATGAACTCAGCGGCAGCGTTGCGCCGATGTGCGTGCCTTTGTCTTGGGGGCCGGTTTGCGCGACGGCGAAGCGCAGTTTCGTCTCGCCCTCGTGCTCTTCGACGAGCAGTAGACTGCCGGCGTCCGCATTCGTGAGCTCGCGCGCACGGCGTAAAATCAGTTGTTGCAACGCAAGTAGATTGCGCTCGGCGCCGAGAGCGCGACCGACCTCGAGCAGCGTTTCACTGGCTTCGGCGTCCCGCTGGAGAGACGCTAAGCGCGCGCCGCCTTGAACGGCGGTGAGCAGCTCCAATGCATCCAATGGGCGCCGGACGAGGGACACGACGGTGCCATCCGGACCGCTGACGGCGACCGTCTCGCCGGTGCTGTACAGAAAGACATTGAGTTTTTCAGGATCCGGGCGGGAGCCGCAGACGATGCCTTCGCCGGTGAGAAGCTCGATCGCATCGTCGGCATTGGCATCAGGATTGACGACGCACATGACGTGCAGCGGGATCGCCGAGCCGATCACGTTGGAACAACCTCATTACGACCGGAAAGCTGGGGCAGTGCGGCGTCTTTGCGTCGGAGCACTTCAAACGTGCGCAGCGGCTGGCTTTTGCCCTTGACGGTGACCGGCTCGAGCTCGCGAAAGTCGAAGTGCTCTTTCGTCTCTTCCCAGGTCGATTCGGAGATGATGATCTGGCCGCCCTTGGCGACGTTGTACAGACGCGCTGCCGTGTTCACTGCATCGCCGATTACCGTATAGTTCATGCGTTTTTGCGAGCCGAGATTACCCATCACGACGTAGCCCGAGTTGATGCCCATGCCGACCGAAAGGGGAGGTTTTCCGGCCTCGCGCCAGCGCTGCGCCATGATTTCGATCAGCTCTTGCTGTTCGAGCGCCGCATTCACGGCTTTAAGCGCATCGCCGGGCGTCGGATTCGGCGCGGAGAAAATCGCCATGATACAGTCGCCGATGAACTTGTCCACGTAACCGCCGTACTTGAAGATGATTTCGCACATCGCTTCGAAGTACTCGTTGAGTTGGTCGTACACGGCTTCCGCCGAAAGTTTTTCCGACATCGACGTAAAGCCGCGGATGTCCGAGTAGAAGATCGTGACCAGCGCGCGTTTACCGGCAAGCGCGTCGGACGCGCTGCCTTCGTGTTTGAGCAGTTCTGCAACCACGCCGGGACTGACGTGCAGGCCGAACGCGGCCGTCACCGCGCGTTTTTGCGCGGCCTCGCCGATAGCGCGGTACGTGATGACGCCGAGCGCGGTCAGCAACATCGCCGCAGCGACGTGCAGAACGTCGAGCCAATACAGGCGGTACACGAAAAGCGCAATGGCGATTTCGGCGTACACGGCAACGGCGGCGATAGCGAGCGGGCCGGCAACGATCGGCCGCAAACGAAGCACCATCGCCATCAGCAGCAGTGGAAGAACGGCGATGAGGCCCAGATCGAGCCAGTCCGGTGCAGGCGTGACGTACATGCCGCGCAGCAGTTGGTCCATCACGCGCGCGTGAAAATACATGCCCGGAACGGTGCCGAAGTAGCTCGGCGCAAAGTCACCTTCAGCCTGTGCGGTCGCTCCTACAAGAACGATGCGATCCTTCGCAAAGGTCGTCAGGTCCGTAATCGGGAGCGTCATCGCATCTTTGAACGACAGCGTTGCACCGGCAAAAGGGGCACTGAAATCCTCGGCGCCGACCCGCTCCTGCTGGTTCACCGACGCGTTTGCTTTAAACGGCGCGATGAGCGTTGCGCCGCTAAGAGCCGGTACGGATGCTACATCGACGTGATGGCCGGACGCTGCAATCGCAGCGAGCGCGAGCGAAGACGCCCGGCCGCCCGGAACGCCCTGAACGGGTTCTATCGCAAGCGGATAATCGATCAGTTTGCCGCCCGGAAATCCGGCCGCGGTAAATCCGATATGCATTGCCGACAGCAAACTGCGCGGCGGGACTTCCGCTTGCGCGATTCCTCCGGTCGTCGTTGCAACGGTATAACCGATCGTCGTAGGCAGCAGATGCGCTCCGGCAGCAAAGGCTTCATCTTGTCCGGGCCGAGCTTCCAAAAAATCGATGTCGAAAGCAACGGACTTTGCTCCCGCTGCAGCAAGCCGTTTGAGAAGCGTTCCGTAGACGCTGCGCGGGAACGGAAACGCCGGCAATCCCGCCTTCGGATCGAGCGATTCATCGTCGATTTGAATCAGCGCGATCCGGTCATTAGGCTGGGCGAACGACGGCGCGTTGCGTAGGCCGAAGGACCCAGGGCTCTCCAAAGCGACCCATGCGAGGTTGAGGTCCGGCACGCGATTTGCGAACGTGAGCGACCCGAGCGGCGCCGAATAAAAAACTGCGCTCACCATAATGGCGATAACCGCCAGAGCTAACGGGATTCCGGCCTTGCGTAGGAAGCGCAGCGCCATAATCCAGAGTTCTTGAGGAAGGATGTCCTATCATGCTGGGTAGGGCTCGCTCCCCTGTCAAAGGAATGTCAAAGCACCGACGACGCTTCGAGAGGATTACTATGCGCCGTTTTCTTGCTTCGCTTTTGTGCACGACGTTCATGACGCTGCTGATTCCGGCTGCTCCGGTCGTGGCCGCCGCTGACAAAGAGCTTCAGAACGTCAAGGGCTCCGTGAGTTACCGCAACGGCGACATGAGCCGGTTCCTAGCGCCGCGTTCTCAGGTGTCGCTCGACGATAATGCGTGGGCAATGACCGGTGCGAGCTCGCTGGCGGGGATCGTCATGCCCGACAGTTCGCGCGTGATCGTCGGCTCGAATACCACCGTTCAACTGCAGTCATTCACTCCAGGAAAAGTCGCGAGCGCGAAGTTCTACATTTTGCAAGGTTCGGTGCGTTTCAAAGTCGAGCACCCGCAAGGTTCTAAGGCGAACTATACGTTCCAAACGCCGACGGCACAGATCGCCGTTCGCGGCACGCAAGGCGACATCGTGAGCGATACGAACGGCAATCTGCAAATCAATGTGTATTCGCTGAGCAATCCGAGCTTGCCGGTGCAAGTCACGCTGAGCAACGGACAAGTATTTACGCTCGCGGCGGGACAATCGCTCACCGTGGGCGCAGTCGGCGGCGTCGTCGGCGCAAGCGTTTCGACGATATCGCAATCGACGTTCCAGCCGTTCAGCCAGTTTGGAGCTCCCGAGAACGCAGCATCGATGGGAATTAGCGCGCCGACGGTTACAACAACCGTAACGGCGGCCACGACGGCCGGCGTCACGGCAACGGTGTCGGCAATCAACGCCGTGCTGGCCATCGTCGGCGCCATCGTGGTGAACACCGTGGTTCACACCGTGCAAAACGCCACGACGCATCCGCCGGCCGCGGTGCCGACGCCTGCCCCTATACCCTCGCCGGCGGTTCCGATCGTCATTCATTAAGAGTCAAAAGGCCCTAGAGTAGAACGCGCGCCCCGCGGGGACGATATCCTATAGAGGAGCCCCTCGCGATGCACGCCTATTCGCAACCACTCGGACAACCGTTACCGCTTTCCATGGCCGTTCTGGGCGACAGCCTCGCGCACGGCTTGGGCGCCAGCAGTACGGAGGCGGGGCTCGCCCATCAATTGCATGCGCAGCTCCGGGCACAGCGCCCGGGCAGCACACTTTTTTCCTTCGCCGTCCCCCACTCAACAATGGGGGACGTTTTACGTCATCAGGTTCCGAAGCTGCGCTCCATAAATCCCGACCTCGTACTCGTGATCGCGGGAGCGAACGATCTGCGCTACACCCGCGACGTGCTCGTGATCGCGCGCCGCTTCAAGGCACTGCTGGAAGCGATTGCGCAGGCGGCGCCTCGCGCGCAGATTGTTGCGGGCGGCATGCCGGACGTGACGCAAACCGCGGGTGTCCCCAGGCTGCTCAAACCGGCCGTGCAGCGCGTCTGCGCGCGCATCAACGAGCGCATGCGCGAGATCGCACTTGCCGGCGGTCACGAATTCATCGATATGTTCCGCTTCACGAGCGCGCCGCTTTGCGAAGGCGCCGAATATCTGTGCGGCGACGGCTACCACCCCAACGATTTCGGCTATGCCGAGATCGCGCGGCGCGCGTATCCCGCAATCGCTGCGGCGGTGGAGCGTTCGCTTAGCGCGTAGAGCTCTGCTGCGCCGGAAGTTCTTCCGTTGCTTGATAGAGGCTCCACGGTTTATCGGGGTGATGGTTCGGCGGAAACGTGCTTCCGCGCGTGAACTGCTGGCGGTGTCCACAGTCTGAACATTCGTAGTAGCCGCTTACCGGCACCGTGTCTCCGCCCTTACCGAAAATCTCAGCCATGCGATCCTCGTACCCACGGACGATGGAGCGCCGGCGTTCCGGCAGGCGCTAGTGCGCTTGTTTCGGGCGGATCCGATAGATAGCTCCGGACTCGTCGTCCGCAACAAAGAGATCGCCTTGCGGGCCCACGGCGATGCCGCTCGGGCGCCCGATGCGCTCGGAGCTGCCGCCGTTTTGATATCCGCCGGCAAACTCCGTCCAGTGCGCTGATTTCGGGAGCCCGACGAAGACGACGCGCGGCGGCTCGAATCCGCCGAGTCCTTGCGCCGGACCATGCCAGGAACCATGGAACGTGATAAATGCGCCGCCTCGGTACTGCGGCGGGAATTCGTACTTTAGATTCGTCGCGGCCGGATAGAAGACGGCGCCGATGGGCGTTTCATATGCCGGAAACGTGACTTGCGGAACTGCGACGTTCGGACAGCGGTGCAGCTCGTTGCAATCCGGCCACCCGTAATCGACGGGTTGGTGACGAATGCTGACGTCGTCGAAATATTCGTACGGATGTCCGACGGGCAACGTATCTTGTCCGGCATTTGAAACCCAAAGGTGGTGCGTGCGCGGATCGACCGCCAGCGCGATCGCGTTGCGGATCCGTTTTGCAATCACGGTGTAGCGCCCGTTTTCCACCTTGCCGACCGTGGCGCGAGTCGGGTCGATTTCAACGCACGCGTTGCACGACGAGCCGACGCTCGCGTAGAGCGTAGAACCGTCGACGGCGACCGAAGTCGTCGTATGCACGTCTCCGTCGCTGCCTGCGGGCGGATTGCCGGTCCGGACGGATACCAGCTTGACGGGGCGCCCATGCTCGACGCGCCATATCGCGTGCTGCGTCCCGACATACAACGTACCGTTGCCGTAGGCGACGCCCGAGGCGGGTGCGTCATCAAAACGCACGTAAACGCGCGCGGAACCGGGATGTTCGTCTTCCGCATTGCGAATGACGTACACCGTGTTGCCGCGGGTTCCGACGTACAGATCGCCTTGCGGCGTCATCGCCAGTTCGCGCGCGCCTTGTACGGTGGAAATTTGCGAGATCGTAAATTGTGGGGGAACGGTAATCATCGGTTACACCATCGCGACGTCTTCGAAGCGTTTGCAGAATTCCGCCGCATTCAGATTGGTATGCGCAGCCAAGCGCGAGAGATAGGGTTCGCGAAAGTCATCCGGTTCCAGACGCGTCATGTAATTGCGTGCCACGCGGTAGGATTCGGTCGTGATGTCCACCATGCGCACGCGAACGCGTGCGGTCGAGGGATCTTGCAGCTCGGCCAGTTGCACGGGAACGACGCGGCCGCCTGACAGCGCGATGAGCGCGCCGCTGCCGCCGTCGAGCAAGTAGCGCACGGCTCCATAACCCAGCGTACGGGTGTACTCCACATCGAACGGCACCGGCTTGGCGCAGCGCAGTTCGTAGCCGATGTCCTTGGTGACGACCGTGGCTTCGACGCCGATCTCACCCAGGCGGCGGCGCACGGCATCTCGCAGAACCGCGCCTATGGGAATGTCGGCCAAGCGGATGTGCCCGTACGCATCGCGCGGCGCGCTTTCGAACGATGCGAGCTGTTTCTGCGAAAGGCGTTCCGCGATGCCTTCGGCGATGACGGCTACGCCGTTGCCGTGATTCGAAGAGCGGCGTTTCAAGATCGCGCCGGCGATCGTGTCGACGACTGCATCCAAGTCGAGCTCCTCGCCCGGGAATTCTTCCGGAATCACGGCGAGGTCGGCGCCGGCGGCTTTGCACATGCCGAGCGCCAGCGCCCCCGATTTGCGTCCCATGCTTACAACCAGATACCAGCGCGCCGTCGTGCGCGCATCTTCCATCAGCGACTCGATGATGCCGGTGCCGACCGAACGGGCGGTTTCGAAGCCGAACGTCGGCGCGTTGTCCGGCAGCGGCAGATCGTTGTCGATGGTTTTGGGGACGGTTGCAACGCCGATGCGGCCTTGCGTCACTTCCGCGATACGCGTTGCGCCGTACGTCGTGTCGTCGCCGCCGATGGCGATCAAATAGCGGACCCCCATCAGCGTGAGCGCGCGCACGCAGTTGCCCAGCGTGTCGTCATCCTTCGCCGGATTGGTGCGCGACGTGCGCAAGATGGATCCGCCGGTCGTATGAATCAGCGAGACGTCGTCGATGCCGAGCTCGACGACGTGCGACGTGTCGCCTTTCGCCAAATGGTAATAGCCGTCGTAGATTCCGACGACGCGCAGGCCGTTGTTGATTGCTTCTATCGTGGCGGAGGCGATGACGCCGTTGATGCCTGGGGCCGGTCCGCCGCCCACGAGAATTGCAAGGGTATCGCCGCTCGTCATGTCGCGCAAGTACGCGAGAAGAGCGCGCAACTCATCCGCGAAGTGCGTGCCATGCGCGAAAGCTTCGATGCGGTACTCTTTGATTTGTTTGGAACGCTTGTCACCGACCAGGCGCAAGCCATCGACGGCGCGGCGGAACTGCTCGCGCGCATGCCGCAGGGACGCTGGGCAATCGTCACGTCGTGCCCCGGCGGACTGGCGGATATGCTCATTCGTCAGGCGGGGCTCCCCCCGCCGCCTCTCGTGGTGTCCGCCGATGACGTGCCCCTCGGGAAACCGGCGCCGGACTGTTACCGCCTTGCTGCAGAGCGCCTGGGCGCTGTCCCGGAGCGGTGTTTGGTCGTGGAAGACAGCCGTCAAGGTATTACAGCCGGCGTGGCCGCGGGCATGACGGTCATTGCCGTTGCCCGCGGCCGCTCGTTTGCGTTGGAACCCGGCCACGTGCGCGTCGTTCCGGCGCTGCGCGAGATCAACCTGGAGGTTGACGGCGCGGCAATCGTGCTGCGTTAGGCGCCGGGGGCGTCGGACGGCGTGGGCGACGGTTCGGGCGACGGCTGACCTGGCCGTTCGGCGCGCTCTTCGCGGCGCCGGCGCATCTGCGCGATGTTCTGTTTGACCTGAGCCTGCTGCTGCGGCGTGAGGACGTTCATCAACTGCTGCTGCAGCTGCTCGTGAGCGGCTTTACGCGCCTGCGGATCCATTGCGGCGTTCTGGCTGTGCGACTGCCGGAATTGCTGCATGATCTGCTTGATTTGCGCCTTCTGCTGATCGCTCAGATTGACGCCTTTGAGCATACGCATGAAGCCGTGGCGGCCGTGATGGCGGCCCTGGCGCTGGCCTTGCGTTTGCATGCCAAACGTGCCGGGCGCAGGCGCTTGCGCGGCCTGCTGGGCAAATACTGCAACAGGCGCAAGCAGGCCCGCGCCGAGCAGTACGGGGAGAATAAGAGATTTGAGCGTTTTCACCAAGGTCGACTCCATGGAAAAGATGGTGTTTTCACGTTAACGCACGCTACCCGGGGATTGGCTTAGAAACACATGAAAGATCTGATCGCGTTTACCGAACACTCAACCATCACGACGAACAAGCGGTACGAAATCCTCGACATCACCGATCGGGTCGAGGAGGTGCGCGAGAAAGCGGGACTGGCGGACGGCTTCATATTGGTGAGCACGATGCACATTACCGCGAGCATCTTCGTGAACGATCATGAGAACGGCTTATGGCAAGACATCATGGCATGGCTCGAAGATTTGGCGCCGCGCAAATCCGAGTATAAACATCACCTGACCGGTGAAGACAACGCCGACGCGCACCTCAAACGCATGCTGCTCGGCCACCAAGTGCTCGTTCCGGTGACGGCCGGTAGACTTGATCTGGGAACGTGGGAGCGCGTGCATTACGGTGAGTTCGACGGACAGCGGCCGAAACGGATTCTCTTCAAAGCCGTTGGCGTAGGAGAGAAGACGTAGTGGAACGCGTCGAAACGCTTATCGTCGGTGCGGGACCGGTCGGACTGTTTCTGGCATGCGAACTGCGGCGGCGCGGGCGCGAATGCGCGATCATCGAAAGCGCAACGCAACCGTCGACGCACTCGAAAGCGCTGGCAATCATGCCGGGCACGCTGGAGTTGTTCGAAGAAGCGGGCATCGCCGATCGATTTCTCCGTGCGGCAAATTGCGTCGACGGCGTGCGCTTCGTTACGCCGCGGCGGTCGGTGTACGTACCGTTCGCAGTGACCATCCTGCCGCAATGGCGTACAGAGGCGATTCTCGAAGCACGGCTGCAAGAATTCGGCACCCAGGTGATGCGCGGACACACGCTCACGCACCTGGTAGGACATGGCGACGAAACGGAAGCCGTCATTCAGACGGCAGGCGGCGTTAGAACGGTACGGGCGAGGTATCTCGCCGGCTGCGACGGCGTTCGCAGTACGGTGCGCGAGCAGATCGGCATTCGTTTCGATGGAGAAACGTATCCCGGCACCGTGTTGCTCGCCGACACGATCGTGCAAACCGCTGTCCCCGCAAACGAGGCTCGGGTGCACGTGCACCGCGGCGGCGTACTGACGATGTTTCCGTTCAGCGCGAGCGAGCGGCGTATCGTGGTTATCTCATCCCGCGAACCGTTGCCGGAGCAGGCCGAGCGTGAACCGCTGGAATGCCGTTTGCGAAACGCCGGTTATGCAGACACCGGCGTGCACGAGATTCTGTGGAGCAACTCGTTCCGGGTGCACCGGCGGATCGCGTCACGCATGCGCGCGGGCAATGTGTTCTTGGCCGGGGACAGCGTGCACACGCATAGCCCGGTCGGCGGCCAGGGTATGAATATCGGGCTGCATGACGCTGCAAGCTTGGCAGACAAACTCGGCGCCGTGCTCGGCGCGCAAGCGCCCGAGTCATTGTTGGACCGCTACGAACGGGAACGGCTGCCCGTTGCAAAGGGCGTTCTTCGCAGAACGGATATTCTCACGCGCGCGCTCGTGCATCCGCATCCGCTCGTGCGCATGACGCGCGAACGCGTCGCACCACGTTTAGCGGCGCTGCCGGTAATTTACGGTCCGGTGATCCGGCGGCTTTCGCTTACGGCTTGATCGCGGCAGCGCGAACGCCGGGCGCTGCATGTGCTTCGAACTTCTCGAAGTTCTTCGCGAAAAGCGCTGCGAGTTTCTTCGCTTGCTCGTCGTACGCCGCACCGTCGAGCCACATGTTGCGTGGGTTGAGCACCTCGCTCGGAACGCCCGGAACGTGCAGCGGAACCTGCAAGCCGAAGAACGGCTCGCTCTCGAATTGAACGCCGGCAAGCGCGCCTTCGATCGCGGCATTCACCATCGCGCGCGTGTAGGCAATCGCCATGCGCTTACCGACGCCGTACGGGCCGCCGCTCCAACCGGTGTTGACCAGCCAGCACTGCACGCCGTGCTCGTCGATGCGCTCGCCCAAGAGACGTGAGTACACCGTGGGGTGATGCACCATGAACGGTGCGCCGAAGCACGTCGAGAAGGTGGCTTGCGGTTCGGTGACGCCGCGCTCGGTCCCGGCTACTTTCGCGGTGTAGCCGGACAAGAAGTGGTACATCGCTTGTTCTTTGGTGAGTTTCGCGATGGGAGGCAGCACGCCGAAGGCATCGGCCGTCAGCATGACGATCGTTTTGGCGTGGCCGCCTTTGCTGCCCGGAACGACGTTCGGAATAAAGTCGATCGGGTATGCCGCGCGCGTGTTCTCGGTTTTTTCATCCGAATCGAGATTCAATTGGCGCGTGTGCTCGTCGTACGCGACGTTTTCGAGCACCGTACCGAAGCGGTGCGACGCAGCCCAAATTTCCGGCTCGGCTTTTTGCGAGAGCCGGATCACTTTCGCGTAGCAGCCGCCTTCAAAATTGAATACGCCGTCCGCCGACCAGCCGTGTTCGTCGTCGCCGATGAGCGGACGGTGCCCATCCGCGGAAAGCGTCGTCTTGCCTGTGCCCGAGAGG
>DAISWS010000071.1:0-12877 GCA_036826275.1 Vulcanimicrobiaceae bacterium
CTGAAGTGTACTTTGGTACACGAAGCCTTTGGCAACGAAGGCATGGCGGAAATCAGACGTTCTCGGGTGTGGCGTGGCCGTTTTTGGACATGACCTGTCCGGCGAGTTCTTCGCGGATCTTTGTGGAGATTTCGTCGGCGAGATCGTTGTGTTCTTCGAGGTAGGCTTTGGCGTTTTCGCGGCCCTGGCCGATGCGTGTGTCGCCGTAGGTGTACCACGAGCCGCTCTTGCCGACGATGTTGCGCTCGAGCGCGACGTCGAGAATCGAGCCCATCTTGCTGATACCGTGGCCGTAGGTGATGTCGAACTCCGCTTGACGGAACGGCGGCGCGACTTTGTTCTTGACGACTTTGACGCGCGTGCGCGTGCCGACCACGTCCTGGCCGATTTTGATCTGCTCGAGTTTGCGCACGTCCAGACGGATGGATGCGTAGAACTTGAGCGCGCGGCCGCCGGAGGTGGTCTCCGGGTTGCCGAACATCACGCCGACCTTTTCACGCAGCTGGTTGATGAAGACCATCACCGATTTACTGCGCGAGATTGCCGCGGTCAGTTTGCGCAGCGCCTGCGACATCAAACGCGCTTGCAAGCCGACGTGCGCGTCGCCCATGTCGCCTTCGAGTTCGGCTTTGGTGACGAGTGCGGCGACCGAGTCGACGACGATGACGTCGACGGCATTGCTGCGCACGAGCATTTCGGCGATGTCGAGCGCCTGTTCGCCGGTGTCCGGCTGAGAAACGAGCAGGTTGTCGAGATCGACGCCGAGTGCCGCAGCGTACGTGGGATCGAGCGCGTGTTCGACGTCGATGAAGGCCGCGGTGCCGCCGCCTTTTTGCGCTTCGGCAATGGCGTGCAGCGCGAGCGTGGTCTTACCGCTGGATTCGGGCCCGTAGATCTCGACGATGCGTCCGCGCGGGAAACCGCCGACGCCGAGCGCGAGATCGAGTGCAATCGATCCGCTCGGTACGACCTCGAACGACATCTTCTCGCTGAACTCGCCCATGCGCATGATCGAACCTTTGCCGAACTGCCGCTCGATCTGCGCGAGCGCGTTGCTGAGAGCAACCTGCCGTTCATCCTGTGCCATTTCTTTTCTCTCCAATCAAACTTGCGTACGTTGTGACTATCACGCTACCCGGGGCTTATGCCAACGGGGTGGCATTACATTCGGTTAGAAACCGCTGTCCTCGAACAGCGCTTCGATGAATTCGGAGGGCACGAAAGGCTGCAGCGCGTCCGCCGACTCTCCGAGGCCGACGAACTTGATCGGAATTTCCAGCGTATCCACGATAGCGACGAGCACGCCGCCTTTGGCGGTAGAATCGAGTTTCGTGACGACCACGCCCGTGAGCGCCGTCGTATCGTTAAAGATCTTTGCTTGCGAGATGGCGTTTTGTCCGGTCGTGCCGTCGAGCACGAGGAGCGTTTCCGCAGGCGCGCTGCCGGTTTCGCGTTCGATGATCCGGCGCATCTTCTTGAGCTCTTCCATGAGGTTGGTTTTGGTCTGCAAGCGGCCCGCCGTGTCGACCAGAATGACGTCCGCGCCGCGCGACTTTCCGGCTTGCATGCCGTCGAAGACCACCGATGCGGGATCGGCGCCTTCCTTACCGCGCACGTACTCGGCGCCGCTGCGCTCCGCCCAAATCTGCAATTGTTCGGCGGCCGCGGCGCGAAACGTATCCGCGGCAACGAGCAGCACGCGTTTGCCTTCCTTACGAAGACGCGTCGCGAGTTTGCCGATGGTCGTGGTTTTGCCGCTCCCGTTCACGCCCACGACGAGAATCACCGCCGGTTTTTCGGCGAGGCGCAATTCGGGATTGGGAAGCGTGAGAAAACGCTCGACGTCTTTGCGGAAGCGCGCCACGATTTGATCGCTGGTCGCCCACAGCTCTTGCTTGGCGACCGTTTTCAAACCGCCGATGATTTTTTCGGTCGTCGGCACGCCGAAATCGCCCAGCAGGAGCAAATCTTCGAGCTCTTCCCAGAGCTCCGGCGTGATCGGCCTGCGGGCGCGGCCCAAGGCCTGCACCCCCGAGAGCGTCTCCCGCGCCTTGCCGAACGAGGCCCGAAACTTGGCAATCCAGCTCACGGAGTATGTGCCTTCCCGGTCCGGAATCGAACTCCTGTTCGATTGGTGGGGTAATTCAAGCGGCGGCTAGCGTCTCCGGCGCGGCTCGAGCACGTCCAAACGGGTGTCGATGCGGTCGAAGCGCTGATCGGCGTGAACGGTCCAGCGTTCGAGTCCAGCCACGCGCCCTTCAAGGCCGGTAAGCCGGACATCGATTCCGTTGAAGCGTTTGTCCACGGCGGCGAAGCCGGCGGACATCGCGCCGTGCAAGTCGACGATTGCCGACAGCAGTTCGGCGTTTGACGGCTGCTCGTTCATGTGCGTTGGAGCGTACGGTACGGACGTTGCCGCGACGTTTCCTTGGGGATAAAACAATCTGTCAGCGATTGAGTGCGGCCATGGCTTGTTCGGGATAGCGCGGCCCCGAGGCGGCGCCGAATGGAAACGCCTCTTCGATGCGCCGCAGATCCGCATCCGACAGCTGCACGTCGAGCGCGCCGAGATTCTCTTCTAAATATCCGCGGCGCTTGGTGCCGGGAATCGGAACGATGTCGCGGCCTTGTGCGAGCAGCCACGCGAGGCCGATCTGCGATGCGCTCGCGCCTTTCTCACGCGCAAGAGCTTCGACAACTTCCACGAGTTGCAGATTGCGTTCGAAGTTCTCGCCTTGAAAGCGCGGGTGATTGCGCCGGTAATCGTCCTGCGGTAAATCTTCGTATTTTTTGAAACGTCCGGTCAAGAATCCACGGCCGAGCGGACTGTACGCAACGAAGCCGATGCCGAGTTCGCGCACCGCCGGAAGAATCTCGCGTTCCGGATCGCGTGTCCACAGCGAGTATTCGGTCTGCAATGCCGCGATTGGATGCGTCGCATGCGCGCGGCGGATCGTTTGCGGCGCCGCCTCCGAAAGGCCGATATGCCGCACCTTGCCTTCATGTACGAGCTGCGCCATCGCGCCGACCGTTTCCTCAATGGGCGTATTCGGGTCGACGCGGTGCTGATAGTACAGGTCGATCGTCTCGACGCCCAGCCGTTTCAAGCTCGCTTCGCACGCCGGCTTGATGTAGTCCGGTTTCCCGTTCACGCCGAGCCACGCACCGTCGGCTCCTCGAACGTTGCCGAACTTGGTCGCAAGCGTTACCTCATCGCGCCTATCGCGTATTGCGCGTCCCACGAGTTCTTCATTCCTGCCGATTCCGTACACGTCGGCCGTATCGAGAAACGTACAGCCGAGATCGATTGCACGGTGGATCGTTGCAATGGATTCTTCGTCGTTGCGGCCGGCATAGAAATCGGACATGCCCATGCAGCCCAGACCAAGAGCGGAAACGGAAAGTTGTGCGAGGTGACGTTGTTGCATGCCGCCTTTTACCCGGTTCGCGTTAGCGGGCGTGACTGCGCTTGGCGGCTTCCGCGTCCACCCGGAATACGTACGCGAGCACCTCCGCGACGACGGCGTACAGCTCGCGTGGAATCGATTCCGTCAGATCCAGGCGTGAGAGCGCTTCGACGAGTTCCGCATCCTCGTGCAGCGGCACGCCGTGTTCCTTGGCAACGCGCACGATCTCCTCGGCGACCAGGCCTTTTCCGGCCGCAATGACCTGCGGTGCCTCGTGACCGACGGGATCGTATTTGAGCGCTGCGGCGGCCGGCCGCGGCGCGACTTTCTTGCGGAAATCGTAGAAGCTCATGCCTGCAAGTCCAATCCGCGCTTGTTCTCGGCAGGCACCGCGGCGGATTTCTTCGTGGGTGCGGGCGCTGCGGCAGGCGACGGTAATGCGCTCGCGACCGCGGATGAAACGCGGTAGCGCAGATCTTCGAGCCGCGTGCGCAGACCGCTCAGCGTATCGGAAAAGCGGTGCGCGGCCGACGTGTCTTCCGTTTTGACGTCCACTTTGACGGTGCGCCCCGTTGTTTGGAGATCGACCGCAACGGTGCCCAGGTTCGCCGTATCGAGAACGAACGCCACGTGGAAATTATCCGCATCCATCTTTGCTCCGCGCGATTGCGCGTCGCGCGAGATCCGGACGTGCGCGGGCTTTCCGCCTTCGTGATAGTACACCGGAAGCGTCAGCGTAATCGTTCCGGGATTCTGCTGCTGCGCCGACAGCGCGTTCACTTGCACGCCGGTGAGCGTGATGAGCGTTTCGCTGAGCGCCTGCGTCAGTGCGGGCGTGCGAGCCGGTCCCGGATCGCGCAAAAGCGAGAGCACCACGGATTTGAGATCGTGCGAAACCGCCGCTGCGCGCTCCGCCGCGCGTGCTTGTGCCGCGCTCGGCGAGAGCGGCGGCGGATCGTCTTGCACCGGCTGCGATTGCGGTTTCGCCGGCGCATCCGCTTGAGTGTGTGCCTGCAGCAGCTGCGCAACTTTCTTTTCGGCGCCCTCGATGACGTTCGAAACGAACGAGGAGATCTGCGTGCGCAGCGTTTCCGCGTTCGCCGGGTTGAGACGTGCCGTGAATCCAATCAGCGTGCGAAGCGTCGAAATGCGTTCGTCGTGCGTTTGGGGCGGAAGCGCGGTTTCCAAGCGCTGCAGCACGGACGGCAACCGATCCGGCGCATGCGGAGCGATCGTCGCGGCCATGCGCGTGAACGGCGTATCCGGCATGCGCGCCGCGCGCAGAAATTCGCTGACCGTTTGCGCCACGCGCTGTACGATGTTTTTCTGCGGCACGATCGGTGGTGCGGGCGGTGGGGCGGTGCGCGCGGCGATCGGCGGCAACTTCGCCGTTTGCGCGGCGGCGATGCGCGCCTCCACGCCGTGCACGGGCGGCGCAGCCGGCACCGTTTGCACGGGCGGCGCGGGCGGCGCGGGCGCTTGACGTACGGACGCCGCAACGAATACCTCGCGCGGCGGCGACACCGGCTGCGTTCGCAGCGCCTGTTGCGCCTGTTGCGGCTGTTGCGGTTGCTGTGCTTGTTGCGATTGCTGCGGCGCATCCGGCTCGGGAATGCCGATCGTTTTCAGCGTTGCCGATTGCACGGGCGGCTCGTCGCCGGACGCGTTCAACACCGTTTGGTTCACCGGAAGCGGATTGCGCGCATCCGGCGTGCCGAGATTTCGCACGTAGATTTGCGTTCCGGCAAATGCGGTGACTTGCAGCAGCAGCGTTTCGCCCGGATTCACGCCCGGGGGCAGCTGCGCCGCGACGCGCTGGCCCGCAATTTCGATGAGGTCTTGACCGTTTTGCGGCGGAAGAATTTTCGCAGGGAGAATGTCGCCGATGCTAATCTGCGCTTGCAGAATTTCCGCAGAGACGCCGAGGTTGATCGCCGCCTCGAGCATCGCCGATTCCGCGGCGGCGACGCGGGCGCTTATCGCGGCAAGCGGATCCGTGGCGGACATGACGGCCTACGCGGTAACGTCGATGAAGTGCTCGCCCGAGCCGGCCAAGCCGAGCGGTCCGGACGGCTGCGCCTGCTCTTGCGGCGGCGCGCGGCGCTCGCCGTCCCCGGAAAATGCCTGTTCGTTCCCTTGTTCGCGATCTTCACGCGGCCGGACTTTGGCGCCGTTGACGTCCGCAGGCTCGTCGACGCTCTCTTCACGGTTGACCAGCTCGGCGGCGAAGGCGGCCTGGGCGGCTTGCTGCGCCGCTTGGGGCGCATTTTGGGCGCTGCTAACGACGGCCGCGTTCTGTGGGGCAGCCAGGTAGGCGAGTTGGAGATCGACCGGTCGAATGGCCATTCTAGGCGTTTTCCCCTCGGGGCGCGGTCAGCCCGCTTTGCCTATGTTATCGGTCGCCGGCGGCGTTTTGCGTAGATACTTCTGCTTGACGTTGGGGTCGCCGTCGCGGTACCCCAAGTCACCTTTGAGTTCGCGAAGCTTCTGACGCAGATGAATGACCGCTTGTGCGTGTATCTGCGAGACGCGCGATTCGGAAACGTTCAGCGCGCTCTTGATTTCTTTGAGCGTGAGCCCGTCGAAGTAATAGAGCGAGATGACCG
Organism: Vulcanimicrobiaceae bacterium; assembly: GCA_036826275.1. Taxonomy (GTDB): domain Bacteria; phylum Vulcanimicrobiota; class Vulcanimicrobiia; order Vulcanimicrobiales; family Vulcanimicrobiaceae; genus DATGJX01. Next base: position 6,014 of record DAISWS010000071.1, read on the forward strand.
TGCGCTCTTGCGGCGGCAGCTCCTCGACCGCGGTAACGAGCGACGAGCGGATCTCGCGCTGCTCCACGGCGGTCGTGACGTCGTTGTCCCCGTCTTTGAGCGTGTCGACGAGCGGAATCTCGTAGCCTTTTTCGTTCGGCAAGAATTCTTCGAGCGAGAGCACCGCCGTACCGCGCACGCGCTGCATCAGACCGTCGAGTTCTTTGCGCGAGACGCCCAGCTTGCCGGCGAGCTCATCCTCGGTAGGGACGCGTCCGAACGTGGCTTCGAGTTCTTGATAGGCGCGTTCCAACTCGCGGGCGCGCTGACGGACGGCGCGCGGCACCCAGTCGAGCGAACGAAGCGCGTCGAGGATGGCGCCGTTGATTCTGGTTATCGCGTAGGTTTCGAACTTGACGCCGCGGGCGTCGTCATATTTTTCGATGGCATCGATGAGGCCGAGGATGCCGTCGTTGATCAGATCGTTCAGTTCGACGTTCGGAGGAAGGTTCACGGAGATGCGTCCCGCCACGTACTTGACTAGATGCAAGTACTTGTGAACGATTTCTTCTCGTGAAAGTTCGACACCGCCGATGACATAGCGATGCGAACTGCGGTCCAGCCTCATTCACGCTCCGAGTGTAACGTAGCAACCCCCGTTACCTTGCTTTAATTGCCCTTCGAGGCCGGTGCTCCTACCGAAGCCTGCAGTGCTGGGCCTGGTTTCCGTTAAGAGCGTGCGAAGGAACTGTTCGTCAACTCGCAGAGCGCCGAAGCGATCTGATCGAGGGGAAGCACCCGGTCTACCAGTCCAGCTTGCGCCGCGGCGCGCGGCATTCCGTAGACGACGCACGTCGCCGCGTCTTGTCCGATCACGAATCCGCCGCAGTCCTTTACCTTGCGCAAACCGATGATGCCGTCTTGTCCCATACCGGTGAGGATCGCGCCCAGGGTCGCGCAGCCGTAGGCGTCCGCGACCGACGCCGCCATGCAATCCACGCTCGGTACGTGCAGCGAATGTCCGTCGTCGTCGCGCAACTGCACTTCGACCTCGTCGCTTCCGTAACCGCGGCGCAGCACGAGCTGCCGTCCCGCCGGCGCAATAACGGCTTGTCCCTTGCGCAGCACCATCCCGTCGGCGCCTTCGACGACGTGAAGGGCGCTGGACGCGTTCAGGCGATCCGCAAGCGGCCGCGTAAAGCCGCGCGGCATGTGCTGAACGATAACGATGGGCGTCGTGAATTCCGCCGGAAGAGCCGGAATGATGCGCGAGAGCGCCACGGGGCCGCCGGTCGACGTCCCGATTGCAACGCATTCGAAGACGCCCGGGCTGACCACCGCACGCGGGGGCTCCTGCGCAAGCGGCGGCATCGCAACTTTTGGTTTCACGGAAACGCGCCGGGCGGTGCCGCGCCGCGCAAAGACGCGCACCTTCGCAACCAGATCGCGCGCGACGTCTTTGATGTTTACGTACGCGGAATCCGGCTTGGCGATAAAATCGACCGCGCCCAAATCGAGCGCGTGAAAAGTCGTTTGCGCGCCTTCTTGCGTGAGCGCGCTGACCATGATGATCGGAATATCCGCGCGCGACATGATCTCTCGCACGGCGTCCAGACCGCCCATGCCGGGCATCTCGACGTCCATGGTGATGACGTCGGGCTGCAGCTGCTGCGCCTTGAGAACCGCCTCTTCGCCGTTGCGCGCGGTACCGCACACCTCGATATCCGGCTCGCCTTCGAGCATCTTCGAGATGGCGCGACGCATGAATGCCGAGTCGTCGACGACTAAAACTTTAATGCGCATCGGGCTTCAACCGGTAATAAATTGCTTTCGGGGTGATCACGGGATCGTAGAGGCCGGTCAAACGTATGATCGACTCGGCATGCCCCAAGAACAGGTAGCCGCGCGGGCGTAAGGCCCGTGCGAACGCCTCCACGACGCGCTTCTGCGTCGGCTTGTCAAAGTAGATCAGCACGTTCCGGCAAAAGATCGCATCGAGGACGCCTTGACCGGCGACGGCGTGTTCGTCGAGCAGATTGATCCGGAAGAATTCCACCAGGCGTTTCACGTCGTCCGCGATCAGAAAGCCGTTCTCGAACGGCCGGAAGTACTTTTGAATAAGTTCGGGCGGCGTCGCCCGAAAGCTGAGGTCGCGATAGAATCCGACCTTGCACCGTTCGAGCACGCGCGGCGAAATATCGCTCGCCTTGATGGCAATCTGGGACGGCAGAAGTTTGTGCGTTTCGAGCAGCGTCATTGCGAGCGAAAAGGGCTCCTCGCCGCTCGAGCATGCGGACGACCAAACGCGCAGCTTACTTCCGCTCTTGAGCGCATCGGAGACCACCTCGGTTGCGAGGATCTCGAGCTGCGCGCGCTCGCGAAAGAAATACGTTTCGTTGTTCGAGAGAACCGAGGCGAGTTCGTCCCATTCGTTCTGCCGCTCCGGGCTGGTCGTGAGGAATTTGTAGTAGGCGTTGAAATCCGCGACACTCGCCTTGAGCAGGCGCGTCTGCAGGCGGCTTTGCAGCAAGAACTGTTTCGTATCATCGTAATAGATGCCGAACCGGTCGCGGATGAGATCGCGCAATTGCCGGAATTCGGCATCGCTGATGGTTACGATCAACGATTATCCGGCAAAGTGTGCCCGCGCGGCAAAGCGCAGCGCTTGTCCATAGAGATACAGGCGATCGGTCATCGTGCGTTCGTGGTCTTCCCGCTGGAGAATATCGGCAAATCTCGGTGCGCCCGCCAGTTGATCGAAGAGCAGCGCGTAGCGCGAGGGTTTTTGCTCCAGATAGCGCATCAACCGCGAACGATGCGTGAGGCGGCGGTAAAACCGCTGCTTGACGGTACGCTCGTAGTGCACGTGCGCCGGAGCGCCCATCCGGCGTCCGTGCACGACGGCCTGCGCCGCAATGCGTCCGCTCATCGCCGCTTCGTAAATGCCTTCGCCGTTGGTTGCGTCGACCAGTCCCGCGGCAGTTCCGCCGACCATCGCTCCGGGCGCGCCGATCGCCGGACGCGGCTCGCTGCCGTACAGCAAGTGGCCTTCGGTTTTTATGGTATGCGCGATGCCAGGATACAACCTGTCGCGAACGCGCTCGGCGAAGCGGTCGAGTTCCTCGCGCAGCTGTGCGCCGGCCATCTTGCCCATCACGCCAAGACCGATCGCCAGATGATCGCGTTTGGGAAACATCCACGCGACCGTCATGCGTCCATCTTGCGTGGGAAAGTAGTGCATCTCGAGCGTTTGATAGGCGATCGCGGCGGCGGGCCGATCCAAATAGACGCGGTACTGCAGCGTGGTCACCAAACCGTCTTGCCAGCGCTCGTACGCGAATTCGCCGTCTTCGAGTTTGGCCGTCGAGCCTTGTGCGAGAAACACGTTGCGCGCGGCAATCATACGCCGCTCGCCGCTGTGAAGGTCGGCATACTCGACGGTGATCCGATCGCCGTCGCGGCGCAGCGTTTTGAACAGCGCGGAGGTGCGCAGTTGCGCGCCTTCCTTTGCCGCGAGCTGCGCGATCGTGCCGTCGAGTTCCTCACGCGTGGTCGTATGGCCGGGGCCGAAGAACACTTCGTACTCGTTCAGGCGCGTGTCGAAGAGCGCCAAGCGCGGCGTATCGCAGTGCACGATGGAGCGCGGCACGTCGAACGTCTCGCAAAAACCGGGGCGCAAACCGGCGGCACATACGCGCTTTGCACCGATCACGCTGTCCTTATCCAGGACGAGCGTTTCGATGCCGGCTCTCGCCGCTTCGCGCGCCGCCGTTCCGCCGGCCGGGCCGCAGCCTACGACGAGAAAATCCACTTGTTCCAGCGCCATGCAGCTCGCGTTCGGCGCGCGGTCGGCCTATTCTAGCAGACGACGAGCACCTGTACGGGGCCGCGCACCCCAAGAGTGGCGTTTTCGCCTCAAAGCCGGCACCAAGGGCACGCTTTTACGGCGAGCGAGACGAACCCACCGTCGCCTCAGGATGACATTGTCGAGGCCTGGAGCACGTCCATTACGGCGTTCGCGGGGAGCGGCCGGCCGAAATAGTAGCCTTGCATCGCATCGCAACCCAGACGGCGAAGCGTCGCCGCTTGAGCGGCGTCTTCCACGCCTTCCGCAATCACGCGAACGCCCAGACTGTGTCCCAGGAGGATGATTGCGCGCGCAATTGCTTCGTCAAAGGTTTTCACCGTGATTTCGCTCACGAACGAGCGATCGATCTTGAGCGTGTCGAGCGGGAACTGACGAAGATACGACAAGGAGCTGTAGCCGGTGCCGAAATCGTCGATTGCCAATCGCACTCCTAAGCGCTTGAGCGAGACGAGTGCATCGATTGCACCGGGGCCGGTGAGCATGAGACTTTCCGTGAGCTCGAGCTCCAGTGCCGGGGCCGGATAATTCGTTTGCGCAAGCGCGCGCTGGACGACGCCGAACACGTCGCCACGAAACTGCCGCACGGAAACGTTCACGGAAACGCCGACGTCGTGACCCACCTGGCGCCACTGCTGCGCCTGAGCGCACGCGGACTGCAAGACCCATTCGCCCATCGCTTCGATCGTATTCGAGTCTTCGGCGATATCGATGAACGCTTCCGGTCCAAGCAATCCCAAGCGCGGATGACGCCAGCGCAGCAGCGCTTCGAACGAGGTGATGCGATGCGGGCCGACGTCGACGATAGGTTGGTAATGCAGCTCGAACTCCGATGCGGTTATCGCGCGCTGTAATTCCGATTCTATCGTGAGGCGGTCGAGCGAGCGCGTGCGCAGTACGGGCGCATAGACCGTGACTTCTCCCGGCCCGGACTGCTTCGCGTACGACATGGCGGTGTTCGCATTGCGCAAGAGTTCGTCGGCATCGCGTCCGTCACTGGGATAGATGCTCACTCCGGCGCTGACGTTGAACACGATCTCGCGCTCGTCCAGCTCGAACGGACGCCCGAGAACGTCCATGATCTGGCGAACGCGATCGCGAGCGCCTCGTTCACCTTGCACCGGAGCCAGCAGGACGATGAATTCGTCGTCCGCGCTGCGCGCGGCAAGGTCGGCGCGGCCCAAACTGTATTTCAACCGCTGCGCCGCCAGCGTGAGCACCTTCTCGGCAAACGTCCGTCCGTAACTGTCTTCGACCTTCTTGAATCCCAGCACGCCCAGATAGGCAACGGCTATCGACTCGCCGCTCGAAAAGCCCGCATAAATCGCGTGGTTCAGTTGTGCGTGGAGTAAATGCCGGTTCGCTAGTCCCGTGAGCGGATCGTAGTCCTGGAGATATTCGAGTTGCTCTTCGGCTTCACGGCGGCGCCGGGCTTCGAGCACCGAGTGATCGATGCGCTGCGCCATCTCGTGCATTCCGGTAATCAGCCCGTTATAGCTCGCCGCAAGCTGCGCGAGTTCGTCGCTTCCGCGAACTTCGATCGGCTCGCGAGTGCAGGTGTAGCGAGGGAAGCTCAAATCCCCCGCCGCGATATTGCGAAAACTCTCGGCGATATGCGCGAGATCGACGCGCACCAAGGCGGCCAGCGCGCTGGAAACCGCACTCAGGCGGTGGCGCAGCGAACCGCCTAAACCGATGCCGATGATCGTTGCAAGAACGAGCGCGGCAACGTTGAGCGATGCGACCGTCGCCATCGTCGCGGTACGCACGAATGCATACCGAGCTCTGGCGCGATCGATCTGTACCTGGATGGCACGCTCGTAGTCGCCGAGTGCATTCAAAAGCGGTGCGTAGGGAACCCGCACGTATGCGACGCGAGCTTGCGATGTGCGGTCTCGCAACGAAAGACGAAACGCGGCATCGTTACCGTTTCGATACGTCGTCCATACGCGGGCGAAGCGGTCGAGTGCGACGCGTTCCGCGGGGACGTTTTGGGAATGCCGCGCTTCGCGCAGCCAACGATCGACCTGTGCGAGATCGGAACGATAATGGGCAAGGAGCGGTCTGCGCTGCGCGGTGTTCTGCCCGAGTAAGAACCACGCGCCGGCATCGTCGGCCGTGATGATGAGCCGCTTGACGGTGCGTATGCCGGCACGGGCCGGCAGCAGGCGCGAGATCAGGCTTTCCGCCAGAGAAGCCTGTACGCGCTGCGCCCGGAGATCGATGGCGAAGGCGCACGCCATCAAGAGCAAGATCATCGCAAGTCCGGCGAAGATTTTTTTCTGGATTCCCAATCCGGCCCAGAAATTGACCATGGTCATGGGCGGTTCGCGGCCACCAGAAGGACGGCCCTGCTCGCAGGCGCCTCCGCGCGCAGCGCGCAATACCCGGCGGCTATGCCGATTCCGACCCCGAAGAATTATCTCCATCTGCCGCTCGGCGATCGCGCGCCGGACGAGATCAACGTGGTCGTCGAAATCCCCGAGCGTTCGCGCAACAAGTACGAGTACGACAAGGCGCTCGACATCTTCCGGCTGGACCGCGCGCTGCATTCGCCGATCCACTATCCCGGCGATTACGGATTTGCACCGCAGACGCTTGCGCTCGACGGCGATCCGCTCGACGTTTTGATTTTGACCATCGAGCCGACCTTTGCGGGGTGCCTGGTGGCCGCGCGTCCGATCGGCTTACTGAAGATGATCGACGAAGGCAAGGAAGACGATAAGGTTCTTGCGGTGCCGGTGGGCGAGCCCTCGTTCGATCAGATCCACAACTACTCGCAAATCTTTCCGCACCTGATCCGCAAGATCTCGCATTTCTTCGAGACGTACAAGTTGCTGGAAGGCAAGAAGACCGCGACGCAGGGGTGGGAAGACGCGGCGTCGGCGCGTCGCGTTATCAAAGAATCGTACGAACGTTTCATGCAGACGGACGCGGACGGGTAGAACTACGTATGGCGCATTTGGAAGGTACGTAGAACAAGTCAACGAGCGGCTGGCGAGCATTGAAGCTCGATTCCC
>DAISWS010000072.1:0-12807 GCA_036826275.1 Vulcanimicrobiaceae bacterium
GGGCGCAAACGTCACGCAGATGCATTATGCGCGCAAAGGCATGGTGACGCCGGAAATGGAGTTCATCGCGATCCGCGAGGGGCTCTCGCCCGAGTTCGTGCGCGATGAGGTCGCGCGCGGGCGCGCGATCATCCCTTCGAACATCAATCACCCGGAAAGCGAGCCGATGATCATCGGCCGCAATTTCCTGGTGAAAATCAACGCGAACATCGGCAATTCCGCGGTCACGTCCACAATCGAAGAAGAAGTCGAGAAGATGACCTGGGCGACGCGCTGGGGCGCCGACACCGTGATGGACCTCTCCACCGGCAAGAACATTCACGAGACGCGCGAGTGGATTCTACGCAACTCGCCGGTTCCGATTGGAACCGTGCCGATTTATCAGGCGCTCGAAAAAGTCAACGGAAAGGCTGAAGACCTCACCTGGGAGCTGTACCGCGACACGCTCGTCGAGCAAGCCGAACAAGGCGTGGACTACTTCACGATTCACGCGGGCGTGCTTTTAAAATACGTGCCGCTCACGGCAAGCCGCGTCACGGGAATCGTCTCGCGCGGCGGATCGATTTTGGCGAAATGGTGCCTCGCGCATCACGAGGAAAATTTCCTGTACACGCACTTCGAAGAGATCTGCGAAATCATGAAGGCGTACGACGTTGCGTTCTCGCTCGGCGACGGCTTGCGTCCGGGCTGCCAAGCCGACGCCAACGACGCCGCGCAATTCGGCGAGCTGGAAACGCTGGGCGAACTCACGGAAATCGCCTGGAAGCACGACGTGCAAGTGATGATCGAGGGTCCGGGTCACGTGCCGATGCATTTGATCAAAGAGAATGTCGACAAAGAGCTCGCGATCTGCAGCGAGGCGCCCTTTTACACGCTCGGGCCGCTGGTCACCGACATCGCGCCCGGCTACGATCACATCACCAGCGCCATCGGCGCGGCGATGATCGGCTGGTTCGGCACGGCGATGCTGTGCTACGTCACGCCGAAAGAACACCTCGGCCTGCCGAACAAAAAGGACGTCAAAGACGGCGTCATCGCGTACAAAATTGCCGCGCACGCGGCCGACGTGGCAAAAGGGCATCCCCGCGCGCGCCATTGGGACGACGTGCTCAGCAAGGCGCGTTTCGAGTTCCGCTGGGAAGACCAGTTCAATCTTTCGCTCGATCCGGAAACTGCGCGCGAATTCCACGATGAAACGCTGCCGGCGCAAGGCGCGAAGGTCGCGCACTTCTGCTCGATGTGCGGACCGCATTTTTGCTCGATGAAAATCACGCAAGAGGTGCGCGAGTTTGCAGAGCAGGGGATGGCGGAGAAGTCGAAAGAGTTCGTTGAAAAAGGCTCGGAGATCTATGTCGAGGCATAGATCTCCCAGTCGACCGTAATGCGTTAAACGCGGACGAGTCTGAAGCCGCTACCCTGGCGTTCCACGATTACCTCATACGCCAGGCTCCCTTGCATGCCGACGCTGATGTCCGCTTTGAGCGGATTCTGCGCGTTCTGCGCTTTGCAATCGCGCGTGCTCAGGATTTCGGTTCGCAGTTCCCACCGCTGGCCGACGCCCTTCCAGGGGACGTCGTAGTAGCCTCTGCCGACAGGCGTCCATCCGGGCCGGCCCACGATATGGCCGGCATAATAGACGGTTGCCCAGAGGCAGTAACCGCTTTGGTTGACGATCATAATCGTGCCGGGCCGTTTTTGCGCCGATGCGGCTTGCGGCAGCGCTGCAATCAGCATCGCGGCAATGCAAAGACTAAGGATACGTCTCATCATTGCTCCTTACGGGCTCGAGATCCACGGGTTGCCGTGTCCCAAGTAATGGACCGTGTATTTGATGTAGTCGAGATCACTCACGCTGTCACGCGTGAACTGCGTGTCGAACCGCCTGCCGCTGCCGCACTTGTTTTCGAGTTCCGTGCGCAGGCGCAGCCAGCGCGTGCGCGGGATCGTGAACGTGTACGTGCTGTGTGCGGCGACGCAGCCCGGACCGGTCTGGCTGCGATTACCGCTCACGATGACCGGCGCGGCGAGCGTACCGCCGATACCGGACGCGTCACGCTTATAGAATGTGACCCATAAGGACAGCGACGTATTGTTCTTTACGTCGATCCGGATTGGGCTGTTTTGCGCGCTAACGGGCGCATAGGAAGTCAACGCAGCGATCGCTGCAATCGCGCATACCGCGCGGAAAGTACGAACCATAGGGTGCCTACTTTCTTATGGTGTTTTCAGCGCTTTATTCGAGAGAACGTGGGGAGTGATGACCAGGTAGAGGTTGGTGGTTTGTTTGCTGGACGTATTCGAGCGGAAGAAACCGCCGATGAGCGGGATGTCTCCCAGGCCGGGAACTTTTTTGAGCTGCGTGATTTCGGTTTCTTGCAGCAGTCCGCCGACGACCAGCGATTCACCGTCGCTGACGACGCCGGAGGTCAGCGCTTGGCGCACCGCGATGCGCGGCGTGTTTTGCACGTAGTCGATGATGCTGGAAACTTCGCTGAATATCTGCGTGGTGACGCGCCCGTCATTTGAAATGCGCGGCAGAATCTCCAAGCTCACGCCGACGTTGATGTACTGAATTTCGTTTTGAATGATCGTGCCGCTGCCCGACGGCACGATGACCGAATTGAAGATCGGCACCGCCTCGCCGGAAAGAATTGCAGCCGGACGCGCGTTGAGCGCTAGAATGCGCGGTTGTGCGAGAATCTTCGCTTGGCCGGTCTCTTGCAACGCTGCGAGCTTCGCTTGCAGCGCCGCGCCGGCGATTGGCCGGTTCCCCGCAATCGGGCTGAACGTCGCGCTCGCCAAGTTCCCGTTGGCGTCGGAGTAATCGATGCCGATATCGCGTGCCGCCGTTTGCGTGAGTTCGACGATTTGCGTCTCAAGCAAAACGCTGCGTGCCGGAACGTCGATATACGAGATGATCCGGCGCGCGTCGGCAATTTGCGCGGGCGAACCGGTAAGGATAATCGCGTTGAGGCGGCGGTCGATCGCAACGTGGTCGTCGAGCTTGGAACCCACCGGCGTATCTTTGTTCGCCAAAATCGCGGCGGCGGGAATTGTGACGTACGTCGGTGCTCTTTGGTTTGCCGGGTTGCCGCCGCTGCTGCTCGAGTTTGGATTCGGCGTCGGCGCGGCGAACGGCGATTGCGGATTGAAGTTGTCGAGCGGCGAAACGCTCGCGCCCTTTACGAGAATGCCCGCGACTTCACTGACGTCGGCGAAGGACAGTGGAATGAACGCCGTCGTCGCGCTGCTTTGTTCGCGCAGCGGCTCCGTCTCGAGCGCTTCGTCGTCGGAGCGCATTCCGGGCACGTGCACGAGCACCATGTGCATATGCGGGAAGGACTGCGTCGTGATTCGCACTTGCCGGCGAAGCGCGAGGTCCAAGCGAAGGCCGATGCCCGCAAAACCGTGGAACACGCCGCTCTGAATGTCGCCCTCGCCGTCGATCGAATAGTGCGCGTGCGGCGGGATATCGGCGCCGATGAACACGACGTGCACGAGGTGTTCGCCCGAGCGCACGACGCGCACGTCGGGAAGCTCGCCGCTGAACTGCACGCTGACTTGCACGCTGCCGTCATCGGCTTCGCGTGCTTGCACGCTTTGAAGGAACGTGGTGTCCGCTGCTGCCGTAGGCACTGTTTGGAGCGCGAACAATGCGGCAGCCGCGAGAGCGATAAATCGCGGCAAGTGTTTACTCCCTTACGAAGAGCGTTCTTGCCTTGGTGCTATGCCGCCTGCCGCTTGGCGGCTATGGCCTGTAGGTTACCCGAAACAGATACGTGCCTTCGACCGCCTTGCACACGACCCGGTCGGCGGGGGCAGCCGGGCCCGTACCGGCTTGTCTGTGGGAAGAGACGGCGATCGTTTTGGGTTCGTAGGTCGAGTCGCGCGCTGACGCGAGCGCCGCCTGATCCATCGCCATATTGTTGGACGACTTGACGATCCGGGCTTCGACCAGTTTTCCGTCCGCGCCGATCGTGACCTCGACGGCGACTTGGACTTCGGTGGATCCGTAGCCCCACGACGCGGGCCGAACGACGGTTGCCGTTACGACGCGGGCGGGATGAGGGCAATCGAGTGCATCCGGCCCCGGTTTCTCGCCAACGAATGTGAATTCGACTGCGAACGTGCCGGCCGTGGGCGTACAGTTCGTCTGTGCCGCTGAAAATGTCGAACGTTTCGCCGCATCGACCGCTGCGGCATCGAGGGTCGCATCGCCGGTGCTCTGGTAAATGCGCGCATCCGTCACATGACCGTTTGCGTCGAGAGTTACGGCCACGGTCGCAATACGCGTCCCGGGAAGCTGCGCATAGTACGCCTTCGACACGTTCGTCGGAGCAGGTTTGACGATTGCCGGATCGCGGTTGCACGAAGCAGCAGCGGCGATAAAGAACGCGGGAAGTGCGAGCATGCAGGTGGCACTGCTTCGGAATACGGGTACGACGCACATGCATGCGGTTGAAAGCCACAGAAGGCGCCGAGATTGGCGCGCCCTCGCGGAGCCTCTGGCAACGGCTGATAACGCTCGGGCCGGGGCTCATCACGGGCGCCTCGGACGACGATCCGTCGGGCATCTCGACGTATTCCGTTGCGGGTGCTTCGACCGGACTTTCGATGCTCTGGCTCGCGCTGTTCACTACGCCGATGATGGCCGTCGTTCAAGGCATGTGCGCGCGCATCGGTATGGTGACCGGCCGCGGCCTGGCTGCGAACATCCGCTCGTCGATCCCCGCGTGGGCCGGCTATGCTATTGCGGCGATCGTGATTATCGCCAATACGTTCAACGTCGGCGCGGACTTTGCGGGCATGGCGGCATCGGCGCACATGGTCGCGCCGGTCTTGCCGGATCTCGCATGGGACGTGCTGTTCGGCATCTTGCTCATTGTGGGGCTCGTCTATCTTTCGTACCGGCGCATAGCAGAATTCCTAAAATATTTGACGCTCACGCTGTTCGCGTACATCATCACGGCGTTCATCGTGCATCCGCATTGGGGCGACGTGCTCTCGCATTTGGTCATCCCGCGCGTTCAAGTCAATAAGGGATGGATCACGACGGCGATGGGCGTGCTCGGCACGACCATTACGCCGTATTTGTTTTTCTGGCAGTCCGCACTGGAAGTCGAAGAAGAGAAAGCGCAGGGGCGCGCGACCGTGCATCAGCGGCGCGGCGCAACCGACGACGAAATACGCGACGCGCATTTCGACGTCAACGTCGGCATGGTGTTTTCGAATCTCGTCATGTTCTTCATCATCGTGACGACCGCGTTAACGCTGTTCGTGCATGGAAAGACCAACATACAAACCGCGCAAGATGCGGCGCGCGCGTTGGAGCCGCTGGCGGGACCGCTCGCTTCCTTGCTCTTCACGCTTGGAATGGTGGGTACCGGCTTGCTTGCAATTCCGGCGCTTGCCGGCTCCTCGGCCTACATCGCCGCAGAAATGCTCTCGTTCCGGCGCCAAGGTCTGAACGAGCAGCCGAACCGCGCGCCGAAATTCTATGCGGTGCTTGCCGGCGGACTCATCGTCGGCATCGCGCTGCCGTTTACTCATCTGAACCCCATTCGAGCGCTGTACTGGTCGGCCGTTTTGAACGGCGTCGTTTCCGTACCGCTCATATTTTTGGTCATACGCATCGCAAACAACGCGGGCGTGATGGGCAAGTGGCGCAACTCACTGCTTGCAAATGCATGGTCGTGGGTGACGTTCGCGCTGATGGGAATTGCGGCGTTCGCGCTATTCACCGTTTAATCCACAATTTAAGCGGGAAAGCGTGCCCTTACGAACTGCATAGGGGGAGTCTTATGGATGCGCTGACCGTTCTCCGAAGAGAACACACGCGTATCGCGCAATTGTTCGTCGAGTTCGATGCGCTCGCCGATCGTGCATGCGCCGGACGCGCGGCATTGATGCGCGAGATCGATGAATTGCTGCGCCGTCATATCGATATGGAAGAAGCGCTCATCTACCGCAGCATCGCCGAGCCGGCCGAAGAACATCGCCGCGTCTTGCGTTTGCTGGACGAGATCGCCCACACCGAATGTCACGCGCCGGTGTATGCTGCGCGTGTACACGTACTGCGCGACGTGCTGCTGCGTCACATCACGGAAGAAGAAGCTTTTATCTTTCCCGCCTATGCCGGCGTCGCACAAGTAGCGTAGCGGACCGCGGCGAAGAGTGCCGCGTGAAACCCTGCGGCGTGATTTTCGATCGCGACGGAACCATCGTTGCCGACGTGCCGTATAACGGCGATCCCGATGCCGTCCGCCCCATCGCCGGCGTGCGCGAGGCGCTGGATCGTCTACGCGCGCAGGCCGTGCCGCTCGCGGTCGTTTCCAATCAAAGCGGTGTGAGCCGCGGCATGTTGACGATCCGACAGGTCGAGGCGGTAAACCGGCGCATCGAGGAGCTTCTCGGGCCATTCGATGCGTGGCTGTATTGCCCGCACGGGCCGGATGACGGGTGTGAATGCCGCAAGCCCAAGCCCAAGCTGATTTTGGATGCGGCAAAGGCCATGGGGGTCGACGCCGCGTGCTGCGTGGTGATCGGCGACAAAGCGAGCGACGTCGAAGCGGCGCGCAATGCGGGCGCGCAAAGCATCTTCGTCGATGCGGCTCACACGGCGGTCGACGCGGTTAACGCTGTGTTGCTGAACTTATCCAGTAGCTGAGATCGGGCGAATTCGACGCTACCGCGTCCGCGCTCTTGGACCGCGCGGGTAGGTGCACCATGCCGACGATCTTCTTCCACGTCGAGGTGACTTTGACGACGTAGTGCTGCGTTTCGGCATACGGCGGAATGCCGCCAAACGCTTCAACCGCTTTCGGACCGGCGTTGTACGCGGCGAAGGCCAGCGCGTAGCGATCCGGCTTTCCGCGGAACCGCGCGAGCAATCCATTGAGATACCGCGCCGCGCCCTGCAAGTTTTGGTACGGGTCGCGCGGATCGACGTGCAGTTTTGCAGCTGTTCCCGGCATGAGCTGTCCGAGGCCGATGGCGCCGGCCCACGAGCGTGCATGGGTGTGCCAAGCCGATTCCACGGTGACCAGCGCGACGAGCATGTTCGCGTCGATCTTCCAGCGGTTCGCGTTGATGAGCAGATGTTTTGCGAGCGACCGGCTCTGCCAGACGGGCAAATGCGGATTGATTTTCTGCAGCACGTGAGCGTACACGCGCACCGCTGCGGCGTTCGTCGCGCGCGGCGTTTGCGCCGCACATGCGGGAGCGGCGCTGAATGCATATATACAGAGAAACAGTCCCGTCGCAAACGGGGCAAAAACTCGGCTCATGAAGCGGCAGGATACGCCTTCGCGGGAAGGAGCCCTTGTGGAAAACCCCCGAACCCGCGGCTCATGAGCCGTTTTTCCGGCATGTCCCCTCGTGGCAAGCGTTTTTTAGGGGCCGGGCTTATCCTATTCTTTATCATCATGATCGGCATGATCGCGTTCTCCGAGTGGTGGGCGTATCACGTAAATGTGCCGTATTACGAGCACACAAGGAAAAACACAACTACGCACTAATCGCGCCTTCATTACACTGGAGGTTCGAATGCCGCGTCGTCTTTCGCTGGCTCTGATCGTATCTGCGTTTCTGTTGAGCTCCGTTCCGGCGCTCGCGCAAATACAAGCAACGCCCTCATCGCCCTCACCGCAGAAACCGCCGAGCGTTAAAAGCACGCCGCCAGCAAAGCCGGCAAAGCCGACGCCCTCGCCGAGTCCGTCGCCGACGCCCGGACCGCCGTGGTCGAACATGCAGTGGCGCGAACTCGGGCCGGCATTGCCCGGCGGGCGCGTTGCAGCGGTTGCGGGATCGGATACGGATCCGAACCTCTACTACATCGGTTCCGCCGGCGGCGGCGTATGGAAATCGCAAGACGGCGCCGAGACGTGGCAACCGGTTTTCGAACACGAGAAAGTCGCGGCAATCGGCGCCGTCGCGATCGATCCGAAAAACAACGACGTGGTGTGGGCCGGCACCGGTGAAGCGAATCCGCGCAACGACGTAACGTACGGCGACGGCGTGTACAAGACGACCGACGGCGGCAAAACCTTTAAGAACGTTGGTTTGCAAGGCACGCGGCATATTTCGCGCATCGCCATCGATCCGAAGGATACGAATCACGTCGTGGTCGGCGCGCTCGGCGACGTTTTCGGCCCCAGCCACGATCGCGGCGTCTACGTGACGTGGGACGGCGGCAAGACGTGGAGCCAAACGCTTTTCGTGAGCGATCAAAGCGGCGCGTCGGACATCGCGATGGATCCGAACGATCCGAACACCGTGTACGCCGGCATTTGGCATTTCAAACGTCAACCATGGACGTTCACCAGCGGCGGACCCGATGACGGATTGTACAAGTCGACCGACGGCGGCAAGACGTGGAGCAAACTCACCGGCCATGGACTGCCCTCCGGCATAACCGGCCGCATCGGTCTTGCGATTGCGCCGAGCGACGGCAAACGCGTCTACGCGCTGATCGAATCCAAGCAAGGCATTCTCTGGCGCAGCGATGACGGCGGCGCGAACTGGACGATGGTCTCGAACGATACCCTCGTCGATCAGCGGCCGTTTTACTTCTCGCACATTGCGGTGGATCCGAAAGACAAAAACAAAGTCTATGCGGTGTCCGAGGCGCTCGCCGTCTCGACCGACGGCGGCAAAAAATTCAGCGAGATCGCGCGCGACGTACACGTGGACTACCATGCGATCTGGATCGCCGGTAACGATCCCAAGCGCGTCATGGTCGGTGAAGACGGCGGCATCGCGCGCACCGTCGACGGCGGCGCGCACTGGTTTTTCGGCCGCAATATTCCGATCGGCGAAGTGTATCACATCGCTTACTCGAAAGAGAATCCGTATTGGGTGTGCGGCGGCTGGCAGGACAACAGCGGCTGGTGCGGCCCGAACAATTCGCTCGACCAGTCCGGCCTTCTGAATAAATATTGGATACAGGCGACCGGCGGCGACGGCGAATGGGTCGTGCCCGATCCCGTCGATCCGAACTGGCTGTGGGCCGATTCGGAGAACGGCTTCGTGACCGTGTACAACAAGAAGACGCGCGACGGCATCTTCGCGATGCCGTATCTGCAGACGTCGCTTGAATCCTACAATCTTTCGCTTTCGAAATACCGTTTCAACTGGGATTCGCCGATCGCGTTTGCGCCATGGGACGGACACATCGCCTGGGTCGGCGGCAACGTGATCTTCCAATCGACGGATCGCGGCATTCACTGGAAAGTCATCAGCCCCGATCTGACGCTCAACATCAAGGCGCATCAGCAGCCCTCGGGCGGACCGCTCGTGCACGACGTGTCGGGCGCGGAATACTCCGACACGATCATTTATATCGAAGGCTCGACGCTGCGCAAAGGCGAGATCTGGGTCGGCACGGACGACGGCCTGGTGCAACTTTCGCTCGATAGCGGCAAGCATTGGAAGAACGTCACGCCGCCCGGCGTTCCGCCGTACGGCCGTGTAGAATGCACGACCCCTTCGACGATCAGCGACGGCACCGCTTACGCCTGCATCGACCGCCATCGCTCGGGCGATTACAAGCCGTACTTGTTCGTAACGCACGACTTCGGCAAGCACTGGACGTCCATCGTCAACAACTTGCCGCAGAATCAGTACGTGCGATCGGTCCGTCAAGACGCGAAGGATTCGCACATCGTCTACGCCGGCACGGAAGCCGGGTTGTGGATTTCGTTCAACGGCGGCGGAACGTGGCACGATTTCCGTAACGGTCTGCCGACGGTGTCCGTGCGCGACATTCGCATTCAGCCCCAGTGGGACGATCTGCTGATAGCGACGCACGGCCGTTCGCTGTACGCAATGGACGATATCCGCGCATTGCGCATGCTGCCCGGCGGCGAGGGACGGCCGTTCGTGATCGCCCCGCGTACGGCATACGAGTACAACCTGCACTCGGATGACGAAGGCACGTATACCGATTACAGCGGGCAGAATCCGCCGTACGGCGCGATCGTCACGTATTACTTGCCGCACGAAGTCGAAGGCGGTCCGGAGATCCAGATTCTCGATGCGAACAAGCACGAGATACGCACGGTCAAAGGCACGCATAAAGTGCACGGTAAGGAAGTACCCTACGCGAGCAACAAGGTCGGAATCAACCGCTACGTATGGGATTTCCAAACCGATGGTCCCGTGAAATGGTACGGCGCCGCAAAGGAACGCTATCAAGGTCCGAACGAGGGCCCCGGCGTTCCACCGGGACGCTACTACGTGCGTATGGCCGTGGAAGGTAAGACGTACGAATTCCCGTTCACCGTGAAAGCGGATCCGGATACGCACTTCAAACAGGCACAGTTCGAAGAATCGTACGCGTTTGCGAAAAAGTACACGCGCGAATTTTCCAACGTCGATTCGATGCTCAACGCGCTGGATTCCGTGAAGAAATCACTGGCGGACGCGCAGAGTAACGCGAAGACGAAGGCCAACGCGGCGTTGCAGCAGCAAATCACCGCGGCTCTGGCGCAGCGCGACGCGCTGTTCCATTCGCTCACTGCGGATTACCACAACGATGAAGACTCGATCCAGCGTCCGGGCGCGTTGCGCGAGGATATGGAAGGCCTGGGCTTCTACGGACAAGGCGTGCTCACGCCGGCCGTTCGCGCGTATGCCGTCCGTGTCGATGCCTCATACCGTTCGGCCGTGCAGCGCTACAACGCGTACGTTGCCTCGCTGAGCACCATTGACGCCGCGCTCAAGAGCGCGGGCTTGAAGACACCATCTGCCCCGGAGGTCAAACCGTAACGCATGTTTGCTGCACTCGTTCTTGCCGCGGCGCTGGACGCACCGTACGCACATCTGAAGTGGCGTTCGGTGGGTCCGGCGGTCGCCGGCGGCCGCGTTCCCGCGGTTGCCGGTATCGATAGCGATCCGAAGCTCTACTACATCGGTTCCGCCGGCGGCGGCGTGTGGAAAACCGACAACGGCGGTGCGACGTGGACGCCCGTGTTCGAAAAGCAGGACGTCTCCGCGATTGGCTCGGTGACGATCGACCCGACGAACGAAAACACGGTGTGGGTCGGCACCGGCGAAGCGAATCCGCGCAACGACGTCACGTACGGCGACGGCATCTACAAAACGACCGACGGCGGCAAAAAATGGACGAAGATGGGCCTGGGAGATGTGTGGAGCATCTCGCGCATTCTCGTCGATCCAAAGAATCCGCAACACGTCATCGCGGGCGCGTTCGGCGATCCGTTCAAGGACAGTACCGCACGCGGCGTCTACACGACCGACGACGGCGGCAAGACGTGGAGCAAGACGCTGTACGTCGGCCCGCAAACCGGCGCGGCGGAACTGGCGATGGATCCGAACGACCCGAACGTCATCTATGCCAGCATGTGGCAGTTCCGGCGCTTGCCGTGGACGTTTCATTCCGGCGGCCCGGACGATGGCATCTGGCGCTCGCAGGACGGCGGCAAAACGTGGACGCGCTTGACCGGTCACGGATTGCCCGCCGGAATCATGGGACGCAGCGCCGTCGCAATTGCGCCGAGCGATTCGAAACGCATTTACGCGCTGATCGAAGCCAAAGGCGGCATCGTGTGGCGCAGCGAGGACGGCGGCCAGAATTGGAAGATGGTGTCGAACGATACCATTGCCGATCAGCGGCCGTTCTATTTCACGCACATCAACGTCGATCCAAAGGACGAGAACAAGGTCTACGGCATCTCCAACGATCTGGCGATGAGCACGGACGGCGGCGTGAAGTGGAAGGCGATCGCGGAGCCCGTGCACGTGGATTTCCATGCGATGTGGATCGCGCGCAACGATCCCAACCGCATCATCATCGGCGAGGACGGCGGGTACGCGCTCACGCTCGACGGCGGTAAGAACTGGACGTTCTCGCGCAACATTCCAATCGGCGAAGTCTACCACGTCGGCGTTTCAAACGAAAATCCGTATTGGGTCTGCGCTCCGCTGCAGGACAACAACGGTTTTTGCGGTCCGGAAAATTCGAAGAATCCCGAAGGTATTCTGAACAGCGATTGGCAGAACGTCATCGGCGGCGACGGCATGTGGGCCGTCCCCGATCCGAGCGATCCGAACCACATCATGGCGACGCTGCAGACGGAGAACCTGGCCGATTACGACAAGCAAACGCAGACGAGCCGCTTCGTCAAGCCCTACTACGATTTCTCGCGCAACGACTTCGATCTTTTCCGCGCGAAGTACCGCTTCAATTGGGACTCGCCGGTCGCGTTCGCACCGTGGAACGGGCACATCTTGTGGGCCGGCGGCAGCGCCGTCTTTCAGTCGACGGATCGCGGCGTCCACTGGACGGTCATCAGCCCCGATCTCACGCTCAACCTGAAGTCGCACCAACAGCCGTCCGGCGGTCCGATCGCTCTGGACGTTTCCAGCGCGGAAAATTCCGATACGCTGCTCGACATCGAAGGTTCGCCGGTTCGCAAAGGCGAGATTTGGACGGGCGCGGACGACGGCGTCATCTCCGTGACGACGGACGGCGGCAAACATTGGAGCAAACACACGATTAGGGGCGTTCCCCCGTACGGACGCATCGAGACGATCGCGCCCTCGCCGTTCGATGCGGCGACGGCGTACGCGAACGTCGACCGCCATCGCAGCGGCGATTATGCGCCGTACCTGTACGTGACGCACGACTACGGCAAGAACTGGACGAAACTCACGAGCGGCTTGCCCGCAAATCAATACGTTCGTACGGTTCGTCCGGACGATAGGGACCGCAGCTTGCTCTTTGCCGGTACGGAGAACGGCATGTGGATCTCAAACGACGGCGGCAAGCAGTGGACGAACTTCAAG
>DAISWS010000073.1:0-5298 GCA_036826275.1 Vulcanimicrobiaceae bacterium
AATCCAATCCAGATGTTTGTCCTTTTGCGGCTTCGCCGGATTGCGCAGCACGAAATACACGGCGATCGCCGCGAGTATGCCGACCGGAATGTTGATGAAAAACGACCAGCGCCACGAGAGATTGTCGGTGATGATGCCGCCGAGAAGCGGCCCCAGCGCCGGTCCCACAATCACGCCGAGCGAGAAAATGCCTTGCGCTTTGCCTTGTTCGCTCAGTGGATACGTATCGCGCAAAATTGCCTGAGAGGTAGAAATGAGTCCGCCGCCGCCGACGCCTTGGATGAGGCGCCAGAACACGAGCGCGCTGAAGCTGCCCGCGAGACCGCACATCACGGAAGCGAACGTAAAAAGCAGAATCGATGCCAGATAGTACGCGCGCCGGCCGAAGCGTTCCGAAAGCCACGGCGTAATCGGAATGATCACGACGTTGGCGATGATGTAGCCGGTGACGACCCACGCGCCTTGGTCAACCGACACGCCGAAGTTGCCTTGGATGTTCGGCAGCGCAACGTTGACGATCGTCGTGTCGACGATCTCGAGCATCGTCGCGGCGATGACGGCGAGCGTCACCAGCGCCCGGCGCCACCCGAACTCGGTGACGGACGTATAGGTGGTTGAACCGTTCATGCGCGGACCTACTGCACGAGGACCGAGGTTTCGACCGACATGCCCGGACGCATCGGATATTTGGTCGGGTCCGCGTCGTCGATTGAGATCTTCACCGGAATGCGCTGCGTCACTTTGACGAAGTTTCCGGTGGAGTTCTGCGCTGGAACCAGCGCGTACGTGTTTTGCGATGCGGGATTGATCGAGAGCACCTTTCCGTGGAACGTCGTGCCTTTATAGGCATCGACGTGAATGTCCACGGCCTGTCCGGGGTGCATCTTGCCGACCTGCGTCTCTTTATAATTCGCCGTGACGAACACCCGGTTCGGAATCAGCGTCAGCAGCGTCATCCCGGCGCTGACGGTCTGGCCGATTTCTACGCTCTTTTCACCGACGTAGCCGTCGATGGGCGAGTATATCTTCGTGTCTGCAAGATTCTGTTGCGCAAGTTGCACGGCGGCCTCTTGCGCCGAAATCTGCGCCGGCGCTTGTGCCTGGCTGAGTTTTCCCTGCGCCGCTTGCGCGCTGCCTTGCGCGGCTCCGACGCCTGCCTGCGCCGCGCCAACCTTTTGCTGGGCCGCCACGACGTTCGCCGCAGCGACGTTCACGTTGTCTTGCGCGGCGTTGTACTGCGACTGCGCCTGAGCGTATTCCGCTTTGGCGGCGTCGACTTGCGACTTCGGGACGTCGCCGGTCGAGGCGAGCGATTGGGCGCGTTCGTAGTCGGCTCGCGCTTTATTCAACGCTTGCTGCGCGCCCGGAATCGCCGCCTGCGCGGCTTGGAGTTGCGCCTGCGCGGCTTGGACGCCGGCTTGCGCGACCGGAACCTGCGCCGCGGCGTTTTGCACGCTCGCTTGCGCCTGCGTTACTCCGCCCGCTCCCTGCGTCGTTTCCGCCTGTTGGTTTTGCAGCGCCAGTTGAAGATTCGCTTGCGCCTGCGCGAGCTTGGCTTTCTCGTCGGCGTTGTCGAGCGCCACGAGAAGTTGCCCTTTTTTCACCGGTTGGTCGGTATCGACGAGAATGCCGTCCACGCGTTCGGCGATTTTGCTCGTCACGGCGACCGTATTGGCGTCGATGCGTGCGTCGTCGGTGGATTCATGCACCCGTGCATACGCGAAGTACTTCACGCCCCAAATGATCACCAAAATGGCGACGACGATCCCCGCGATGGCGAGGATGGGCCGTGTGTTGCGTCCGCCGCCGTTTTTCGAATCGTCTTCCTGCACGCCGGTGGCCTTTCCGTTTCCGTTCGTGTCGACCGCTTGTTCGTCGCGTTCGCGCGTCTGCATGTCCTTTACTTCTTCTTTCTAATGCCGTTCAGAAATACGTCAATGTTGAAATCGATGATGCTCTCGAGGGTGTATTCCGGCTGCAGCGGCAGCCGTTTGCGTCCGATCACATACGCGAAAATACTTCCCATGAACAGGCGCGCCATGAGGGCGGGATCGGCGTCGATGTCTCCGCTCTCAACGCGCCGCGCAAAGTAGGCGGTGACGGCTTGTTTGATCATCGCGGGTGCGCGCCAGGCAGCATCGCCCGCCGCAGACCACTGATCTTCTTCGGTGAATGTCGCCAGAATGAGATCGCGCAAACTTTCCATTCGCTCGGTCATAAAGTGCGCGATCTGGCGTAAATCTTCTCGCAGATCGCCGCTCAGCGTCGGCAGAAATTCCGCCAAATCGCCGGCCGGGCAGTAGTGCAGCACGCACGCTTCGATCAGCGCATCCTTGTTGCCGAAATGACGGAAGAGGGTCGCCTCGTTCACGCCTGCCAGATCCGCAATCTCGCGCGTCGTCGTTCCGCGGCGGCCTTTCTTCGCAAGCAGCCGGCGCGCGGCGGCAAAGATGCGGTTGCGCGTTTCTTCGGAGGAGCGGGCGGGATGGGTCTCTTGGTTCAGCATCATTTCCCCGTAAACACCGCGTCGCTGATCGCGACGTTGGTTTGATACTCGCCGTACGTGGCATCGGCGACCGCGTGAACGTGCGGAATATGAATATCTGCATGCTGCGTGCCGACTACGCTGTATTCGCCTTGTTGCCGGTACGTCTGCGTCATCGTGATGGTGCCGCCGTTGCGGTAATGCCAATCCATGCGCGCGACTTGGTACGTTGCCGGATCGACGTAGGCAATCGTATCCGCGGTCTGATCGCTATAAATTTTCTTGGTCATCCGCAGCGTAAAGTACGGCTTGCCCGCGACGTTTTGCACGCCGGTATAGGCGATGTTCCAATCTTTCTCCCACGCGGCCACGTCATCGATGTCGCCGAAGAGCTTGTTGATGCCGTGCGCGTACGAGGGAACTCGATCGAAGACGACCTCATAGCTCTGCGGACGCTTGTAGTACGACGTTCCGTCGAGCTTGGGTGAGAGCCACGGGAAATTCAGCATGCGCACGTCGACGTGCACGCGCGCCTGGAAACTCTGCAGCGACGGATTACGCGCGGAGATGCCGGCTAGAATGGCGGCGGCCGAGGATTGCGCTGATGCCGGCTGGGCCGCCCCGGCGGCCAGCGCGCACATCGCGAAGAGGAAAAGCAATCGCAGGTGTTTCATCATCGTTTTGTGCAAGTACGTACTTGCACGCACGATAGTAGCATACCGCGAACTTGAGTGCAAGTACTTACTTGCACAGTTGGAAAGGCCCCATGCTGACCGAGGACTTCGTTTGCCGTGCCGCCGCCCAAGCGGGTCTGAGCCCTTTTGCGAGTGTGGTCCGCCGCCTGGACGGGCCCGGGCCGAATGTTGAGATCTCGCCGGAGGCGGCCTTCTACCCGGCCAGCATGATCAAGACGCCGCTTGCGGCCGCTGTTTTGAGCCTCGTCCAAGACGGCGAAATCGCGCTCGACCAGCCGTGCGAGGTCGGGCCGTCCAACATGACGGTGAACGATAAGCCCTCCCCGCTTACGCCCGGCTACACGTCAAACGTGCGGGAGCTTCTCGAGCTGATGATTACGCTCTCCGATAATGTCGCGACCAACGTGCTGCTCGACATTGTCGGGCGCGACCGCGCGACGGGAATCGTGCAACAGCGCTTCGGGTTGCGCGGAACGGCCTTCCATCGCAAGCTGTCGGGCGCCTTACCGCTTATCGCCGATCCGCGGTGGGATCGCATTCATCTGAACACGCACCCGCCTGCCGATGCGGCACTTCTCTTCGAATTGATTGCCCGGAGCCGTGTGCCGTTCGCCTGGACGCTGCGAAGCGTGCTTGCCCGGCAAGATTGGAACGACAGACTTTCAATGGGCTTACACCACGGCGACACGTTTGCGCACAAGACCGGCAGTACCGACGAGGTAATGCACGATGGCGGCATCCTGGAAACGGACGACGGCAAGACGTACGTCGTCGTAGCGTACACGGGCATGGAATCGACGGACGAGAATGACCGCCGCCTGGGCACGTTTATGCGAACGTTGCGCGCCGCGCTTTAGCCGGGCTATTTAGGCCGGCGCAAAGCGCGTTTTCGCTAGAGCCGCGCCGGGTAAAAGAGCGGCCGTGGGCAGAGAAACGTAGATCGTGCAATACACGGTCTACGTTACATTCATTTGCTCTTGGATGCGTGATAACCGGCGCGCACGGCGTCTTGCTCGCACATATAGCCGCCGTGCTTGGTGTGTCCGTAATACGGGTCACCTTGCAGGTGATACACCTTCGTTCGCTCGTTCGCCCAGACCGGCGCTTGCGAGCCGCAATGCAGATCCGCCGGCGATGCAGCAAGCATGGCGCTGCTCGCGTGGCGTCCGGCATGCAACGGACCGGATTCGACCGGAGCGGGCGTCACCACCGTTGTGCGCGTATACGCTTTTTGTCCGCATGCGCACAGCGCGGCGACGAGGGCTGCGGCGAGTAGCAACGTTCTCATAAGCGCTTCTCCTTCTCGCGTTACAGATGCAGTTTCGGCAGCAGATGCTGCAGTGCTTCCAGCGCCTCCTCGGGCGCCGGCTGCCCGTTTTCCCGTACGCGCCGCCCGCCGACGTAGGTTTCCAGCACGTCCCCGTCTTGCGCGCGGTAGACCACGTGATTGCACAGCGGCATCCAGGGATCGCAGCGGCGCAGGTCGATCACCGCGTAGTCCGCATAGGCGCCGCTGCGGAATTCACCCGCATCCACGCGCAGCGCTGCCGCTCCCTGTGCGGTCCCCAGCGAAAACGCGGCGCGCGCGTCGAGCGCCGCGCCATCCAAGCGCGAAACTTTTTGCATCAGCGATGCGGCCCGCATTTCGTCGATCACCGACGGTTTGACGTCCGCATCGGTGCCCAGGCCCATGACGACGCCGAGCTGCTGCAACTGCGTTACGTCGCAAATGCCGTCACCCAAATATTGGTTCGTCATCGGGTTATGGATCACGCGCGCGCCGGCCCGCGCCAGCATCGCTTGCTCCTCTTCGCTGATGTAGATCGCATGAATCGCAACGGTGCGTTCGCTCAGCGCGTCCAAGTCCCGCAACAGCGAAATGGGCGTTGCGCCGAATCGTTCGAGCGTTTGCGCGCCCTCGTATTGTGCCTCGGCGACGTGCACGTGCAGCATGCAGTCGTGCGCGGCTGCAAATGCGGCCGCCGCGCGAATCATGGGCGGCGAAGCGGCATGCAGCGAGTGCGGAGCGACGCAGATATCCGCGTCCGGAAACTCTTCCATGAGCGCTTGCGTGCGCTGCTGTGCCTGCTCGGCGGATTCGCGGAATTCGGCCGGCGC
>DAISWS010000073.1:5308-6343 GCA_036826275.1 Vulcanimicrobiaceae bacterium
GATGCTTTCGCGAAATGCATTGGGCGCATAATCGGCGTCCATCCACGTGCGCGCAAAGACGAGGCGAATCCCGGCGTCGTTCGCGGCGCGAATCGCCTCCTGCGCATGCGCGTTGCCCGCACCGTTGAGATAGAAGAATTCGGCGACAGTCGTGATTCCGGCGGCAAGCATTTCGTCGAACGCCGAACGAAACGTCCAATAGACGTCGCTGGGCGTGAGTTGCGGAACGATGCGGTAGAGCGCGTCGCTGCGCCAGCGCGCGAACGGAAGATCGTCCGCCCACCCGCGCATCAAAATTTGATACGCGTGGCTGTGTCCGTTGATAAATCCGGGAACGACGGCGACGCCGGCGCCGTGCGACCGGAGCTCCGCCTGCGGATGCGCCGCGACGATCTGCGAATAGTCGCCGCATTCCGCGATGCGATCGCCGTCGATGACGAATGCGAAATCGGTCCGTTCGCGCCCGTCGACGAGCGCGCGGGCACACCGCACGACAGTCGTCATGAGAGCAGCGAACCTTCACGGTAAACGGCGGCGGCAAGATTGCCGCCGAATTGCCAGCCGAACTCCTGCGGTGATTCCAAGCGCAGCACGACGATGTCCGCCGGCGCGCCGTGCGCAAGCGTACCCGCCTGCGACCGAAGCGAGTGCGCCGCGGCGCGCGTAACCGCGTAGAGCGCTTCCGCTGCGGACAGGCCGAACAGCTTGCGGCCGAAATACGCAACCGTCTGCACATTGAAGCACGGCGACGTGCCGGGATTATAATCGCTCGCCAGCGCGACCAAACCGCCGCGTTCGAGCAATGCGCGCACCGGAGCGCGCTGCGGCAAATCGAGATACGCAATCGTCGCCGGGCACGCGACGGTGACAATGCCGCGCGCGACGATCGCTTCGACGTCTTCTTCGCGGATATAATTGCAGTGGTCGACCGCGTCCACGCCGGCTTCCGCCGCCATGTGCGCCGCAGCGCCGTACGCCATCTCATCACAGTGCACGCGAAGACGCAGGCCGTGCGCGCGAGCGGACTCGAGGTAC
>DAISWS010000073.1:6353-12603 GCA_036826275.1 Vulcanimicrobiaceae bacterium
AAGCCCGGCTCGCAAAACGCGTCGGCATACACGGCGCCGTGCGCCTTCGCGAACGGCATGCACTGGTCGAGCAGGTAATCGACGTAATCGGTCTCGCTCGAGAATTCCGGCGGAAGCGCGTGCGCGCCTAGGAACGTCGCCACCAGCCGCGGCAACGCGGGGTCGCTGCGATGCTGCGCGATGAGCGCGAGCAGTTCCATTTCGCCGGGTTTGTGCAGCGCGTAGCCGGTTTTGGTCTCGAGCGTCGTCGTTCCGTGCGCGGCGATCGTTTTCAGACGTTGCTCGACGATCGGCCAGAGTCCGTTCGGCCGCTCGAGCGCCTTGCGCGTCTGCATGACCGTATGCAGCATGCCGAGCGGGGCCTTCTCTCCACGAAGGCGAGCCGCAAAATCCGGTTCGCGATCGCCTGCGAACAGCGGATGCGCGTGCGCGTCGACAAAGCCCGGGAGAACAACGCAATCGGGATATTCGTGCAACTCCGCGCTGCGGTACTGCGCGGGAAGTGCGTCCATCGCGCCCGTCCAGGCGACGCGTCCGCTTTCAACCGCGACTGCGCCGTCCGCAATCCGCCCTAACGCATCGAAGGTGACCCCCTGTTGAGTCACCTGCGATTCGTTTACGACAACTGTTTTCCCGCGGACTACAAGCGCCAATCGATGCCTTTCTCGTCCGCCGTCTGCGCTGCGATGTCGTAGCCCGCATCCGCATGACGAACCACGCCCATCCCGCAATCGGTCGAGAGCACGCATTCAAGCCGCTCGCGCGCATCGTCGGTGCCGTCCGCGACGACCACCATACCAGCGTGCAAACTGTAACCGATGCCGACGCCGCCCCCGTGATGCACCGACACCCAATGCGCGCCAGCAGCCGTGTTGAGCAACGCGTTGAGGATCGGCCAATCGGCAATCGCGTCGCTGCCATCTTTCATCGCTTCGGTTTCACGGTACGGCGATGCAACGCTGCCCGTATCCAGATGGTCTCGCCCGATCACGATCGGCGCTTGCAATTCGCCGTTGCGCACGAGTTCGTTGAATCGCACGCCCGCCTTCGCGCGATCGCCGTAACCCAGCCAGCAGATGCGCGCGGGCAGGCCTTGGAACGCAACGCGCTGCGTTGCAAGCGCGATCCAGCGGCGCAGATGTTCGTCTTGGGGAAAAAGCGCGAGCAATTCCTTATCGCAGCGCGCGATGTCGGCGGGATCGCCCGAAAGCGCGGCAAACCGGAACGGGCCGCTGCCCTTGCAGAAGAGCGGGCGAATGAACGCGGGGACAAATCCGGGAAAATCGAATGCGCGCGCGAGTCCGGCGCGCTGCGCTTGCGCGCGGATGTTGTTGCCGTAATCGAAAACGACCGCGCCGGCGTCGAGAAAATCGATCATCGCCTGCACGTGCTTCGCTACCGTTTCGAGGCCGCGCCGTTCGTATTCGTCCGGATCGCTCTTGCGCAGATCCTCGGCTTGCGCAAGGGTCAGGTCCATCGGCACGTAGCCGTTGATCATGTCGTGCGCGGACGTTTGGTCCGTCACCGCATCCGGGCGCAAGCCGGCGGCAAAAAGCGCCGGAAACTCGTGTCCCGCATTGCCTTCATATCCGACCGACAGCGCCTTGCCTGTCCGGCGCGCATTTTCGACGAGCGCGAGCGCTTCGTCGCGTGAGCCCGCAACGGCATCGAGATAGCGCAGTTCGCGCCGGCGTTCCAAGCGCGAACGGTCGACGTCGATAACGAGCGCAATGCCCTCGTTCATCGTGATTGCGAGCGGCTGCGCGCCGCCCATTCCGCCGATTCCCGCGGTCAGACACACGCGGCCTTTCAAACTTCCGCCGAAATGCTGACGCGCGAGCTCGGCAAACGTCTCGTACGTGCCCTGCACGATACCCTGCGTGCCGATGTAAATCCACGAACCGGCCGTCATCTGTCCGTACATCGTCAGACCCTGCGCCTCGAGTTCGCGGAACACTTTCCAATCGGCCCATTTCGGCACGAGGTTGGAGTTCGCGATCAGCACGCGCGGCGCGCGCGCATGCGTTTTCCACACGGCAACCGGCTTGCCGCTTTGAACGATCAGCGTTTCGTCGTTCTTCAAACGCTTGAGCGTGCGAACGATGGCATCGAACGCTTCCCACGAACGCGCGGCACGGCCATTTCCGCCATAGACGACGAGATCTTGCGGACGTTCGGCGACGTCGGGATCGAGATTGTTCATCAGCATGCGCAGCGCCGCTTCTTGCGGCCAGCCTTGGCACGAAATCTCGCGGCCGCGCGGCGCGCGGACCGTGCGAGGTCCGCTAACGATGGTCGTCATTCGCTTCTTCCCCTTATACCAGTTGCATGCCGGCAGCTTCTTGCGCCGCGCTGACCAGCGCGCCGCTGCGGATCAACTCGCGCGCCGCTTGAATGTCCGGCGCCGGAATGCGATCGTCGCTCAGCGGTGCGATGCGCTCGCGCGCAACGTCGTATGCCGCTTGCGTTCCCGCACCCGACTTGAGCGGCCGGCGGAAATCCGTCGCAACGAGCGCGCCGAGCAGTTCGCACGCGAGCGAACCTTCCACGTTTTGCAGCACGCGATCCAAATGGACGGCTGCGGTCATGCCCATGCTCACGTGATCTTCTTGTCCGGCCGATGTCGGTATCGAATCGACGCTGTTCGGCCACGCGAGGCCCTTGTTCTCGGACACCAATGCAGCCGACGTATATTGCACGATCATCAGTCCCGATTGCAGTCCGGAACGGCCCGTTAGGAACAGCGGCAAGCCGCGTTCCTCCGCATTGAGCAGCAAATACAAACGCCGCTCGCTGATGCCGGCGAGCTCCGCGAGCGACATCTTGAGCAAATCGCAGGCCAGCGCAATCGGCTGTCCGTGAAAATTGCCGCCCGTCAGAAATTCGCCGTCGTCCGGAAAGACGAGCGGATTATCCGTCACGGAAATCGATTCGATTTCAATAACGCCGCGCGCGTGCTGCGCCGCATCGCGAACCGCACCGTGCACCACGGGAATACAGCGGTACGAGTACGGGTCTTGCACGCGGCCGCACTCGCGGTGCGATTCCATGATCTGCGAACCGGCGAGCAATGCACGCAAATTGCCGGCGACGCGTGCTTGCCCGGGGTGCGGACGCAGCGCGTTGATACGGCGGTCGAAAACGCGGTCCGTGCCCAGGAATGCTTCGAGCGACATCGCGCCGATGATATCGGCCGCCGCTAGCAAACGCTCCGCACGCAGCTGACACAGTGCCGCGATACCGCTCATCACTTCCGTGCCGTTGACGAGCGCGAGCCCTTCTTTTGCGCCCAGTTCGATTGGCTGCAAGCCGGCGAGCTGCAACGCGCGCGCGCTCGGCATACGCTCGCCGCGGTAAAACGCTTCGCCTTCGCCGATGAGCGTCAGCGTCATGTGCGCGAGCGGTGCGAGATCGCCGCTCGCCCCAACCGAACCCTGCCGCGGAACGACGGGCGTCACGCCGCGGTTGAGCAGCGCGACGAGCAGATCCAGCGTTGATTCCTTGATGCCCGAATGCCCCGCCGAGAGCGAGCTCACGCGCAGCACGCCTGCTGCGCGCACGAATTCTATTGCGAGGGGCTCGCCGGTGCCCGCGGCATGACTGCGCACCAGATTGAGCTGCAGTTGCGCGGCGTCTTTGGGCTCGACCGTAATATTTGCCAGACGCCCGAACCCGGTGGTCACGCCGTAGATTGCGTCGCCGATGCCGAATTTTTCGTCCACGAGCCGGCGCGCTGCCGCCACGCGGGCGCGCGCTTCGCCGGTCACCCGAACGGGACAGGCGTCTTCCGCTACCGCGCGGATGGATTCTAGTGCGAGGTGCTTACCGTCGAGGTCTACCGTGGGCAGGGCCGTGGTGGTCATACTGGAATGTTTTAACGGCGCTCCGGCCGGGCCTCCGCGCCCCCGAGCCCCGCCATGTGTTCGTTGCGCTTACAGCTTCGACCAGTCGGCGCTGTGCGGCGTGCCGTAGGGCGGACCGTTCTGGATGACGATTTCCTCGTGGTCGCGCAGCGGGATGGAGCGCGGATTGCCGCGCCAGAGCCGGCCGTTCACGCTCACGCGCAGCGCATGCCCGCGCGGGGCGCGCACCGAGGCGGCCTGCGTGCTGCTCAGATTCTCTCCCCAAATATCGAAGAATTGGCCGAGCGTGAACGAGCGCATCACCGGCGATTCGATATGGATGATGCCGTCCGTATCGTGCGTATGGAGCCAATACAGGCATCCCGCGATCGGCATGATGCCAATCTGCGCCGGTACCTCGACGTTGCGTCCGCGGTTGAAGATCTGCAGGTGCGAATGGATGTGCTCGACCGCGCCCTCCATGCTCTGGCACCGGATGCCGTCTATCGGGAGCCCGCCCATCATGCTTTGCGCGCGCGCGGGCGCATGCGAGACGAGGCCGCCCAGCAGCAGTACGGCTGCGGCACAGAATGCGGGAATTCGAACCTTCACAACAACCCTTTCCGGTGGAAAGCGAGGATAACGCCTTGGCGCTCTGTGCATAAACGCAATTTCTTGTGGAAACGTTGTGAGCTCGGCGTCCGCCCTCTTGCTACGACTTTTAGCCGGTGATACCATGCAAACACTTCGGTAAAACGAAGCGCGACGAACGTAGAATCGCGAACCGGCCATGTTGACGATGCAGTCGCACGTCGGCGATCCGAGTGGGCGGTCAAAGTTCGGCGGTGGCGTCAGTGGGATTCCTTCACGGGGATCAAACAGGCGAAACTCAGCCGGAACAACACGTCGAAGGCCTTGGAGTAAAATCCGGGGCTTTCGTATTTTCAGCCGTCATCGTGGCTCGCAGCGAACAAAACGTGAATAACTCAACAAAGCTGTGGAAACGCTGTGAGTTCGCGGTTTTGCCTCTTGCACGCGTTTTTTACCGGTGCTACCATGCATGTACTTCGAATAAGAAACGAAGTGCGGCGAACGTGCCAGCCGCGACCGGAACATGTTGAAGACGCGGGCGCAATCCCGCGCACTGAGTGAGCCGGACGAACCGGATGTAGCGTCAGTAGGGTTTCTTCACGGGAGCCAAACAGGCGCAAAAAGCAAATGGAGCACAACGAAGCCCGCGAGACTCATACTCCCGCGGGCTTTTGTTTTTACGGGTTGTTCTTTTACTTGCTGACCGGCAGCTCGTACTTCGCGGCGATTTGCGCAATGAGCATGCGCACGCGATCGCGCACCGCAGCCGGCGCAACGATCTCCGCTTGCGCGCCCCAGCCGAGCACCCAACGGCACAGTTCGTCGATGTCCGCGACTTGATAGCTGATCTCGACGGCGCCGTCGTCGCGGCGGTCGATTGCGCGATCCGCGACGATGCGCGCGGCGACTGCCGCTTTTGCAACGCGCGAGGCAAAACGAACGCGCACTTCGGTCGTTTGATCGTTGTGCAGCACGCCGCTGATCGAACTCGACGCGAAATCATCGACGCTGAAGTTCTGCGGTTTGGTAAACGTCTGCGCCAACACGTCCAGTTCGGCGATACTGTCAACGGCGAACACGCGCTTGTCCCGGCGGTCGTGATCGTACGCCACGCAGTACACGCGGCCGCTGCTCACGACGAACCCATACGGATCGGCGACGCGCTTGGAACGGTGCCCTTCTTTATCCGTGTACGTGAAGCTCACGCAGCGCGCGCTGCGCTCGGCCGACGAGAGCAGACTGAACGTCTTCTCACCCTCGGCGTCGAGCTGCGTCTCGCTCAAACGAAACGTCACAGGGGAGGTCCCTTGAACGCGTTCCTTAACGCCGCGCCCGGCAGCGCCCGTAATTTTTTCGGTCACTTCGTCCACGTAGGTGCCGATGGCGCCGCCCAGACTCGCGCTGATCGCCCGCAAGGCAACCAGGCCGAAGAGCTCGCTATTGCTGAGCTCGAGCCGCTTGAGGCTGTAGCCCTCGCTAAATCGATAGGTGTTGGTCGCGCGGTCGAAATACCACGGAAAGCCGGCATCCGCCAGCACAGCTAAGTAGCGGCGCAAGCTGCGGGTGCTCGGGCGGTGCTCGCCCTCAGAGATGCGGTCTTTGAGTTGTTCGAAGGAGAAGCGCCCCTCGTCGATCGCGTTGAGCAAGCGGACAAGGAGCACGATTTTGGGCTCGTTCGTGCGTTCCATTGGCATATTGTGCCACCCAAGTGGCGGAACGGCCATCAAAATGGCCTCAAAACGGCCTTTTCGATGCTCAAATTGCCATCAAGGTGGCGTCGTTGGTTCGTTCGGCTCACCCGGTGGGTTCCGGCTGTG